>NZ_CALUWY010000001.1 GCF_944324615.1 uncultured Mailhella sp.
GGATTCGCAGTTTTTTGAAAAATCGAGGTTGCACTCCCTGCATTCCTTCTCGGAAAAATACAAGAGTCATGAGTATTGCAACAAGAAACAATATCTCCAGCATCACAAGATAGAACACATGTTTTCCCGGTGAATGACTGGCGTCACATAGCCATGCGCTATGATCGCTGTGCTCATACATTCCTTTCAGCAATTCACCTTGCGGCTATCGTTATTTTTTACCTTTAATGAGTCCTGAGCCTAGATAATGCCGCTGACGACACGCCTGTCATCGACTCTCGGAATGCCATGGGAACGAGGAAAGTAGCATTTGATACGAGCAATCTGTTCATGAGAAAGATAAAAAAGTTCCTTCATGGCATCCTCCCTATGCCGACAATAAGGACTTCTTATTTTTTTGGCAATTAATGAGTCCTGAACCTAGGAATGGGGTAAGACGCGCCCTCAAGTGAGTTACTGTCTCAGCGAGAAGAGCACAGCCCGGAATACCCCTCTGGTATGTTTCCATTGGACGCACCGCAAGCGTCAGCACTTATCTTCCCCTTTTGGTTAGAAATAGGTTAGAAAAATGAAAAGGCACTTACGGTTAGAAAACTGTAAGTGCCTGATTTTCTTGGTTGCGGGGGCAGGATTTGAACCTACGACCTTCGGGTTATGAGCCCGACGAGCTACCAAGCTGCTCCACCCCGCGTCGTGTTCGCTATCTATAGCCCGGCTGTTCCGGACTGTCAACAATTTTTTTTCGCTTCCGTGAAAAATTTTTTCGCCTTTTCTTATCCGTAAATAAGCAGGTGCTGACTTCCCTTGTCTTTTATGCTAAACTTTTCACCAACACATCTCGTATATGGGTTTAAGGTCATGAAATTCTGGGAAATATCTGATTCGTTCTGGGAAGCCGTCAAGCCGCTCATCCCCGAAACCGTGCGCGATCCTGAAAAAGTGTATCAGCGCATTTCCGGCGGTGGACGCAAACCGCTCGATCAGCGCAAAGTCTTTTCGGCCATTGTTTATGTCCTGAAAACCGGTACGCAGTGGAAGTCTCTTCCCAAGGAATTCTACGGCAGCCCCAGCTCCATACACGCCTACTTCAAGAAGTGGGAAGCGCAGGGTTTTTTCAGCGAACTCTGGAAGAAAGGCCTTGCAGAATTTGAAGAAATGAAGGGTATTGCGTGGGAATGGACGCTGGACACCACGCGCGGAGCCAAGCCCGCCGCCCAGGGCGCGGGCAAGGGCGGCGCCCACCTTGCCGACGGCCACGCGGAACCCGACGCCCCCGAGGAATACCGCATCTGGCGACCCGTCATCAGCCGCCGCAGCCGCGAACGTGCCAAGGCACTTTGCGACAAGGCCACGGCTTTATTTACGGATACATTCAAATCTTGATTTAACTTATCAAGACGGCCTATCGTTCATCACATGGCTTCAGGCCTTGTCGGCCCGCTTTTTTGCATCTCGGCAGCAGGAGTTATGTGATGAACCGTTTTTCCGTGCGTGCGCGCGCTCTCTGCGCGTTCTGCCTGTTCGTTTCCCTTTCCTTCCTTATTCCTTCCGGCCGCGCCTTCGCTGAAGGCTTTGCCATCATGGAGAACAGCGCCCGGGGCATGGGCCTTGCCGGCGGTCTCATCGCCCGCGGCGGCGACGCCTCCACCCTTGCCTACAACCCTGCGGCCATGACGCTCCTTGACGGAACGCAGATGCAGGCCAACCTTGCCGTTTCGCAGTTCTACTGGGGCGTGGACACCCGCGACAGAGCAGGCAACGACACGGGCAACTTCCACAGCGCGCATCAGACCTGGCCCATTCCGTCCTTCTACCTCACCCATCAGATCAACGACAAGCTGTGGTTCGGCTTTGCCACCTTCACCCGTTTCGGTCTGGGCGTGAAGTACCCCAACGAATGGCCCGGCGGATACAACCTGCAGAGCGTGCAGCTCATCACAAACTCCATCAATCCCAGCATCGCCTACAAGTTCAACGACCATCTCTCCCTGGCCGTGGGCGTGGAAATGATGAGCGCCTCCATGCAGATGCGCAAGAACCTCAACCAGAACGCAACCCTTGCCGGCGCTGCCGGCTACTACGGCCTGGGCGAACCCGGCGACGTGAACATCAACGGGCACGGCGTTTCCTTCGGCGGCAACGTGGCCCTGCATGCGAAAATCAACGATCAGTGGTCCCTCGGCCTCACCTACCGCGCGCCCATGAGCCTCAAGGTGAGCGGCAAGACGCGCTACGACAATCAGCTCGGCAAGACGCCCCTCGGCCTGAATCCCCAGATTGCCATGATCCAGAACTCCCGCCTGCGCGGCACGCTGCACCTGCCCGATTCCATCGGCTTCGGCGTGGCCTATAAGCCGCTGGAGAACCTGAGCTTTGAAGCCGACGCCGTGTACACGCTCTGGAGCCGCTTCCGCGACTTCAACATGTACATGAAGTCCCCGGTGAATCAGTGGCAGAACACCGACAGGCACTGGGAAAACAGCTGGACCCTCGGCCTTTCCGCCGAATACAAGCCCGTGGACTGGATGGCCCTGCGCCTCGGCTTCATGTATGAAACCTCGCCCATGAACATCGGCAACGCCGACTACATGGTGCCCTCCAACGGCAGAAACTACTACACCGCCGGCGTAGGCTTCTTCTACAAGAACTGGACCTTCGACATCGCGTACATGTACATCCACAACCATGTGCTCGACTACACGCTCGCTTCCATGCAGCATCCTGAAGGCGGCGTGGTGGCCGGCCACACCACCCATCCCCATGCCCACAACTTCGGCATAGGCATCGGGTACAAATTCTGAGGACGCCGCAGCGCAGAAAGGGGAAGGCTGACATTCAGCCTTCCCCTTTCTTTTTTGCTCAGGCGGCCGCGCCGCCCGCAGCTGCCGGAAGCACGCTCTTCCGGCAGAAAAAATGCGCGAAGAAACTCGGCCCGTGCCTTCCTTTAAAGGTAGGAAGCTGACGCCCTGCCGCACAGGCCGAAATCCCCCTGTCTCAGGCTGAACACGCCCGCGGCATGTCCGCCGCCCCTGTCGTAACAACAGGGCATTCAGTCACTCCACTGTTTTTCCAGCTCTTCGGCAAAGGTCCTGAGTTGTTCCGGGTCGTAGAAATTGACCAGGCGCAGGGGCACGGTGGCCACGGCGCCGAACTCCCCTTCCTCGTTAAGCTCAAAGAACAGAAGCACCACATCCCAGGGCGCGAAATACCGCGAACCGTCGGGTTCCTCCATGCCTTCGCGGGCCAGTGCAAAGCAGAAGGCGGAAAAGCGCTTCGCTCCGGTGCGGTACAGACCGGAAATCATGGCGCAGCGGCCGTCGTGCTCCGCGTATTCGTCGGCAAAGGAGCGGTACAGCTCCTCCATCTGCTCATCGGTATAAGGCGGCTCCAGCTTCATGAGGGAATCGCAGAAGGGCAGGCAGTAATCCCGGGCGCAGAACATGTCCGTCCACTTTTCATTCCATGCAGGGGAAGAAGACTGTATGGCCTTTTCTTCCGCCATGCCGATGAAGGGGCGCAGGCTCCCTTCCTTTTCCAGCATGTGCTCGGGAAAGGCGGTGAGGTTGTACCCGTCCTCCTCTTCCCGCAGAAAAAGCCGCACCCTTTCTCCAGGCTTGAACATACCTTCCACGCCGTCAAAGGCCACGGCCCGCACCATGAGCGGGTAGCGCCCCCAAAGGCTGCGCCGCAGCGGCTCAAGCAGGGAATAGGGCCCCAGCTTCCCGTAAAACGCGGCAATCTCTTCCGCGGAAAATTCCTCGCCTTCCTTCACGTTTTCCCAGCCGTTGAACGCCATGTTCTTCCCGCCTTTTCTTGTGGTTTCGTATGTTCCCGGCATGGTACACAAAAGCAGAAAAGGTGAAAAGTCCGTGCCGTATCCGCACCCCGGGCAGAGGAAGGCCGGATGCGGCCATGCCGCACCGTGACGCAGAAGGCCCGGGCTTTTCCCCCTCCGCCGCGCACAGTACGCCCCGGATGTTGAAGGCCCGGCCTTTAAACGCAAAAAGCACCTGCGCGGGCAGGTGCTTGAAATATCTGGTGCCGGAAGAGAGACTCGAACTCTCAAGGTGTCGCCACCGGCGGATTTTGAGTCCGCTGCGTTTACCAATTCCACCATTCCGGCACAGAAGCATCTATATAGATTTCACGGCGCAAGGTCAACCACAGGGCCGCCTTCCGCCGGAGAGGCGCGGAAAAAAGCTCCCGGCTCCGCGCCGTGTCTTGCCTTTTTGTCCTGAACAAGCTATTCTGGCCACCAAAATCTGGATCTGACATGAACAATACCCGCTCAACGACCGATCAAAACAACGACAGTCCTCTTTCTTCCCAGGAAGATGCCGGCTGTCAGCCTTCCGACGTTCCCCTCACCCGGTTCCGCGCGCGGGCGCGTTTCTGTTTCCGGCATTCCGCCCTTTCTGCGGCGGAACGCATGTTTTTCCCAGCCATTGCGCCCGAAGTGCGGGCTTTTTCGAGCCGGAGCCGGACTTTCCGGCCCTTGCCTTGCGGCATAGCTGTTTCCCCGGCCTGAACCCTCTATCAAGGAGTATCGTCTTGGACGGCGAATCCCACAGTACCGTGTGGTCAAAAATCGGTTCTTTCTTTTCCGGCAAATCCTCGGAAGATCATCTGGAACAGGCTATCCGCGAAGCGCGCGAAGACGGCGAGCTGAAGGCGGAAGAAGGTTCCATGCTGCTCTCCATCCTTTCTCTGGACGAGATCCAGGTGCAGGACATCATGACGCCCCGCACGGACATCGACTGCCTGCCCTCGGGCACGAGCATCCGCGATGCGGCGGGAGCCATTGTGGAAACGGGGCATTCCCGCCTGCCCGTCTACAAGGAAACCCGCGACAACATCATAGGCATCGTGCACGCCAAGGACATGCTGAGCTCCCTCATGCAGGTGGAGCTGCAGAGCGCCCCGGTGGATTCCATCATGAGCCAGCCCTTCTTCGTGCCTGAAACCAAGATCGCCAGCGAGCTTCTGCAGGAATTCCGCAGCCGCAAGAACCACCTGGCCATCGTGGTGGACGAATACGGCGGCACCTCCGGGCTTGCCACCATTGAAGACCTGCTGGAAGTCATCGTGGGCGACATTGAAGACGAGCACGACGCTCCCAAGGAAGAGGACATCCGGCCCCTGGAAGGCGGCAGGTATGAACTTTCCGGCCGCGCCTATCTGGAAGAACTGGAAGAACTCGGCATTCATCTGGAATCCGACGAAGTGGACACCATCGGCGGCTATCTCAGCCTGGACGCGGGCCACGTTCCGCAGAAGGACGAAGAGTTCCGCATAGGCGGCTGGCTGTTCACCATTGCCGATGCCGACGCCAAGCAGATACACACCGTCATCGCCACGCGGGAAAGCAGCGAAGAATAAGCTCCCGAAGCCATGGGTTTCCCCCATGGCTTTTTTTATGCCCTCCCTCCACTGCCCCAGAGGCGGGGAGAAAGCCGCCGCTTCAGAAAAGCCATGAAAAAACGCTCCGGACCGATGTTCCGTCCCGCAGAAGCCGCAGACAGAAGGCCGCCGTACCGCGCCGCCTTCCGGGCACGGCCGCCATCTTTCCGCGACAGAGGGAAGGAGCCGGAAACGGGTCTCCGGCCCGGCATGACGCACGACGCTTGATTATCTCGGGGCAACGTGTAATCATACGCAAGTTTAAACCCACTTTAGGAGCGGAATATGCCTAAGCGTACAGACCTTAAGCGCATTATGGTCATAGGTTCGGGTCCGATCGTCATCGGCCAGGCCTGTGAATTCGACTATTCCGGTACCCAGGCCGTGAAAGCCCTCAAGGAAGAAGGGTACGAAGTCATCCTTGTCAATTCCAACCCGGCTACCATCATGACCGACCCCGGTCTTGCCGACCGGACCTATATCGAACCCATTGAACCTGAAACCGTGGCCGCCATCGTCCGCAAGGAAAAGCCCGACGCCATTCTGCCCACCCTGGGCGGCCAGACCGGCCTGAACACCGCTCTTGCCCTCGAAAAGATGGGCGTGCTCGCGGAATGCGGCGTGGAGCTCATCGGCGCCAACGCCAAGGTCATTGAAAAGGCGGAAAGCCGCGAACTGTTCCGCGCCGCCATGGAGAACATCGGCATCAAGGTGCCCCGCAGCGAAATCGCCCGCAACATGGAAGATGTGCGCCGCATCGCTTCGGAAATGCCCTTCCCGCTCATCATACGCCCGGCCTTCACCCTGGGCGGCTCCGGCGGCGGCGTGGCCTACAACCAGGAAGACCTGGAAGAAATCGCCGCCGGCGGCCTCGACGCCTCCATCACCAGCGAAGTGCTGGTGGAACAGTCGGTGCTCGGCTGGAAGGAAATCGAAATGGAAGTCATGCGCGACCGCAAGGACAACTGCGTGATCGTGTGCTCCATTGAAAACCTCGATCCCATGGGCGTGCACACCGGCGACTCCATCACCGTGGCCCCTGTGCAGACGCTCACCGACGTGGAATATCAGAAGATCCGCGACGCCTCCATCGCCATCATGCGTGAAATCGGCGTGGAAACCGGCGGATCCAACGTGCAGTTCGGCCTGAACCCCGAAAACGGCGAACTGGTCGTCATTGAGATGAACCCCCGCGTGTCCCGCTCCTCCGCGCTGGCGTCCAAGGCTACCGGCTTCCCCATCGCCAAGATTGCGGCCAAGCTGGCCATCGGCTACACCCTGGACGAAATTCCCAACGACATCACCCGCGAGACCATGGCCAGCTTCGAGCCCGCCATCGACTACTGCGTGGTGAAGATTCCCCGTTTCACCTTTGAAAAGTTCGCCGGCGCCAAGGACGAGCTCACCACCTCCATGAAGAGCGTGGGCGAAACCATGGCCATAGGCCGTACCTTCAAGGAAGCCCTGCAGAAGGGCCTGCGTTCCCTGGAAATCGGCGCTCCCGGCCTCGGCAGCCACTTCCGCGGCGCCCTGCCTTCCATGGACGAAATCATGGCGAAACTGCGCACGCCCAACTCCAGGCGCATCTTCGCCCTGCGTCATGCCCTTCTCGCGGGCATGAGTGTGGAAGAAATCCATGCCGTCACGGCCATTGATCCGTGGTTCCTGCGCCAGATCCGCGACATCGTGAACATGGAAGGGGAACTTCGCGACTTTGCCCTCGGCAACTCCATGACGCCCGACAACCCGGAACTCACGCGCCTTCTGCGCCGCGCCAAGGAATTCGGCTTCTCCGACAGGCAGCTTGCCGAAATGTGGAAGCGCCCGGAAAGCGACGTTGCCGCCCTGCGCAAGGCCACGGGCACGGAACCGGTCTATTACCTCGTGGATACCTGCGCCGCGGAATTTGAAGCCTACACCCCCTACTTCTATTCCACCTACGAAACCGGCCGCGAACTCGACGTGCACGACCGCAAGAAGGTCATCATTCTCGGCGGCGGCCCCAACCGCATAGGCCAGGGCATAGAGTTCGACTACTGCTGCTGCCACGCCTCCTTCGCCCTGCGCGACGAGGGGGTGGAAGCCATCATGGTCAACTCCAACCCCGAAACCGTGTCCACCGACTACGACACTTCCGACCGCCTGTACTTCGAGCCGCTCACCTTTGAAGACGTGATGCACATCGTGGAGGCCGAAAAGCCCGACGGCGTCATCGTGCAGTTCGGCGGGCAGACGCCGCTGAACCTCGCCGTGCCGCTCCAGCGCGCAGGCGTGCCCATTCTCGGCACCAGCCCCGACGCCATCGACCGCGCCGAAGACCGCGAACGCTTCCAGGCCCTCATCCAGAAGCTGCACCTTCTGCAGCCGCAGAACGGCACCTGCATCTCTCTGGACGTGGCCAAGGAAGAAGCCGCGCGCATAGGCTATCCCATCATCGTGCGCCCGAGCTATGTGCTGGGCGGCCGCGCCATGATGGTCTGCTACGGCCCCGATGATCTGGACGACTACTTCCGCAACGTGGTGGGCACCGATACGCCCGAACATCCCATCCTCATCGACCAGTTCCTGGAAAACGCCATTGAAATGGACGTGGACGCTCTGGCCGACGGCAAGGATGTGTACGTTGCCGGCATCATGGAACACATCGAAGCCGCGGGCATCCATTCCGGCGACTCGGCCTGCTCCCTGCCGCCCTATTCCCTGCCCGATGAAATCGTGGAGGAAATCAGCCGCCAGACCATCGCCCTCGCCAAGGAACTGCGCGTGGTCGGCCTCATGAACATCCAGTTCGCCGTGAAGGACGGAAAGATCTTCATCCTCGAAGTGAACCCCCGCGCCTCCCGTACCGCGCCCTTCGTGTCCAAGGCCACGGGCGTGCCCCTGCCCCGCCTCGCCACGCAGATCATGCTGGGCAAGACGCTGGCCGAACTCGACCCCTGGTCCATGCGCAAGACGGGCTATGTGTGCGTGAAGGAAGCCGTGTTCCCCTTCAAGCGCTTCCCCGGCGTGGATATTCTGCTCGGACCTGAAATGCGCTCCACCGGCGAAGTCATGGGCGTGGCCTGCACCTTCGACGAAGCCTTCCTGAAGAGCCAGCTCGGCGCCGGTCAGAGCCTGCCTTCCTACGGCAAGGTGTTCATTTCCGTGAACGACCGCGACAAGGAATTCGTGGTGCCCATCGCCAAGTCCTACGCGGACCTCGGCTTTGAACTGCTCGCCACCCACGGCACGGCAAAGCTGCTCAAGGAAGCCGGGCTGGACGTGCAGCCCGTGCTCAAGGTGCATGAAGGCCGCCCGAACATCGTGGACATGATCAAGAACGGTGAAGTGGCCATGGTCATCAACACCGCTTCCGGCAAGCGTACCACCCACGACTCCCGGGCCATCCGTCAGACCACGCTGCACTACGGCGTGTCCTTTACCACCACGATTTCCGGCGCACGCGCCATTGCCCGCGCCATCCAGCATCAGCAGAACAAGGCCCTCCGCGTGGAGTGCATCCAGGACTACTATGCCGGAGCGATCAAAGGAGAACGCGCATGAAAGCTCTGCTCGCCCTCGAAGACGGCTTCACCCTTGAAGGCGAATCCTTCACCGGCCCCATCGAACTGACCGGCGGCGAAGTCATTTTCAACACCGCCATGGCCGGATATCAGGAACTGCTCACCGACCCGTCCTACGCGGGTCAGATGGTGTGCCTCACCTATCCGCTCATCGGCAACTACGGCATCAACCCCGACGACATGGAATCGGAAAAGGTGCACATGTCGGCCCTCATCGTGAAGGAATGCTGCAAGGAACCCTCCAACTGGCGCGCCACGGAAAGCCTGCCCGAGTTCCTCATGCGTCAGGGCGTTCCCGGCATCGAAGGCATCGACACCCGTGCCCTCACCCTGCACCTTCGCAAGAACGGCGCCATGCGCGGCTGCATTTCCACCAGCATCCTCAACCCTGAGGAACTGGTGAAAAAGGCGAACGAACTGCCTTCCATGGAAGGACAGAACCTCGTCACCCGCGTGGCTCCCTCCGCCCCCTACCGCTGGGACGCCGAAGCCGGCCGCCCCGCCCCCGTGAGCCTGAACGCCGACGGCTCCTACAACTGGCCTGCGGGCAGGGCGCTCAACATCGTGGTGTACGACTTCGGCATCAAGTGGAACATCCTGCGCCTTCTCTCCGCGCAGGATATGGAACTTCTCGTGGTGCCGCCCTCCTTCACCTGCGAACAGGTGAAGGCCGTGCGCCCCGACGGCGTGTTCCTTTCCAACGGCCCCGGCGACCCCGCCACCCTGAAGCCCGAAATTGCGGAAATCGCCAAGATGACGGAAATTTTCCCCATCGGCGCCATCTGCCTCGGACATCAGCTCCTCGGTCACGCCCTCGGCGGCACCACCACCAAACTGAAGTTCGGCCATCACGGCGTGAACCACCCGGTCAAGAACCTGCTGACCGGGCGCATCGAAATCTCTTCCCAGAACCACGGCTTCTGCGTGATTCCGCCCGAAGGCGTGGAAAAGGTGTATGTGAACCTCAACGATGGCACTCTGGAAGGCTTCCGCCATCCTGAAAAGCCCATCATGACGGTGCAGCATCACCCCGAAGCGGCCGCAGGTCCCACCGACAGCCGCACCTTCTTCACCGATTTCAAGGAAATGGTGCTGAAGGCCAAGGCCGGAAAGTAGGATTTCCGGAAAAACTCCATGCGGGCGAGGCGCAACAAGGCGCTTCGCCCGCTTTTTTATGCCCTTCTGCATTGTTCTGCCCGATGATGCCGGAAGGCCCGCTCCTCCCGGCCGCCTTCTTCTGCCGGCCGGGAGGAGCGGGCCTTCCGCGCATCGTTGGCTTTTCCCGGAAAAAACCGTATTCTCCAGAGCGAAAAAGCCGCCTGTGCCTCCGGTATGGAACTGCCCGCTCAGACGCCCTGTTCTGCCGCCACGGCTTCCGGCCCGCAGAACGTGCGCGCCCCTGCGGGGTGCCGGCACAGGCGGAGGCGGAACCTTTCCGCCCCGGGTCAGAAAAACATGCTCTGATTCCGCAGGGAACAGCGCAGGCTCCGGCAGCCCGCGGCCCGGAAAGAACCATGCCCGAACGGACAAAAAACACGCCGCCTTCCCGCAGAAGAAGCGGCCAGAGGATACCATGAACAAAGAAACCTTTGCCCTGCGCAGAGAAAAACTGCGCCGCCTCATGTATGAAGAAGGGCTGGACGCCCTTCTGGTCAGCCAGAGCGCCAACCGCTTCTACCTTTCCGGCTTCGAGCTGCACGACTGCCAGTGCAACGAAAGTTCGGGCTGCCTCATCATCATGAAGGACGGCAAGGACTGGCTGTGCACCGATTCGCGCTATGAGGAGGCCGCCGGCAAGCTCTGGGACAGGGAGCGCATATTCATCTACCATTCCGCCTCTTCCGAAGCGCTCAACGGCCTTCTGAAAAAGCTGTGCGGCGCTTCCGGCGTCATCGGCATAGAAGAGGAACACCTTTCCCTGGGCTATGCCCGGAGGCTGGAACCGGGGCTTTCGCTCAAGGGAGCGGACGGCCTTGTGGAAAAGCTGCGCGAAATCAAGGATGAGGAGGAAATCCGCCGCATCGACGCCTCGGTGAAGCTCAATCACCGCATGCTCGACTGGCTGCCCTCCGTGCTTGTTCCCGGGCAGGATGAAGCCTCCGTGGCCTGGGCCATAGAAAAATTCTACCGTGAAAACGGAGCCTCGGAACTGAGCTTTCCCTCCATCGTGGCCATGAACGCCAATGCCGCCCTTCCCCACTATGCTCCGGAACAGCCCGCCGTGTTCACGGAAAACTGCATGGTGCTGGTGGATGAAGGCTGCCGCCTGAACCAGTACTGCTCCGACCAGACCCGCACCTGCTGGATAGGCGACAGGCCCGAACCGCGCTTCACGGAAATGCTGGAGCGCGTGCAGGAGGCCCAGCGCCGCGCCATTGCCGCATTGCGCCCCGGCGTCACGGGCAGGGAAGTGCATCAGATTGCCGTGGATTACTTCGCCTCCTGCGGCATGGACCGCTATTTCACCCATTCGCTGGGGCACGGCGTGGGGCTGGAAACCCATGAAGGGCCCCGCCTCAGCATATACAATACCAGCCCCCTGCAGCCCGGCATGGTGGTGACCATAGAGCCGGGGCTGTACTTCCCCGGCTGGGGCGGCGCCCGCTGGGAATACATGGCCGTGATCACCGAAGACGGCTGCCGCGTGTTCTAGCCGCCTCCGAAGGCTGCTCCGCCCGAACATGCGCCGCATACTCTGTGCCGGGCGGCCTGTCGTGCACCGTGTTCTCCGGGTGCGGCCTTTCCGCGTGCCCGGAAGAGAGAACGTGCGCGCCCTGCCATGGCGCCCGCCTTTCCCCGGGAGGCTCTGCAAGACTTCGAAAGTTGAAAAAACGCAGGGAATGATGATAGACAGACAGTACGGGATGTACCCTCACGCCGGAGCGCCCCGCAGGCGAAACGGCTTCGACCTCAACACCCTTTTCAGGAGAAACACATGATACACCCCGAAAAGCGACACTTTATCATTGTCGCCAAAACACTGGGCATTCAGGTGCTGCTTTTTGTCGGCATACTGTTCACGGTATGGGGCTCTCAGAAGCTCTATACGATGATAGACCCCGTCACCTTCCCGGTCTATCAGGTGAACGTGCAGAAGGACATGACGGAACAGGCCCGGGGGGCTGAGCTTCTCACGGCACTGACCAACCGCATGAACGCGGAGCTGAACTCCACCTTCGGCTGGACGGCCAACGACATTCTCTTCAACCGCTGGATCATGGACAATCGGGCCTACCGGCAGTTCGGCACCTATGTGGCCACCAAGATGCTCTTTGACCACTACTCCACGGTCATCGCCAAACTCGGCAGCAACGACAGGGAAAACGACCTGCTCTACAACGCGCGCCTCAATCACTTCGCCATCAGCCCCCAGCGCTGGGGCATGCTGTTCATCCCCTCGGCGGAAGGTTCCTTCAAGAAGGCCCTTTCCATGACCGAGCAGTACAAGAAGGATCTGCTGGCGGGCAAGGCCGTGTACAACTGCCGCACCGACGACATCTACTCCGCCTTCAACCTCATTCTGGGCGAAACCGTGTTCGGCTACGCCCTCGGCCTGCTCAACGACAGTCAGGACCTGCCCTTCTACACGCTGGACAACCGCATCTACGAGGCGCAGGGCGTCATTTATGTGGTGCGCGACTACCTGAAGGCCATGTATGAGCTGTATCCGGAAATCGGCAACAAGAACAACGAGCAGAACATGACCGAGGCCATGCGCTACATGGATCTCATCTGCAATTACGATCCCTTGTACATCACCTCGTCGTTCAACTCCGGAGAACTCATCATCTCCTACCTGCTCTTTGCCCGGAACCGTCTCACCGACATCCGCGACAGCCTGAGAATCTGACCCGCACCGGGGGAAGGACATCGTCCTTCCCCCTTTCTCCTTTTTCCCCTCATGCCATGAACGATCATTCCCTTTCCATCTCGCAGGAGCAGCTCTCCGCCCTCCGCAGACTGTTCCATCAGCATGCCGAAACCGGCATGGCGGAATTCTGGACCACGGCGCGCATCGCGCAGGAACTGGAAGAAACCGGACTCTCTCCCCTGGTGGGGGAATGCGTCTCCCTGGCAGAAGCGCGCATGGGCGTGCCCGATGAAAACACGCTGCGTAAGGCCCGGGAGCGGGCCTTGCGCGAAGGCGCGCCGAAGGCATGGCTTGAGCGCATGAACGGCATCACGGGCCTTGCGGTGGACATACGCCCCGATCTGCCCGCGCACACCGTGCTGCGCTTCGACATCGACGCCGTGGACGTGGAGGAATCCGAAAAGCCTTCCCACCTGCCGCATCAGGAAGGCTTTGCCTCCCTGCACAGAGGCATCTGCCATGCCTGCGGACACGACGGGCACATCGCCATAGGTCTGGGCCTTGCCCGGGAACTGGCCAAAAGGAAGGAAAGCCTCACCCGCAACGTGCGCCTGCTCTTCCAGCCCGGCGAAGAGGGCTGCCGGGGCGCGCGGGCCATGGCCGGGGCGGGACTTCTGGAAGGGGCCCGGCACATGATCGCCGCGCATATCGGCATGTGGGCCAGGCGCGACCACAGCCTCGTATGCGGAGCGCGCGGCTTTCTGGCCACCACCAAGTTCGACGTGACCTTCACCGGACGGGCCGCCCATGCCGGGGCCGAACCCCACAAGGGCGCAAACTCCCTTCTTGCGGCCGCAAGCGCCGCGCTCAACATGCACGCCCTGCCCCGCCACGGAGAAGGCGATTCCCGCATCACCGTGGGCAGACTTGAGGCGGGAAGCGGGCGCAACACCATTCCCGCCCTC
Organism: uncultured Mailhella sp.; assembly: GCF_944324615.1. Classification (GTDB taxonomy): domain Bacteria; phylum Desulfobacterota; class Desulfovibrionia; order Desulfovibrionales; family Desulfovibrionaceae; genus Mailhella. The sequence goes on from NZ_CALUWY010000001.1 coordinate 13,740, forward strand.
GCCCGCATGGTATGCGAAACGCGCGGCTCCACCACCGCCGTGAACGAGTACATGTTCGAGCACTGCCGTTCCATCATCGAGCACACGGCCGCCATGTACGAACAGCAGTGCGACATCCGCATCATGGGAGGTTCCGGCAGTGCGGGAAGCGACGACGCCCTGATCCGCCTTGTCCGAGAAAGCGCGGAAAACGTGCCGTGGTTCCGGCCGGAGCTTGTGGAAGACAGCGCGCCCGGCTTCGGCAGCGACGACGCCTGCGTGCACATGGCCGCCGTGCAGGAACAGGGAGGCGACGCCACCTACATCATGCTGGGAAGCGAGCTTGCCGCAGGCCATCACTCCCCGGATTTCGACTTTCACGAAGAGGTGCTCATGCCCTCCGTGGAGCTTCTGACAACACTCGTGCTTGCTCTCGACAGGCGCTGAATCCCGTTTCCGGATCCGGCAAGGTTCCCGGTCTCTTCATCTTCCTGAAGGCCGGGGAACACGGCGCCTGCACCATCTGCCGGAGCGCAGGGCATCTTGGCCCCCAAAGGCCGGTACCGGGCCCGAAGGCCTCTGCCCTGCCGGAAAGCCCTGCTCTGAGGCTTCCTCGTCCGTGCGAAAAGAAGCGTGTTCCTCCCTCTTTCCGCCCCTGATCACGCTTTTTCTCTTTTCGTGAACCTTTCCCTGCCGGAAGGAACGTGTCTGCACGCATGCGCTCTTATGAAACGCCCGCAAAAAACGCTCTTTTCCGTGGTGAAAACTCCGCACAACGGAAAAGTGTGAAAAGTTGCGCGCCGTTTTTTCCATGCCGCGGGCGTATGCGGCAAAAACATCGCCGTGCTCCTGTAAAAATCCGTACGCACCCCTGCAGCAGCAGAAACGTTGCACGGCAGTAGTTTTCCCGCCGTACCGCGCTTCCGTTCACAATATCCTCACGCAGCCGTGCACAAAAGCGCCCCGCTGGCTCCCCGTGAAGGCCTTTCACGGGAACTTTTCCCCCTTTCCTACCCGAAAACTATGTTATTGCCTGTAATATCAACAAGCTACACCTCTCTGCGACGCCTCTCTTCTTGCGAAAAAAAGAACGACGGGCAAAAGTTCCGTCATTTCAGGAAAAACCGCTTGCATTGATTGTGGTTTTACCTTTATTTTATTAGTGTAAAAATTGTATGTATTTTCCTGTCTTTTATAACCCTTCGGGGAGGGGATGTCATGATCAGTCCTAATTTAATCAAAGAACTGAGTGCTCTGCTGGGTTCCGAGAATGTGTTCACCAGCGAAGCCGACAGGCAGTGCTACTCCTACGACAGCGCCGTGCTTCCAGCCAAGGTTCCGGCGCTGGTTCTTCGTCCTACCCAGACGGAGCAGATAGGAGAGGCCATACGCCTGTGCTATGAGGCCGGGCTGGCCATCACCGTGCGCGGCGCGGGTTCCAACCTCTCCGGAGGTACGGTGCCGGACACGGTGGACAGTGCCGTCATTCTCACCAACAGCCTGCAGAAGATTCTCGAAATCAACACCGAAGACCTGTACGCCGTGGTGCAGCCCGGCGTGGTGACGGCCCAGTTCGCCGCCGCCGTGGAAGCCAGGGGACTTTTCTATCCGCCCGATCCGGGTTCCATGTCCGTGTCCACCCTGGCCGGCAACATTGCCGAGAACGCCGGCGGCCTGCGCGGCCTGAAGTACGGCGTCACCAAGGACTACGTCATGGGCCTGGAATTCTATGACTACGAAGGCAACCTCGTGAAAACCGGTTCCCGCACCGTCAAATGCGTGACCGGCTTCAACCTGGCGGGCCTCATGGTCGGTTCCGAAGGCACCATGGGCGTCATCAGCAAGGCCATTCTCAAGCTGGTTCCGCCGCCCCGCGCCTCCCGCGCCATCACGGCCGAATTTGCCGACGTGCAGGATGCCGCCGACGCCGTGGCCGCCATGATCGCCGCCCATGTGGTGCCCTGCACGCTGGAACTGCTCGATCAGGCCACCCTGAAGTATGTGGAAGCCGACCAGAAGATCGGTCTGCCCGTGGAAGCCGCGGCCATGCTGCTCATTGAAGTGGACGGGCACCCCGGACAGGTGGCCGACGAAGCCGCCATCGTGGAGGAAGTGCTCAAGAAGTGCAACGCCACGGGCATTCACATTCCCAAGGACGCCGAGGAAAAGAACAAGCTGTGGGCGGCCCGCCGCAACGCTCTGCCCGCCCTTGCCCGCGCCCGTCCCACCTGCGTGCTGGAAGACGCCACCGTTCCGCGCTCCAAGATCCCGGCCATGATTAAAAACCTCAATGAAATCGCGGCCAAGTACAAGGTGGACATGGGCACCTTCGGTCATGCCGGCGACGGCAACCTGCATCCCACCATCCTGTGCGACAAGCGCGACAAGGAAGAATTCGCCCGCGTGGAAGCTGCGGTGGACGAAATCTTCGACGTGGCCCTCAAGCTCGGCGGCACCCTTTCCGGTGAACACGGCATCGGCACCGCCAAGGCCAAGTGGATGGAAAAGGAAACCAGCAAGGGCACCATCCTCTTCTCCCAGCGCATGCGCCGCGCCATTGATCCCAAGGGCCTGTTCAACGCCTGCAAAATCACGGGGATCTGATCATGAGCGACATCACCCGTCTTGCACAGACACTGATGAAGCTGGACGACCGGCTGGCCGACTGCATGCGCTGCGGCCTCTGCCAGGCGGTGTGCCCGGTGTTCGGCGTCACCTATAAGGAATCCGACGTGAGCCGCGGCAAGCTGGCGCTTCTCGACAATCTCGCCCACAAGATGATCGAAGACGCCGACGCCGTGGAAGAAAAGCTGAACCGCTGCCTGCTGTGCGGTTCCTGCCAGGCGAACTGCCCCTCCGGCGTTTCCATTCTGGAAATCTTCATGGAAGCCCGGCAGGCGCTGGTGGACTATCGCGGCCTGAACCCCATCAAGAAGTTCGTGTTCCGCGAACTGCTCACCCATCCGCAGCTCTTCAGCGCCATGATGCGCAGCGCCGCCCCCTTCCAGGGGCTGGTCATGCGTCAGAAGGGCGCGAAGACCTACGACATGCCGCTTTTCAAAAAGCTCATCGGCTCGCGCCACATCGCAAAGCTCCCGTCGAAGTCGCTCCACGCGAAATACGGGGATCTGCGCACCGAAGGCCAGATCGGCATCAAGGTGCTCTTCTTTGCGGGCTGCATGGCCGACAAATACTATACGCAGCTCGGCGAGGCATGCCTCAAGGTGCTCAAACATCACGGCGTGGGCGTGGTCATGCCGTCCAGGCTCACCTGCTGCGGCATCCCTGCCCTCGCTTCCGGCGACCGCACCGGTTTCGTGCTGGAAACCAGGAAGAATCTTGATGTCATCGGCCGCGAATTCACCGGCGGCGGCATACAGTACGTCCTCACGCCCTGCGGTTCCTGCACCGCCACGCTGAAGGAATGGTGGCCGCACTTTGCCCGGGAGTTCTCGCCCGAACACCAGAAGACCATCGCATCGGTGGCCGCCCGCGTGATGGACATCAACGCCTTCCTCATCGACGTTCTGCATGTGGACACCATGGACAAGGGCGCACGCCGCCCCGGAGAGGTCACCCGCGTGACCTTCCACGATTCCTGCCACCTGAAAAAGAGCCTCGGCGTGTGGGAACAGCCCCGCAAGCTCATCCGCCAGAACCCCAACTACGAGCTGGTGGAAATGGCGGAGGCCGACCGCTGCTGCGGCTGCGGCGGCAGCTTCACCCTGTTCCATTACGAGCTGTCGAAGGAAATAGGCCTGCGCAAACGCGAGAACATCGTGCGTTCCGGCGCCTCCGCCGTGGCCACGGGCTGCCCCGCGTGCATGCTTCAGATTTCCGACATGCTCTCGCAGAACAAGGACGACATCGTCGTCAAGCACCCCATTGAAATCTACGCGGAAACGCTGCCCGACTGACAAAGGAGGGAAGGCCGGCCGTCCGGCCTTCCTGTTTTCCTCCCTCCCTTCAGGCGAAACTTGCCAAGGAGTAACAATGACCCAGGATCAACTTGTTGAAGTGGTGAAAGCCAAGGCTCCCTCGATTCCCGCTTCTCTCTATGAAGCGAAGGATTTCGCGGACGCCATGCAATACGCCGTGGACGTCACCGAAAAGAAACGTCACTGCGAAATGCTGCTGCCCGAGGAAGGCAAGCAGTACGGCCCTGTCAGTGAAAACGGCTTCCCCACCATGCTTGAACGTTTCATCGCGGCCCCCGGTCTTTCCGATGAGGAATATGCCGTTCTGGAAGAAAAGGCTGCGGGTACCGACATCACGCTGCTGCGTTCCGGCCTGCGCGACCACATGGGCGGTTTCGACACCAGCATCACCTGGGCCGACGCTCTCGTGGCCGACACGGTGACGTGCGTCGTCAACTCCAACCGTGAAGAAGTGCGCATCGGCACCATGGTGGCCGAAGTGTCCATCATGCTGGTGCGCAAGTCCACCCTGCTCAACAAGCTGGAGGACGCCAACGACATCATGCTCGATCTGCTCAACAGAGGCGGAGCATCCTACACGGCCTTCATCACCGGCCCCAGCCGTACGGCCGATATCGAACGCGTGGGCGCCCTCGGCGTGCACGGACCCCTCGAACTTCACATCGTGCTGCTGGAGGATTAAGACATGGCCGACGCCAAGAACATGAAGGAATACCACGGTCAGATTCAGGAAGCGCTGGACGACAAGTTCCTCCGTGCCACGCTGGACAAGTTCGCCGTCGAATACAAGGCCAACCGCGTCCGTATCTTTGAAGGCATGGATGTTGATGAGCTCGTCCACGAAGTGGCGGACATCAAGGACAACGCCGCCCAGCACATGATGGAACTCTACGAGCAGTTCAAGACCGAAGCGGAAAAGCGCGGCGTGCATGTGCATTTCGCCTCCACCGGGGCGGAAGCCAACCGCATCATCGCCAGAATCGCCAAGGAAAACCACTGCAAGAACATCATCAAGTCCAAATCCATGACGGCGGAGGAAATTCACCTCAACGGCGCGCTGGAGAAGGAAGGCTTCCGCGTGGTGGAAACCGACCTCGGCGAATGGATCATCCAGCTGCGTCATGAAGGCCCCTCCCACATGGTCATGCCCGCCATCCACCTTTCCCGCTATCAGGTGGCGGACCTGTTCACCGACGTGACCCATGTGCAGCAGGACAGGGAAGACATCCAGAAGCTGGTGAAGGTGGCCCGCAAGGAACTGCGCAGCGAGTATGTGAACGCCGACATGGGCATTTCCGGCGCGAACTTCGCCGTGGCCGAAGCCGGGCTCATCGGCACGGTGACCAACGAAGGCAACCTGCGCCTTGTGACCACCATGCCCCGCGTGCATGTGGTGCTCGCCGGCCTTGAAAAGCTCATTCCCACCGTGGCCGACGCCCTGAAGGTGCTTCAGGTGCTGCCGAGAAACGCCACCGCCCAGGCCATCACCTCCTACATCACCTGGATTGCGGGCGCCAACGAATGCGCCACCGGTCCCGACGGCCGCAAGGAAATGCACATCGTCTTCCTCGACAACGGCCGCCAGAGCATCGCCAAGGACCCCGCCTTCAAGGACATCCTGCGCTGCGTGCGCTGCGGCGCCTGCGCCAACGTCTGCCCCGTCTACCGCCTCATCGGCGGCCACAAGATGGGCTATGTGTACATCGGCGCCGTGGGCCTCGCCCTCACCTACCTCTATCACGGGGCGGACAAGGCCCGCGCCCTCGTCCAGAACTGCATAGGCTGCGAATCCTGCAAGAACGTGTGCTCCGCGGGCATCGACCTGCCGCGCATCACCCGTGAAATCCGCTCCCGCATCGTGAAGAGCGAAGGCAACAGCACCGCCGGTTCCGTGATGAGCATGGTCATGAAGGACCGCGACCGCTTCCACAGCCTGCTCAAGTTCATCAAGTTCTCGCAGAAGCCCCTCACCGTGAAGGGCGGCCGCTTCATCCGTCACCTGCCTGCGGTGCTCATGGGCGGCGACCAGAGCTTCCGTCAGCTTCCCGCTCTGGCTCCCAAGTCCTTCCGTCAGCTCTTCGAGAAGGTGGTGAACAACCCCGCCCAGCCGAAGTTCCGCGTGGCCATCTTCTCCGGCTGCGCCCAGGACTTCATCTATCCCGAACAGCTCGTGGCCGCGGTGCGCGTGCTCAACAGGCACGGCGTGCATGTGGAATTCCCGCTCAAGCAGACCTGCTGCGGCCTGCCGCTGGAAATGATGGGCCAGAGAGAAACCAGCCTTGAGGTCAGCTCGCAGAACGTGAACGCCTTTGAACCGGGCAAGTACGACGCCATCCTCACCCTCTGCGCCTCCTGCGCCGGTCACCTCAAGCACGGCTATCCCGACCTTCTGAAGGATACCGGAGACAGGTACCGCGCCGGCATCTTCGCCTCCAAGGTCATGGACTTCACCTCCTTCGTGTACAACAAGCTCGGCCTGAGAGCGGACGACTTCGTGAAGACGGGCGACAAGGTCACCTACCATTCGCCCTGCCACATGCGGAACCTGGGCGTCACCGAAGAGCCGCGCGCTCTGCTGAACATGGTGGCCGACTACACGCCTGCCGCTGAAGAAGACGTGTGCTGCGGCTTCGGCGGCACCTTCTCGGTGAAGTTCCCCGAACTCTCCGCCGAAATCGGCAGAAAGAAGCTGAAGAACAGCGAAGCCACCGGCGCTTCCATCATCGTCACCGACTGCCCCGGCTGCGTCATGCAGATCCGCGGTGTGGCCACGGCCAACGACTCCCCCATCAAGGTCGAGCACATGTCCGAACTGCTCGCCCGTGCCATGAAATAACGCCGTAACGACGAAAGGCTCCGCCTCCGGGCGGAGCCTTCCCCGCCGGGGTGGAATATTCCCTGAAAAAACACCTGCGCTTCCGCCTTGCGCGGAAGCAGAAAACATCTTTCCCGCCTGACTGCGCCACACTCTCAGGCGGACGCGCGGGCGCACGCAAAAAAACGCGCCCGTCCCGCACGGAACGGGGCAAGTTCCGCGAGGGGCGGCATGTTCCTTCTTCTCCCTAAGCCCGTTTACCTTCTTACAGTCAGAGGAGAGTTATATGAACATTGAACTGCTGGCACTGTTTGCCGTCGCGCCGCTTCTGGTGGCGCTGATCCTCATGGCCGGCCTGCGCTGGTCGTCCATGCGCGCCATGCCGCTGGCCTGGGCCACGGGCGCGGTTCTCGCCATCATCGTATGGCAGCTGCCCGTCATCCGCGTGATCGCCCTCACGCTGGAAGGCTTCATCACCGCCGCAGGCGTGCTCATCATCGTGTTCGGCGCGCTGCTCATCTACTACACGCTCACCTACAGCGGGGCCATGGAAACCATCCAGGCCGGCATGAAGAAAATCAGCCCCGACCGGCGCGTGCAGACCATCATCATCGGCTTCATGTTCGCAGCCTTCATCGAAGGCGCGGCCGGCTTCGGCACCCCCGCCGCTCTTGCCGCCCCCCTGCTGCTCGGCCTCGGCTTCCCTCCCCTCTGCGCCGCGGTCATCTGCCTCGCCTTCAACAGCATCCCCGTGACCTTCGGCGCCGTGGGCACCCCCGTGCTCCAGGGCTTCAAGTCCATTGAAGCTCTCGGCATGGCCGCCCTCAATACCGGCGACCCCGCCGTGGTCTACAAGCTCATCGGCGAATACGTCACCCTCATGCACCTGCCCATGCTCTTCATCCTGCCCATCTTCCTGCTGGGCTTCATGACCCGCTTCTACGGCAAGAACAAGTCCTGGTCCGAAGGCTTCGCGGCCTGGAAGTACTGCCTGCTCGCCTCCGTATGCTTCGGCGTGCCCTACCTCATCCTTGCCTGGACCGTCGGTCCCGAACTGCCCTCCCTGCTCGGCGGCATCATCGGCCTCGGCGTGCTCATCAAGCTCACCCAGAAGGGTATCTGCGTGCCCGAAGGCACCTGGGACTTCGATTCCAGCGACAAGTGGGATCCCGACTGGATCGGTGAAATCAAGCCTTCCGACGTGACGGAATACAAGGAACACATGAGCCAGGTCATGGCGTGGCTGCCCTATGTGCTCTGCGGTCTCATCCTCGTGCTGACCCGCGTGCCCGCCTTCCATCTGAAGCCCATCGTCACCGACCCCATGTTCAACATCGGCGCTTCCAACATTCTCGGTCAGGAAGGCGTGGGTGCGTACATCGCCCTCATGAACCTGCCCGGCACCGTGCCCTTCATCCTTGTTTCCATCATCACCATCTTCCTGCACGGCATGCTGCGTGACGACGCCATCGGCTCCCACAAGGTCAGCAAGGCCTGGTCCACCGCCTTTGCCAAGATGAAGGCCCCCACCATCTCCCTGCTCGCCGCCGTGGCGCTCGTGTCCATCTTCAAGGGCACCAGCGTGAGTGAAGCCACCAACCACATCTCCATGCCCATGGCTCTGGCCCAGTGCCTGGCCGACCTCGCCGGCGGCGCATGGCCCGCCCTCGCCTCCTATGTGGGCGGCCTCGGCGCGTTCATCACCGGTTCCAACACCGTGTCCGACATGCTCTTCGCCAACTTCCAGTGGGATATGGCCAGAACCCTCGGCTACACCGTGCCTCAGCACTTCATCATCATCGCGGCTCAGGGCGCCGGCGGCGCCATGGGCAACATGATCTGCATCCACAACATCGTGGCCGCCTGCGCCGTGCTCGGCCTCATCGGCAAGGAAGGCGACATCCTGCGCCGTACGGTCATCCCCTTCATTCTCTACGGCATCGCCGTCGGCATCGTGGCCTTCATCCTTATGTAAGGCTCACTGCATCTGCCATGAAGGCCGCCCTCCGGGGCGGCCTTTTTTAAGCGCATCTACGCCGGACAAAAGCAAACATACCGCGTCGCAACCATATCGACACTCTCATCGAAAAACACGACCGACGGCATACAAGGCATACGAAAAGGCCCGTGAACGGCTCCGCCCCACGGAACGCCGGGATGAACTTTCCCCCGCAAAAAAACATGCGCCTGCGGTACGGCCGTTTTTTCTGCGGCCGCGGTGCATCGTTCTTCTGTGAGGCAGGCTCTTCTCCCCCGGGCTCATTTCAGCAGCATATAGCTCATCAATATATCCAGAACCCAGGAAAACTCCTTTCTGTCGAGAATCTTGAGATCTCCATCGTCCTTATCCGGCGCATATTTTTTCACCAGCACCGCGTGAGCATACAGATAATACGCATAGAGCTTTTCAAAAAGTATGGTATTATCTCTGAGAGTGTGCAGAATATAAAATCTGTCACTGCCTTCATCATTGTTTCTTTCATCGAAAGATAAAATAATTGTACATATATGATCTACAAAAAGCTTTGCCTCAACAGCGGCAAATACTTCCTTATCCATGGGAGAAGAAAGCTTTCCTTCGCAAAACTTCTTGTCGACATTGCTGATCTTTTCTAAAAAATCTTCAACAATATCGTCATCATATTTCTTTGAAAGAAACTCCGATACTAAGTTTCGCTGTTTTTTCTTATTTTCAAGCAACATAACATCATTGTGGAAAAATAATGATAAGAAACGGACATGCCGTTTTCCGGGCGGCTTCCGCGCCCGAAAGCCTTAAGTCTCTGTCCGGCGCCGCGTCCGCAGGAACAAGGGGGCCTGAATACGTTCCGCCTTCCGCGGGATTCCCTGAAAAACTCGTGAAGGCCTCCCCTCCTTCATGATCTGATCCGTCTGCCTTATCGCACGGAAAGTCTGCCCCCTTACTCCCATGCGCGGCGTTGTGTTCATCTTTTTGAAAAAGACGCTACTCATTCTCTGATATCTCAAAATCGCATACAAAAACATTTGTCTTTTTTGAGCGTACTATTGTAAAAGCATATTTTTTCAACAAAATTTCTTACAAAATATTACCTTTTTTTAATAATAAAAATATTTTGCAATATAATGATAAAAACTGCCCGCTCAGGCTCAAAACTCTCCGTCACCGTCGCAGACAAACAGCGTCAAAAAACGGCGTGAGCACGCGTGCGCCACAGAAAAATCAGAACACGGCAAAATCGACGACAGGGCCGGAGCATAGAGCGTTACTCATTACAAACACCGCATATATACGGTGTTTGTACTTTGCCATTGACCAGTATTACATGTCAATGTCCTCTATTGATCTTGCCTTCGCCAAAACGCTGAAGCAGCTGCGCCGCACCAGACATCTGACGCAGGAAGAACTCGCCCAGCGCGCAGGCCTCGATTACAAGCATCTGCAGAAACTGGAAGGAAAAGCACCCTCTTCTCCCACTCTGTCCACACTGGAGAAACTGGCGAAGGGGCTGGACGTGTCACTGACGGAATTCATCGCTCTCATTGATGAAGCACAGCGCTGAAACATCCTCATGCGGCAGAAAACAACGCCCCCGATATAGGGACTGCGGGAGGTCTTCTCTCACCCGCAACAACAGCCCGACATGCGAAAAAGCCCCGCTCCCGCCGGACAGAAACGCCGACCTGGACTCCCGCTTTTCTCCCGGCCCGGATGGATATAGAATGACGCATCATGCGGGAGGCAGGCATGGAACAGCATTCACTTTTCCAGCAGGAAGACTCTGAGCCTCTGGCCGCGAGGCTGAGACCCCGCACGCTGGAGGAATTCTTCGGGCAAAAACATCTGCTCGGCAAGGGCAAGGTACTGCGCAGGCTCATAGAGTCCGACAAAGTATCCTCCATGATCTTCTGGGGGCCTCCGGGCGTGGGCAAAACCACCCTCGCGCGCATCATCGCCGGGCGCACGAAATCGGCCTTCATCGACTTTTCCGCCGTGACCAGCGGTATCAGGGAAATCCGCGCCGTCATGCAGCAGGCGGAAAAAAACCGCCAGTACGGCGGGCGTACCATTGTTTTTGTGGACGAGATTCACCGCTTCAACAAGGCCCAGCAGGATGCCTTCCTGCCCTTTGTAGAAAAGGGAAGCATCATACTCATCGGCGCAACCACGGAAAATCCTTCCTTTGAAGTGAACGGCGCGCTGCTTTCCCGCTGCAAGGTCTTCGTGCTTCAGCCCCTTTCCCCGGAAGACATCGTCTCCCTTCTCTCGCGCGCCCTGAACGATGCGCGGGGGCTCGGCGGGCAGCACATCGAGGTGGAGGAGGGCGTACTGGAGCACATCGCCCTGTTTTCCAACGGCGACGCCCGCTCCGCCCTCACCACGCTGGAAATGGCGGCCCTCAACGGCGAGACGGAAAACGAGCGTACCATCATCAGCAAAAAGACGCTGGAACAGTGCACGTCCCGAAAGTCGCTCCTCTACGACAAGAAAGGCGAAGAGCACTACAACCTCATTTCCGCCCTGCACAAATCCATGCGCAACTCCGACCCGGATGCGGCGGTATACTGGCTGGCCCGTATGCTGGAAGCAGGGGAAGACCCGCTGTACATCGCCCGCCGCATCACGCGCTTTGCCAGCGAAGACGTGGGTCTTGCCGATCCCCACGCCCTCGGCGTGACCATCGACGCCTGGCAGGCCTGCCATTTTCTGGGTATGCCCGAATGTGCCGTGCACCTTGCCCAGGCCGTGGTTTACCTTTCCGTCGCGCCCAAATCCAACAGCATCGACAGAGCCTACGCCCTCGCCCGCAAGGACGCCCTTTCCATGCTGGACGAGCCGGTGCCCCTGGCCCTGCGCAACGCGCCCACAAAACTCATGAAGGAACTCGACTACGGCAAGGGCTATCAGTTCGCGCACCATACCAGGGAAAGACTCACGGCCATGCACTGTCTGCCCGAGTCGCTGCTCGGAAAGGAATATTATCATCCCACGGAACAGGGACTGGAAGTGCGCTTCAAGAACAGGCTGGAACAGATCAAGGCCTGGAAGAAGGAACATGACGAGCAGCCCTGAAGCCTTCCTCCGGCAGGGCCTGTTCTTCCGGACAGAGCCCTGATCCCGGTCTTCATAAGTTTTATAAGTATAACTTTATTTGACAAATAATACAGCTCCGGCTACTCTGGACGGGCCGTCACACCCTTCCAACACAGGAAAGCCGCTTGAGCTCCATATCCGCTTCTTTCTCCCGGAATGTCCCGGAAGGCATGCCCTCCAGAGGTGAGCTTTTCCGCCTCACCCTGCCGCAGATGGGGCTCATGCTCTGCCATCTGGTCATTTCCATGACCGACGTATGGGCGGCGGGCAGGCTCGGGCCGGACGCCCAGGCCGCCACGGGCGTGGTCGCGCAGATTTTCGCCCTGCTCATGCTCATCACCTCCCTCATTGCCAGCGGCTGCATGGCCACGGTGAGCCAGTCCCTGGGGGCGGGGCTCAGGCGGCGCGCCGAACGCTATGCCGGGCTCATCATCATGCTTTCCGCCGGAATGGGCACCCTTGTGGCCGCCCTCGCCCTGCTTTCCGCCCCGCTCATCTTCACGGCCATGCGCGTTTCCGACGAGCTCCGGCCCGCGCTTTCCGTGTTTTTCACCGCCTACTGCTGCCAGCTGCCCTTCTATTATGTGCTCATCATGGTGAATTCCATTTTCCGGGCCCATAAAAAGGTGCTGCTGCCCCTGCTCACCCTCTTTCTCATGGCTTCGGCCAACATGGCGGGCGATCTCGGCTTCGGGCTGGGCCGTTTCGGCCTGCCCGCCTTCGGCACGGCGGGCATAGCGTGGACCACCTTTGCCTGTTCCCTGCTCGGCCTTGCCAGCAATCTGATCCTCGCGCGGCGCTACGGCCTGCTGAGCCGCGCCGCCTTTGCGCCGTGGAAGTGGAACCGGCGCGCCATGCCCTACCTCTTCAAGGTGGGCCTGCCCTCGGCCGCCGGGCACATCATCATGCAGACGGGAAGCCTCGTCACCCTCGCCATCATCGGACTTCTGCCGGAAAGCACCAGCGTGCTTGCGGGCATGAGCGTGGGAAGCCGCGTGCATTCCCTGCTCATGTTCCCCTTAGGCGCGCTCAACATGTCCATGGTCATTTTTTCGGGCCACATGCTGGGCGGAGGAAGCAGGAACCTGCTCTACGCCTTCGGCCGCAGAACGGCCGCCATGACGGCGCTTGCCCTCGTGCCGCCCTCCCTGCTGCTCTGGCTTCTGCGCACTCCCGCCGCAGGGCTTTTCTCCAGCGAGACCGCCGTGCTGGAACAGGCCTCGCTCTTTCTCTGCTTCGCCTGCCTTTCCGGCCCCGTCGTCGGCATGACGGGCATGCTGAACGCCCTGTTCTCCGGCGCGGGAGCCACCATTCTTTCCTGCCGCGTGGGCGCCGTCACCTGCTGGGTGGTGGGCATACCTCTGGCGCTTCTGCTCGGGCCCGTGCTGAACATGGGCGCCGCGGGCGTGTATGCGGCGGGCCTTGCCGGGCAGGTTGCCGCCCTTCTCTGGACGATACGGCTCTTCCGGGGGAAGAAATGGCTTGAATATGGCCTGCGAAAACGGCACACTGCGTAAAAGCCCGGAGGCACCATGACGGATCATTCCCCTGAAGAACAGGACGGGCGCGCGGAAAGAAAGGCCCTTTCCCCCGCGCTGGAAAACTACCTTGAAATCATTTTTCTGGAAGAAGCCAGAGAAGGCGCCGCCCGGGCAAGTTCCATCGCCGACGCCGCCGGGGTAAGCCGCTCCACCGTGACAAGCACGCTCAAGGTGCTCAAATCCATGGGCTTTGTGGAGTATGAGCCCTACAGCCTCATTCATCTCACGGAACAGGGGCGCAGCGTAGGCCGCGACATCACCCACCGGCACATCATTTTCCGCGAATTCTTTCTGCAGGTGCTTCAGCTCGACGAAAAGCAGGCCGACGCCGTGGCCTGCGAACTGGAACATGTGGTGCCCCCCCATGTCATCCGCCGCTGGGGGCAGTTCGTCCTGTATCTGCGCACCAAAGATTTCTGGAAGAACTGGCAGAGCGAATATCAGAGCGAACGCAAAAAGCTCATCAGCACCATGGAAAAGACCTTCCAGAACATGGGTTCTCTCGACAATCAGGAAGAAGTGCAGGAACTGGCGAGAAAATACCGCTGATCCGCCGCGCCCTTTTCCGGAAGCCTCCGGAAAGGCCCCGTGTTCCCGGGGCGCGGAAACGCACCGGAACAAGAAAGAAAAAAGGCCGTGCTTTGCACACGGCCTTTTCCGCAGGCGACGCCTGTTTTTTAAGATACCATGCCGCCCCGTAAAAACGGCCCGTGCGGCATACGCCCGCTCCCTGCAAAACGACAGCCTCTGCAGAAACAGCGCTTCCTCAGCGGTCCGTCAGCCGGTAATGCACGGGAATGAGCACCCTGAGCGCGCCGGAAGAGCCCACGTCAAGCCCCACCAGCTTTTCCCCCAGCCTTCTTGCCGCGGCATCCAGCACGGTGCGGCCGGAAGCCTCTGCCAGAGAACAGGAGACCACGCGCCCGTCTGCCCCTATCTGCACCATGAGCGTGCAGGTGCCTTCCGCACCGCTGCGGCGGCCCTGCCGGGGATAGCGCTTATGCTTTTCCACGGCCTGAAGCAGCCCGGCAAGCACCGCGCTCCTGCGGTCGCTCTCCGCCTTTTCGCTCCCCATCGCTTCGGGCACGGAGGCCGCCGCAGCGGATACGGAGGAAGCGTTTTCCGCCGCCTTGCCCTCCGGTGCAGGAAGCGCCGCTTCCGCCTTCGGGGCGGGACGGGGGGGCTTTTTCGCCTTCGGTTTCGGGGCGGGACGGCGCTCAGGCTCCGGCTTCACCACGGGCTTTGTTTCAGGTTCAGGAACAGGTCTGACTTCCGGTTCGGGCTTCACCGGTTCCGGCTTTTTCTCCACCACGGGTTCGGGCTGTTCGGGCACAAGAAAATCCGACTCCTGCGTCAGAATCTTCTCCATGTCCGGCTGTTTCTCCTCCGGCGGCGGCACGGTGCGAAACTGCGCCTGCACCATGAACACCCTGCGCGCCTCGACGGAAGGCAGGGAAAGGGTGCGTTCCGCGTGGAGCATGACGCCCGCCGCCATCAGCAGGCTCATCATGCCGAACATGCCGCAGGCCGCCATGTTTCTGCTCCGGCGCCGCTCCTGTACGCCGTAAGGGATGCGCAAGGGGCAGCGGAGCGCGCTACTCATCTCCGCCCGGCTGAGTGCTGATGACAAAACGGCCCCCTTTTCTGACTTTGGCAATGTCCACTACTTCCACAAAGGCCTCGAAAGGCGCCTTCTGATCCACATACAGGTTGAGCAGCGCTTCCGGCCGCTCCGCAAGGATGGCGTCCACCTCCGACCTGTCTATCATTCTTCCTTCATAATGCAGGCTTCCGTCGGCCTTGATGGAAATGACCTGTTCGCGCTTTTCCGCAGAGGCTTCCGCTTCGCTGGAGGCGGGCAGGATGATGTCGAGCACCGGACGGCTGAAGGTCGTCGTCATGATGAAGAAGATGAGCAGCATGAAAATGGTGTCGATGAGCGGGGTGAGATCAATGCTCGGTTCTTCTTCCAGGCCGAAATTAAACATCGTCGTCTTCTCCGTGTCTGCCGCCGCTCTTTCTTCTCTGGCAGAATTCCAGCGCGCGGTAGCTGTATTCCACCACTTCTATATGGAAGCCCTTGAAGCGCAGCATGAGGAAATAGTAGACCATGAGCGCGGGTATGGCCACGCACAGGCCCATGATGGTGGTGATGAGCGCCTCCCATATCCCGTTGGCCAGCATGGCCGTATCGGGCGCGGCATTCTCGCCTATGGTCCGGAACACCGTCACCATGCCGAGAATGGTGCCGAGCAGCCCGAGAAGCGGCGAAAGCACGGATATGAGCCTGAGATAGCAGATTTCCCGCGTGAGCTGCTCGAAATTGCGGTGAAAAAGGTAGGCGATTTCGGCGCGGATATCTTCCGAATGGCTGGAATGCGTCTGCACGATGTCGCGCACGATGCAGATGAGCGGGTTGTCGCCCTGATAGTCCATGCACTCGCCGGACGCATCCTCCTTTTCCAGTTCGGGAAAGGTTCTGCGGAAATCCCGCCAGACAAGAAAAAGAAACACATAGCTTTTCAGCGCAAGGTACACCCCGGCGCAGGCGACCAGCACGAGCACGACCCCCGCCGGCCCTATGGTCGCGTATATCTGTGACCAGTTCATTTTTTCCTCCGTGCCCCGTTCCCACCGCACGGAACGGAGCGTGCCGCATGATGGATATTCCGCGCCGGGCAAGGCCCGGCGCACAAAAGTCAGTTCATCTTTTCCAGAATACCGCGGAAAAATGCCTGCGCGCGGCGGCAGTCGTCCTCGTCGGGGTGCTTTGCCGCCTCTTCGATGCGGGCTTTGCGTTCCGGCGTCATGGGGTGCACGTTGCCCGCCATGCGCGCCATGGCTTCCAGCACCCGGGGGTCGATTTTTCCCTGGCAGAGCCAGGAGCCGTACACCTCATTGCCCCGTTCGGGGACAAGGGCCAGTTCCTCGCCCTTTTTCATGCACTCTTTCGCATGGTCGGAATCGGGCCAGGCGCCCAGCGTGCCGAAAAAGGCGAGGCGCGCGTTTTTCACGCCTCCCAGCCAGGTGCGGGTCCTGCCGTCGGGCATGCCCCGGTCCACCCAGTAGCCCAGGGCCACAAGGTCATAGCCTTCCACGGAGGCGGGAGCCTCCTCCACGGGAAGGAGGTCACAGCCGGGCAGAACGGCGGCTATGGCCTCCGCCACTTTCTTCGTGTTGCCGGTAAGGGAGGAATAGACAATGAGTGTCTTCATGCTTCATCTCCTGGTTGAAAAGAATAAGGAGGACCCGGCCCTTCAGGCCGCAAGATCCTTTCTGAGCTTCAGGAAGGCCTCCTTCACCGAGGCCATGACGACGTGATGCTCACGCCCCGCGTAAACGGCGAAGGCCACCCTGCCGTCCCCGTGGAAGAACTGCACGGAATAGCTTTCCAGCCCCATGAAGGGCATGGAAAGAAAGGCAATATCCGTGATGGCGCAGGCCCTGATATGCCCGCCGAGCACCCCTTCTCCCATGATGTTGTAATAGCCGTGCCCCGGCCGGCCCGCAGAAATGCGGCATGCCACCTCGATGACGTGCCCTTCATGCTGCACGATGAAGGTGGCCTTTTCCCACGCGCAGAGCGCTTCCCACACCCGCGTGAAGTTTTCCCCGCCCGTGAAGGCGCACATATCCGGGGGCAGAGCCCGGGCCACGTCCTTTTCCGAAACCTGACATTCCCGGGCAAGGGAAGAGAGCATCCAGGGCTTCTTCTGACTGAGGGCGGAAGCCACCTTCCCGGCAAGATCGTTCCCGTCAGTGGGGGTATTCATACGTTTTCTCCTTCGTTTCCGGCCTTCCCGGCCCGGGGCAGGGGCAGGCGCAGCGCGCGCATGCAGGAAAGCTTCATGAGTTCAAGGTCATGGGTAATCACCAGCACGCAGGCGCCGCGCCCGGCAAGAAGTTCCAGCGCCCGGGCCATGCGCAGCATGTTGCCGCCGTCCAGCCCGCTGGTGGGTTCGTCCAGAATGAGCACGTCCGGCTTCTTGGCAAAGGCGCAGGCAATGACAAGGCGCTGCTTTTCCCCGCCGGAAAGGGACTGCGGGTGCCTTTCCGCAAGGGCGGAAAGGTCGAACATGTCCAGAAGTTCCGCCACGGAAAAAGCGTCTTCCGCGCCGGAGTCCTTTCCCGCATGCAGGCGGCGGGCAAGTTCCAGGCAGACTTCCAGCTCCTGCGTCACGGTTTTCATGTGAAGCTGATGATCGGCATTCTGCAGCACGATGCCTACGCGCCGGAGAAGTTCTCCCGGGGCCGTCTCTTTGCCGTCGATGAAGAACTTCCCTGCCCCGGCCCTGTTCAGACCGGTGAGCAGACGGGCCAGCGTGGTCTTGCCCGTGCCGTTTTCCCCTATGAGGGCCGTCACGCCCGGCCTGAGAAAGAAGCAGGCATGGTCGAACAGGTTCTCCCGCCCCTTGTAGGCAAAGCTGAGCCCTTCCACGCGCAGGCCGCGTTCCTTCCCGCCCGGCTCCGGGGCATTTTCCCCGGCAGGCAGCGCTTCGGGCAGGGACCTGCGCACATCCTCCACATGGCAGTCGCGCAGGCCGCAGCCTGCGCGCAGCCCTTCATCTTCCAGAAGGGCGAAATTCCCCATGGCGCATATCTCGCCCTTTTTCATGACGATGACGCGGTCGGCCACGCCTTCCAGCCAGTACAGCCGGTGATCCACCACCAGCACGGCCATGCCGCTTTCCTTCAGGGCACGCAGGCGGCAGGCCAGTTCCGCCGTGGATTCCGGGTCGAGGTTGGCCGTGGGTTCGTCGAGCACCAGGGCGCGCGGCTCCTGCGAAAGGATGGAGGCAAGCCCCACCTTCTGCTTCTGCCCTTCGGAAAGCTCATGGATGGAATGATGAAGTACCGGCGACAGCCCGAAGGAGGCGGCGGCCCGGCGCACCCTCTCCCGCGTTTCCTCTGCCGGACGGCCGCGCCATTCGTGCACGAAGGCAAGTTCGTCCTCCACGCCCAGGGCAAAGAACTGCTGCTCCGGGTCCTGAAACAGCGTGCCCACCATGCGGGAAATATCCCTGAGCGGCATGGATGAGGTATCCCTGCCGTCGATGAGCACGCGCCCCTTCAGCGTTCCGCGGAAATAGCCGGGGCACAGGCCGTCGGCAAGGCGCATGAGCGTGGACTTGCCGCAGCCGCTTCTGCCGGAAACCAGCACCAGCTCGCCGGGACGCACATGCAGGTTGATGTCCTTCACGGCGCACCGGTCGGAAAAGGGATAGGTATAGGTAACGTTTTCAAAGCGTATCATGACTTCTCCCCTTTCCCTCAGCGCATGCCCATGCTTTCGCCGCCCCACACGGCATGGCAGTACAGGGCAAGGAGCGCGCAGGCCACGGAAAGCAGCACCAGCGCGGTATCGCGCCGCGTCCAGGCTCCTCCCCGGAAGGGCACGAAACGCCCGCCCGCCTCCAGCCCCTTGAGTTCGGCCGCAATGCCCAGTTCTTCCGACGTTCTCAGGGAACGGAACAGCAGCGGGGTAAACATGAGGCGCAGCATCATGAGCGGGTGGCGGAACATTTCGCCGAAGCCGAGACGGTATCCGCGTATCTTCAATGTTTCGGCCACCTGTCTGATATCGTTCATGAAGGTGGGGATGAAACGTATCATCACCGCCCCGGGAATATAGATGCAGAAGGGCAGACGCAAAGACTTCAGGGCCGTGAGCAGCGCTTGTATGCGGCTTGTAAGCGCAAGGGGCAGCACCACGTTCAGCATGACCGCTCCGCGCAGGAAGGGAACGGCAAGGCCCTTGAAGGAAAAGGGCATGGACGGCATGAGTGAGGATATGCCGAAGGTGAAAAGCGCGGCCATGCCCGCCATGACGGCCAGTGCCGCATAGGCCGTGAGCAGCGCGCGGAAACGGCGTATGGAAAGCGCGTAGAGAAAGGACGCGGCAAAAAGCACCATCTGCCCCTCAAAGGAGGATACGGCGATGGTCACCGCCGAACTGAGCAGGGTGACGAACATGCGGGAGCGCACGTCGAGCGCCGTGCCCCTGCCCGCTTCCTCTCCCGGGCCTTCATGCCTACTGATGAATGATGCCTGCATGACGCAGCTCCCTGACCGCCCTTGCTCCGGAAAAAAGTCCGCCCACGGAACCTATGTAGCCTGTGAGCACAAAAGGCACCGCCATGACCATCATGGCCGGATTTTCTCGCATGAACAGCCACGACACGCCGAGGGACAGCACCTTGCTCACGACATCGAACACCGCCGCACCGATCAGGGCATTCCCCACCCCTGAGGAGGCACGACCCGGCCACATGGCCGCTTCCGCAGCAAGCGCGGCAACGAACATGGCCGGAAGCAGCGTGACGCTTGCGCCCAGAAGCAGCATGCTCACGATGATGTTGATGACGGTGAACAGCAAAAGCGTGCCCGGCCTTCTCACCTTGCACAGCATGACCACCAGCAGCGTGGTGAAAATCAGGTTCTTGCCCATGAGACTCACGGGGTTCATGCCCCCGCCCGCGAGGGCCACCAGCAGCGTGGCCACCTTGGAGGCTGCGGCGAACACGCCGATGACCACCAGTTCCCGCGCGCTCCAGCAGGAAAGAAATCGTGTCATGGTTCTTCCTTCTCTTCAGAAAAAGCCCCGCGCCTCACGACGGCGGGGCGGGCCGGGGAAAGCCCCCGGCCGCGCCTTTTCTCAGAACTTGTAGCTCAGCTTCACATTGGCGTGCAGGCCGGGCTCAAGAATGGCCGGATTGTACTGATAACGCTTGTCGAAGATGTTCAGCACTTCCGCAAGCACGGAGAAGCGCCTTTCCTTGCCGAAATCAAAGCCCAGGGCCACGTTGGCCGTGGTGAAGCCGCCGAGGTCGTAATCACTGGTACCGGCGGCGGTGCGGTATACGGTTTCGGACTGACTGCGGCCGTACACATCGGCATGGAAGTCGACGTTCTCGGCAACGGCCCGGGCGTAGCGCACGCCGTAGCGGCTCACCCATTCGGGGGTGGCGGTATCAAAGGTCTTCCAGCCTGCTCCGTCGTCGTACTGGCGGCGCATCCAGGTCAGGGAGACGTAGGGAGTGAAGTCGCCGTATTCCGTGGCGAAGCGGTAGGCTGCCGAAAGTTCGGAACCGAAGGTCCTTGCGTCGGCCACGTTGGTGTAGGTGTAGATGCCGCTGCCCGACTTCGTGAGCACGGAGGCGATGTAGTCGTCGGCAATGGAGTAGAAGAGAGCCGCATCGAGGCTCAGATTGCCGGGATTGTAGCGCGCGCCCACTTCAAAATTGTTGGAGGTTTCGGGATCGAGGTTCGGGTTGCCGTAAATGGTGCCGCCGCCCATGGCCGTGCCGATGTATTTTTCCGTAAGGTTCGGCACGCGGAAGCCCTGCGCCCAGCTTGCACGAAGGGCGAGGTCGTCTATGCCCGTCCACACGAGGCCCACGTTGAACACGGGGCGGGAGGCGGTGTCGTCGCCGAGGGCTCTTTTCTCCACCATGCCGGATTTGTCGAACATGGGCCGGGTCATGGGGCCCATGTGCATGCTGCCGGTATAGGGGTTGGAAATTTCCTCACCGCGCGTGAGTTCCGTGCGCACATGGGTCCAGCGCACGCCGTAGGTGAGGGCCAGATTCCAGGGAAGCTGACTTTCCATGGAGGCGAACAGCGACTGATTGAGCTGATTGCCGTCATAGAACTTGTCCGTCACCTTGTGGATGGCAATGCTCATCATCGGGGACATGGTGATGTTGTTGTCGAGGTAGGTCCTGCCGTCGGAATTAAGCCTGTCGTAGTTCAGCTCATAGCCCGCAATAAGGTAATTGTCCGCACCGAGCTGCCAGTCGGTCTGCAGGGAGAACCCTCTGCTGCGGATGATGTTGTGGGCGTAGTTGTCCATGACCACGTCGGCGGAAAGATACGATACGGGCATGCCGTTCATGCTGGTGCTGCCCGCGCCGTCCGCCTGGCCCACATAGTTGCGCATGTCCTTTTCGTTCTTCTGATAGTAGGCGTCAAAGCGCACGCGGCTGAGGTACTCGCTGATGTCCTTTCCTTCCGCGAACATGTAGTATTTGGTGCGCGCCCACTTGGGAACGTTGACGAAGAAGCGGTTCCCGCCTGTGTTGTTGTTCATGGCGGTGGAGTTGAACGCGCCCTTGTAGTAGTCCAGCCCCGCGCCCATGGTGAAATGCTCGGAAAAATCGTAGCTCAGAAAGGCCGAAGCGTCGGTCTGGCGGAAATTCGTGTTGTCGAGCTTCCCTTCGGGCGTGTGGATGTCGCCCTGATCGGAGTAGGAACCGGAAAGGCTGTATTTGAAGCCGTCAAGGTTGCCGCGCACGGCCATGCCCTCGGAAAAGCCCCGGGAAGCGCCGCTGAAGCCCGTCCAGATTTCGCCTTCCACGGGCTTTTCCCCGCCCTTTTTGGTGATGATGTTCACCACGCCGCCTATGGCGTCGGAACCGTAGAGCACGGAAGCCGGGCCCTTGATGACCTCGATGCGCTCGATGCGCGAGGCATCGATGAGCATGGGCGAGCCGGACATGGACTTGTGTTCGGAAATCTTCTGCCCGTCGATGAGCACCAGGGTGCGGAAGGCATCCTCACCGCGTATGGAAACGCGCTTGAGGCCCTGCGAGCCGTCGTTCTGTATCTGCACGCCGGGCACGTCTTCCAGCAGCTCGCCCACGGTGCGCGCGCCGGAACGCTGCACATCCTCGGCCGTCATCACGGTGACGCTCATGGGAACCTGCTGCAGTTCCTTTTCCACACGCGTTGCGGTAACATATACATCCCCTGCTTTCACGGTGTCTTCCGCATGGGCGTACGGAACCCCGGTCAGCGCGCAGGCCAGCACGGCGAAAGAGGCCGCCCACGTCGTCGATGTCATCTTCATCATCCAATCCCTCTTGCTGGTGTCTTCCAGAAAAGACACGGTTATATGACGGGCGCTTTTTCTGTTGCGCCCCGGACGTGCGGCCCTTCCCTGCCCTTTCGGAAAGGCCGCCGCTCTTCCTTACTTCGTCATGCCGGCATCCAGCGTATGCTTCAGAAAATCCTGAAGAAGCTGGGAAAGATTCACCTGCCAGAACTGCCCGGCAAGGGTGAGCACCATCACGTTGTCGCGCATTTCCACAAGGCCCGCGCGGCTCCACTGTTCCAGAAGGGGCGAAAGCGCGGCGGAACATGCCAGCCCGAAACGGCGCTCAAGCTCCGGCATGTCCATCCAGCCCTGTTCCATGGCCGCAGCCACGGCGCGGAAAAAGTAAAAATGAGGATCGGGCCTTCTGAGCATCATGACGGGCTTGCGGCCTGCGTTCACCATGTCCTGCCAGGCCGGATAGCTGTTCTGATTGAGGTAGAACCAGCCCGCAAGATTGCCTCCGGCGCCGGGCCCGAAGGCAAGGCAGTTCGCGCTGCCCTTCACCTTGAGATTGTACAGATTGCGCTCACGGCTGGTGCGCGCCCAGTGCGTGAGGGAAAGACGGCGGTAAAAACGCTTCTGCAGCGTGTCCACGGCGGCGGCGAACATGGCCGACTGCTGGGGAATGTCGGCGGAAGGGGGAAGCTTTCCCTCCCTGATGGCCCGGCCGAGAGGCGTCTGGTCGTAGACATTGAGCTGGTAGCAGTCCATGCCGTCCAGGCCGGCTGCACAGGCGGCGTCGATGTCGTCCCGCCACACCTCCATGCTCTGCATGGGAAAGCCGAAAATGAGATCCACGATGACGGCGGCCTGATCGTAGCTCTTCAGAAGCTCCAGACGGCGCATCACCTCCTCACGCGAGGCAAGGCGGCCCATGGTGCGGCGTATCTTCGTGCTGAAGCTCTGCACGCCCAGGGAAAAACGGTTGGCGCCCCCCGCAAGGCAGGCCTCCATCTTTTCCGGCCCGAAATTGTGCAGGCGGCCCTCCACCGTGATCTCGCAGTCGTTGGCAAGGGGCAGGTGCGCGCGCACGGCCTTCAGAAGGCGTTCCAGATCCTCCGCTTCCAGCGCCGTGGGCGTACCCCCGCCGAAATACACGGCATGCACGGGCCCATCGTTCTGCGCCGCCCGCCCCTCCCACAGGCGAAGTTCCCTGATGAGCGTATCGGTATAACGGGCGCTTTCCTCCCTGCTGTAGCCCCGGTTGTAGAAACCGCAGTACAGACAGTGCGTTTCGCAGAAAGGCACATGGATGTAGGCCACGCTGTCGCCCCTGCGCGGCGTGTCGAGAAGCGCCTCAAGGCTGCCTTCCACGGCGGAAGGCTCCACCATGCCCCCGCCCACGCCGGGATGCACCGCGATTTTTCCGTCAAAGGCGCGGGAAAGAGGATCCACGCCTTCTCTGGCGAAATAGTGTTCCAGTCTCCGGCCCTTCCCCCCGGAGGCAAAGGCCATGCCGTTCATACGCATATCTTCGGAATCTATCCGCTCTTCCCGGTTCTGTTCCACCACGGCGCTCATGTCATCTCCCTGAATTTTTCCGCAAGGCGTATAAAAGTTATACGACTCAAACTTTTTTCTGAGCTTTACGGAAATTGAAATTCATTGTCAACTTAAAAATACCCTTTTCTCCGCTTCCTCACCAACCTCCGGCCGGAAACACGCCGGAAGAACGCCCGGCATTGGAGCTGGATACCCTCAAGGACGCCCTGCCGGAAACCTCCTGTTGCAGAAAGAAAACGCTCCGTGATATCCGGCAGAACATCACGCTGCGACAGGTTCCGGAGAGCCCGGCAACACGCACAGACATGTATCATTTATATACATGTATCATTAATACATGTATTAAAAATATACATTTTTTTCCCGATGAAAGCATTTTTCCCATTTTTATGATAACCTATTTTTTTATGGCATGGCTTTTGCATGTGTCTTTTATCACATTCCTCGGATTCCTACCATTTGCAGGGAACAGATGATCCTTATTAATCTTTTCGTCCTCCGCCGAAAAAAAAAGACGCGACACGCGTCTTCCGCACAAAGAAAACAATAAAAATCAATAAGGAGTACACCATGATACGACAAACCTCCATTCTTTCCGCATTCCAGGACCTTCAGGAGCTGGCCGGCCCCGGTGCGCCCGTGTGCGTCTGCGTTACCGACGAACATGGTTTCATCCTCGGCTATACGCAGATGGACGGATCCTCCTCCCGCTCCTTCACCATGGCAAGGGCGAAAGCCTACACCGCCGCCCGCATGGGACAGAGCACCGCCGCATTTCACGAACGGCTGGTACGGGAGCACCTTTCCCTTGCCGACTTCGGCGACACACTCATGACCTCCGTGCAGGGCGGCGTGCCCGTGCGCGGAAAAGGCGGAGAGCTTCTCGGCGGTGTGGCCGTATCGGGGCGACGCCCGGCTGAGGACGAAGCCCTTGCCCTGCGTATTGCCGAAAGGCTCATCCCCTGACATCAACGCCCTTCGGTCCTTCGGGCGGCGCATCTTTCCTCCTGAGAAAGGAGCAGGATGCGCCGTATGAGAACCTTGGCCCACAGGCCGCCAATAATAGCGTATTTCATTGAAATCAATTCTGCTTTGCATCACACATGTTCAGGAGAGAATCCATCCCGGGTGTCTGCATTCTTCCTGCAGAAAACAGCGCCCTCCGGAAGGCTTCCCCACGGAAACCGCTTCTGCGGCAGCAAAGCCTGCAAAAAAAGAAACGGCGCTTAAGTCGTTTTCCGGTGCACAACATGCCGAACCGGGCGCAGTTCTTTAAGAGCGTGCATAAAAATCCATATTAATCCGCTCTACTTTATTCCATGGAGGAACATATGTCCGGCGAAAAACCCACCTGCAACAACCTGCTGGCACTTCGGGAAGCCTTTAAAAAGTTCGAACCCATCGACCGCTCCCAGGTGCGTCCCTTCATCCTCGCCTCCTGGGAGCGCTGCCGTGCATGTTCCGACAGGCACAGGATAGAAAAGCCCGTTTCCCCCGAATTTCTGGACGAAGCCCTGAAGCGGAACCATGAACTTCTGGAAAGTTCGATTCCCATCATGGAAAAGCTCTTCTCTTCCATCAGCGCGGCACACAGCGTCATCGGTCTGGCCGACAGTTCGGGCCTCATCCTGCACGTCGTCGGGCATGAGGAGGACATCAACGCCCTTTCCGTATTCCAGAAGGGACTTTTTTCCACGGAAGAACACTCCGGCACCAACGGCATAGGCACGGGACTCATCGAACGCCGCGCCATTGAAATCATCGGTGCGGAACACTACTACGGCAACGCCACGGAATGGAGCTGCTGCAGCGCCCCCATCTACAATGAAAGCACGCTGGTGGGCATACTCAACATTTCCATCAATGTGCAGAACCATCACCTGCACACCATAGGCATGGTGGAGGCCGCCGCCTACGCGGTTTCGGAACAGCTCAGGCTCCGCCTTCTTCTGAAGGAACAGAATGCCATGCTGGAGTTTCTGGATGAAGGCGTGCTCATTCTGGACGGAGAACGCCGCATACGCGCCATGAACAACAAGGCACGGGCCATGCTCGGCACAGGGTCTTCCAGCGGCAACGGCCTTCCCGTGGGGGCGAACCTTGACGAAATCATCCTTTCCAGCGAAGGGCTCGACACCATGCTCGCCTCCCGGAGGCGCATCAACGACAGGGAAACCACGCTCAAGCTGGAGCACGGACTCTTTCAGTACGCCGTCTCCTGTGCGCCCATCGAGGACGGAGGTTTCATCATCACCCTGCGCAGCGTCAAGCGCATGCGCGAATACGCCACGCGCATGATGAGTTCGGGGGCAGCCTATTCCTTTGAAAACATCGTGGGCGATTCCACCGCCATACGCGAAGTGATACGCCTGGCCCGCCGCGCCTCCCAGAGCGACATCACCACCCTGGTTCTCGGGGAATCGGGCACGGGCAAGGAACTTTTCGCCCAGTCCATCCACAACGCCAGCGCCCGAAGCGGCGGTCCCTTCGTGGTGGTGAACTGCGGCGCCATTCCCAGAACGCTCCTGGAAAGCGAACTTTTCGGCTATGAGGACGGTGCCTTCACCGGAGCCAGAAGGCAGGGCAAGCCCGGCAAGTTCGAACTGGCCGACGGCGGCACCGTGTTTCTCGACGAAATAGGTGAGCTGCCTCTGGACGCGCAGGCCAGCCTGCTGCGCCTTCTGCAGGAAAGTGAAGTCGTGCGCGTGGGCGGCACCACGGCAAAGCACATCGACATCCGTGTGCTGGCCGCCACCAACCGCGATCTTGAAGAGGCCGTGCGGCAGAAAACCTTCCGCAATGATCTCTATTACCGGCTGAACGTGCTCTCCATCACCATTCCGCCGCTGCGCGACCGCAAAACGGACATACGCCTGCTCTCCGCCTTCTTTCTGGAAAAATTCTCCCGTGCGCTGGGCAGGCCCGGCGCAGGCTTCACCGAAGAGGCGCTGGAAGCCCTTTCCCTCTATTCCTGGCCGGGCAACGTCCGGGAACTGGAAAACGTGATAGAACGCACCATCAACATATCCGCCTCTCCCCTCATTCAGGTTTCCGACCTGCCGGCCCACATCATCCAGAGCCGTTCCGTGGAAGCTCCGGCATCCTGTGCCCAGTCCCCCACGCGGAACAATCTGCTGAAGGCGCAGGAAATGGAAACCATCATGGAAATGCTGCGCCAGACGCGGGGCAACATGCGCCTCGCCGCCCAGGAACTGGGCATAGCCCGCTGCGTTCTGTACCGCAAGGTCAAGCAGATGGGCATGACGCCCGACATGTGGCGCAACAAGTAACATGTGTTTTCAGAAAATGTATCACATGGATACATGTTATGAGATACATGTATCCGTGTGATACGAAAAGCTGTAAACTCCTGCAGTTTTCATTATTATAACCACTCTGATTATCATACTTTTACAAACTTTCTCAACATTGGCACGCTTCTTGCTTTCCTTGGTGTGACACCCAAGACAGGAAGCAGTCCATGTACCGTTACGCCCGCATCAACATGTCCACCGGCAACGTCCGGGTTTTCGACCTCCCCAGGGAGCGATGGATGCTCGGCGGCCGGGGACTCATCAGCCAGGTTCTCTACACGGAGATGAACCCGGGTGCCGATCCGCTCAGCTCCGGCAACGTGCTGGTGCTCGCCTCCGGCATGTTCGCGGGCTGCCCCCTTTCCTGCTTCGACTCCCTGTTCCTCGGTGCAAAAAGCTCCTCCACAGGGCAGCTGCAGATTCTGCGCTTCATGAGCCGCGGTGCCCGGATCATGGCCTCCATGGACATGCGTTTTGCCATCATCGAAGGCCGCCCGGCAGTGGAAAAACAGTATGTCCTTGTTCTGGACAGGGGACGCGTGTCCCTGCTGCCTGCAACGGAGCTGCTTCCCGACTTCCGGGAAGGACTGGGAAGCTACGCCATCAATGAAGGCCTGCAGCGGCATTTCGGCGGCAATGCCTGCGTCGTGTCCTGGGGTCATGCCGCCGTCGTGAAAAGTCCGGAAGCATCTCTGCTCGTCTCCGGCTCTTCCGGCAACGTATTGAAGAATATTCCCGGTCTGGGACTCAGTACCGTCATGTTCTCCAAGGGGCTGCGGGCCATCGTTCTGCGCGGCGGAGTGCCCCATGTACCGCAGAAGGCTTCCAACGACCGGGCAGACAGTATCTGCCGCGACACAGCCTGTCTGCTGCGCTGCGCGAGAATACACAACGATCTGGAACAGACGCCCTACGGACAGGTCAGCCTCTGCCGCTCCTGTCTGGGAACACCGAAAACTCTCTGTCTGGAAAGAGTATGCGCCGATCTCGGTCTTTCCCCCGACGGTCTTTCCCCTGAATTCGGAACACTTTCCCTTTCCGATGAAGACTCGTTGCGCACTCTTCTGCTGGAACGGTGCCGACAGAAGCATGCCGACACGCAGCCCCTGCCCTCCCGAAGCGAAGTTCTTTCCGACGAACAGGCCGGGGCCGCCTTTGACAGCATGGGACTGTGTCGGAACGCCCTGCCTCCGGGAGAACAGGAACGGACTCTGACGCTCATGGCAGAACTGGCCTGCGCCGTGTACGGGGGAGAATGGAGCAGAGATTCTCTTCTGCGCATGGGCGCGGAAACCCTGAACAGGGAAAATGCCTTCAACGACTGGGCCGGTCTTCAGCCGGCGGAAAATGAATAACCCGTCCCTTCCGGACGGCAAGGAGCCTTTATGAGCATCATCGACATGCGTTTCCGCCCGGCCACGCACGAAACGCTTCAGGGCATTCTCACCAATCCCCTTTATCAGGCCTTCAGCGCGGCCACGAATTTCGCCGCCCGGCCCGAAAAAACGCTGGAAGAGGAAGTGGACATGCTGCGCGGACTCGACGTGGTTCACGCCGTGGTCACCGGGCGCGACATCGCCTCCAGTGTGAACACCGTCTCCACCAACCCCGGCATGCTGGAATGTATCCAGAAGTACCCCGATTTCTTCACCGGCTTCTACGGCATTGATCCTCTGCTCCGCATGGACGCTCTGCGCGCCTTCCGCCGGGCCGTCAGGGAATACGGCGTGAAAGGCGCCTCCATCGACCCCGCCATGTCCGGCGTGGCCGTCAACAGCGCGCTTTACTACCCCTTCTACGCGGCCTGCTGCGAAGAAAACATTCCCGTAGCCATCACCACGGGCTGCTCCTGCGGCATGCCTCATGTGGTGCTGGAACACCACGCGCCCTGGCTCATCGACCGCGTGGCCTCCGATTTCCCCGAACTGACCATCATCGTCAGCCACGGCGCCTACCCCTGGATCATGGAAATGGTGGGCGTGGCCACGCGCCACAGTAACGTCTATCTCGACTTTTCCGCCTGCACCATGCTCTTCAACGTGGAACAGTATGTCCATGCCGCGAACCGGCAGCTCATGAACAAGGTGCTCTTTGCCAGCGCCCACCCCTTCGACCATATCGCAGACACGCTGAAACTCTACGACTCCCTGCCCTTCACGGCCGAGGCGCGGGAACACGTCATGTACAAGAACGCGGCCGCCATTCTCGGACTCTGAGTCCGGCCGGCATAACGCATCCGAACCGGCCGCAAGGCCGGAAGCACACGTCATGGGGCTATGCAGTGTGTCCACTACGGATGAGACACGTCACGCGAAAACATTCTAACGGAGGAGTCTATGAACAAATTCCTGAAAGGTTGCCTGGTGTTCGGCCTTATCGCCGCTTTCGGAGCCGTCCTGCCTCAGCAGGCCGCGGCCAAGGAAAAAAAGATCCTTATCCGCATCTCCCACACCGGTTCTGAAGGCAACGAATTCACCATGGGCTATGAAAAGTTCAAGGAACTTCTGGAAAAGAAGACCAACGGCCGCGTGGTGGTGAAGATCTACCCCAACGCCGTGCTCGGTTCCGACCGCGTCACCGGCGAAGCCGTGCAGCAGGGCAACCTGGAAGTTTCCTCCATCGCCACCAACATTCTTTCCAGCTTCCACAAGTGCGCCCTGGCCTTCGACATGCCCTACATGTGCGATCCTGACAAGATGATCCCCTACATGAAGGCCCTCGCCTACGGCGACCTGAACAAGTACCTGGTGGAACAGCTCGCCACCGTGGATCTGTATCCCTTCATGTTCAATGCCACGGCCATGCGCTCCTGGGCCTTCACCAAGAAGGACGTGAAGAGCGTGGAAGACCTCAAGGGCGTGAAGATCCGCTCCACTCCTTCCCCCATCGACATCGCCAACTGCAAGGCCGTGGGCATGAACCCCACCGCTCTGGCCTTCGACGCCGTGTATCAGGCCCTTCAGCAGGGCACCGTGGAAGGCGAACTGCTCTCCTTCCTCTCCATGAAGAGCTTCGGCCGCGCCGAAATCCTCAAGTACATGTATGTGACCCAGCACAACTTCCCCATCCACGTCGGCTGCATGAGCAAGAAGTTCTACGACTCCCTGCCCGCCGACATCCAGCAGGCCATCATGGAATCCGCCAAGGAAGCCCAGGAATGGGAATGGACGCTGCTTGACCAGCTGGAAAAGGAAGGCCTCGAATACTGCAACCAGAACGGCGTGAAGGTGAACTTCCTCGACGACGCCCAGAAGGCGGCCCTCAAGGAAAAGTTCAAGGTCGTGTGGGATGAATTCGGCCCGCAGCTCGATCCCAAGATGGTGCAGCTGCTCCAGGACGCCCAGAAGTAACCCGAAAGCCCGGAGCGCCCGCGCTCCGGGCACCTGCCTTTACGGAACCTCACGGAGCGAGGCTTCGCCGCAAGGCGAAGCCCCCCGCTGTTTCCCTGCCGGGCACAGCCCGCATGGAAACCTCCGGGTGCAGCCGTAACATTTCTCTGGAACCGTATGGATATGCTCAATAGTACAACGCTCTGCGAGGAATTTCATGGATAAGAGCAACCTCACCTGCGACAACGCCGGAAAGAAGAACATCCTGCGCTGGCTCGATGAAAACTTTGAAAAACCGTTCCTGGTCATAGCGCTGCTCATGGCCATATCCCTCATCACCTATCAGGTGCTCTTCCGCTACATCGCCACCAACATGCTGGGCATTGCCGGTTCCACGGCGGAAGTGGAGGAACTCGCCATCTGGAGCTTCATCTGGCTCTCCTATCTCTCCGTTCCGCTGCTCATCAAGGAACGGGCCAACATACGCATCACCCTGTTCTTCGACGCCATGCCCAGACGCATCCAGAACATGCTCTGGGTGCTGGACGAAGCGCTTTTCCTGGTTTTCACGGGCGTTCTGGCCTACCTCTGCTACAATCTTTCCATGATGCAGATAGCCAAGCCGCAGTTCTCGCCCGCCATCGGCCTTTCCTATGCCTTCCCCTACGCCGTACTGCCCATAAGCTTCATACTCATGAGCATACGCCTCATCCAGAATCTCATCCGGCAGATCCGCAAAACAGGCATTCTTGATTCCGTCATCGCCATCGCTATGGGTCTCGTGCTTGCCGTACCCATTATCGATCAGTGGGAACTGGAAATCGTCACCGTACTCGGCTGCACCATGTTCATCTGCCTGCTGCTCGGCGTGCCCATTGCCGTCACCCTCGGCTTCTCGGCCATGGCCGCCCTGTACAACTCGGAATTTCTGCACATCTCCACACAGGCCCCCACCTGCTTCACCGCCCTCGATTCCTTCACCATCATGTCCATCTTCTTCTTTGTGGCTGCGGGCGTGTTCATGGGCACGGGCGGTCTTTCCAAGCAGCTCATCAACCTGGCCGATATTCTGGTGGGCAAGGCCGTGGGCGGCATGGCCCTTGCCACCGTGGTCACCTGCATGTTCTTCGCCGCCATCTGCGGTTCCGGTCCGGCCACCGTGGCCGCCATCGGCGCCATCACCATTCCGGCCATGGTGGAACGCGGCTACGACAAGCGCTTTGCCGCCGCCCTTGTGGCCTGTGCAGGCTCCATCGGAGTCATGATCCCGCCGAGCAACCCCATGGTGGTGTACGGCGTCATTGCCAAGGCCTCCATCGGCAAGCTCTTCCTGAGCGGCATCATTCCCGGCATCCTCGTGGGCGTCGTGCTCATGGGCTGGAGCTACTACCTCAGCAAGAAGAACGGCTGGATGGGCAACCCCGAAAAGCTCACCTGGCAGCAGATACTGCGCACCATCTGGGAAGCCAAGTGGGCCCTCATGGTTCCCGTCATCATCCTCGGCGGCATTTACGGCGGCTACATGACCCCCACCGAAGCCGCGGCCATCAGCGCCATGTACGGCCTGCTCGTCGGCATCTTCGTGTACAAGGGCATCAACCGTCACAACTTCTTCAGCGTGTGCATCGAATGCTGCACCACCAGCGCCGTCATCATCTTCCTCATCGCCATGGCCAGCAGCTTCGGCTATCTGCTCGCCTTGGAACAGGTGCCCGAGAGCATCGCCAAGGCCATTCTCTCCGTCACCAACGACAAGTATCTTGTACTGCTGCTCATCAACCTCTTCCTGCTGGTCGTGGGCGCGCTCATGGAACCTGCCGCAGCCACCATCATCCTCACCCCCATCCTCGCCCCCATCGCGACGAAGCTCGGCGTGGATCTTATCCACTTCGGCCTTATCATGACCGTGAACCTCGCCATCGGCTTTGTCACGCCCCCTGTGGGCTCCAACCTCTTCGTGGCCAGCGCTACCAGCGGACTGAAGGTGGAATCCATCGCCAGGGCCGCCATACCCATGATCATTCTCATGATCGCGGTGCTGTTCATCCTCACCTATGTCCCGGCCATTTCTCTCTTCCTGCCGAATCACATGATGTAACCCTTTCTCCGGCATACCCCGCGGGGCGTCCCCTGCGCCCCGCGCCTCTCCTTCCCAACGGCGGGTTTCCCGCCACTTCACAGGAGTTTCTGTATGAGCTGTTGCTGCGCTCTTTCCACCCAGGAAAAAATCCTTCAGGACAAGGCTGCGGGCAAGGAAAACCCCAACCGCGCGAAACATCAGAGGCTGTTCGACATTCTGGAAACCTTTGACGGCATGGCGCCCATCATCGACGCCGACCGTGCCCTGCTCTTCACCCGCTCCATGAAGGAAACCGAAGGCCAGCCCCTCAATCTGCGCTGGGCCAAGGCCCTTATGAACATTGCCAGAAACATCCCCGTGCACATCGACGACCGGCAGCTTCTGGCCGGGCGCTGCGGCACCACGGGCCGTTACGGCATCCTGTACCCGGAACTTGACGGCGACTTCATGGCCGATGCCCTCGATTCCCTGGCCGAAGCGAAAACCGCCGCTCCCATCAGCGTATCCCCCGAAGTGGCGGCCATCGTCCGCAACGAAATCACTCCCTACTGGAAGGGCAAAACCTTCCATGAAGATCTCAACCGCTCCCTGCCGCCGGAAGTGCACCGCCTCGCCTACAACGACGAGCTGGGCATCAAGACCCGTTTCGTGGTCAGTGAAAACGCCTCCTACCGTTCCAGCCAGCAGTGGGTGCTCGATTACGCCAAGGTCATCGACCGGGGATTTGCGAGCATCAAGGCCGAGGCCGAGGAAAAGCTCGCCGCCCTCGATCCGCTCAGCCCCATGGACACCCTGAAGAAGCGTCCCTTCCTGGAAGCGGTGATCATCACCTGCGACGCCATCGTGCTCTGGGCGCACCGCCATGCCGATCTTGCCCGCTCCATGGCGGAAACCGAAAAAGACCCGGTCCGCAGGCAGGAACTTCTGGACATTGCCGAACGCTGCTTACGCGTTCCGGAATTTCCGGCCCGCAACTTCCGCGAAGCCGTGCAGGCCCAGTGGTTCGCCCAGATGTTCTCCCGTCTGGAACAGCGCACCGGCACCATCATTTCCAACGGCCGCATGGACCAGTACTTCTACCGCCTGTACAAGCAGGATGTGGAAGCCGGCGTGCTCACCGACGACGACGTGCTGGAACTGCTCGACTGCATGTGGGTGGGCATGGCGCAGTTCACCGACATTTCCCTTTCCCCCGGCGGACTCGCCACGCAGGAAGGCTATGCTCACTGGGAAGCCGTGACCATCGGCGGGCAGACCCGCGACGGCAAGGACGCCACCAACGAGCTTTCCTACCTCATCCTTAAGTCGCGTCAGGCCTCGCCCATGCCCTACCCCGACCTCGCCACGCGCATCCATTCCCGTTCTCCCCAGCGTTTTCTGTGGGAGATTGCGGAAACCATCAAGGTAGGCCAGGGTTATCCCAAGCTCTTCAACGATGAGGAAATCATTCCTCTCCATCTGGCCAAGGGCGCACCCCTCGGCGACATTTTCGACTACACGGCCTCGGGCTGCGCGGAAATCCGCATGCCCAACCGCGATACCATGACAAGCTCCTGCGGCCAGGTGAATCTGGGCGCGGCTCTGGAAATGGTGCTGCGCAACGGCCGCATGAAGAAGTACGGCGACGAGATCATCGGCCTGGAAACCGGCGATCCGCGCTCCTTCTCCGGCTGGGAAGAATTCTGGCAGGCCTATCTTAAGCAGCAGGAACACCTGCTTGCCGCCTCCTATGTGGAACAGTGCGTCATCCACCACACCCGCGCCCGTCACTTCGCCGGACCTCTGGCCTCCTGCCTGCACGATCTGTGCATGGCCTCCTGCATGGATCTGCACACCGATGAAAAAATCCCCGGCGGCATCGACCTCGGCTTCGTGGACATCATCGGCTTCGCCACGCTGGTGGATTCGCTGAGCGCCGTGAAAAAGTGCGTGTATGAGGACAAGAGCGTCACCATGGACGAACTCATCCGCGCCCTGGACGACGACTTCGAGGGACACGAGGCCCTGCGCCTGCGCCTCACCCGTGCGCCGCGTTTCGGCAACAACGACATGTACGCCGACTCCATCGGTCTTGCCGTAGACCGCACCGCGCAGGAGTACTGCCACAAGTACGCGCCGGAAACCGGGCTGCACATCGACATCCGCACCGTGTCCGTCACGGCCAACGTGCCCCACGGCAAGGAAGTGGGCGCCCTGCCCTGCGGTCGCAAGGCCTGGATGCCCTTCTCCGACGGTTCCTCCCCTGCGCAGGGTGCGGACCTCAACGGCCCCACGCAGTCCATCATCTCCAACTACAATACCAAGAACTGGGATTACAACGAACGCGCCGCACGCCTGCTGAACATCAAGTTCTCGCCCAAGTGTCTGGAAGGCGATTCCGGCACCGAAAAGCTGGTGAGCTTCATCCGCGTGTTCTGCGACCTCAAGCTCTGGCACCTGCAGTTCAACGTCATCAACCGTGAAACGCTGCTGGCCGCGCAGGAAGATCCCAAGCGCTACCGCAACCTCATCATCCGCATTGCAGGCTACAGTGCCTACTTCACGGAACTGTCGCGCGATCTGCAGAACGACCTCATCAGCCGCACGGAACAGACCAGCATCTGACCGCACCCTCGTGTAAAAAAGGCCGCCCGGCACGGAAGAACCGGACGGGCGGCCGCCTTCCCCCTCTTTCCCGGAGAACAGCCATGTACGCAGATGCCATGGAAAAAGGCGTCGTCTTCAATGTCCAGAAATACTCGGTGCACGACGGCCCGGGCATTCGCACCATCGTCTTTCTCAAGGGCTGTCCGCTGCGCTGCCGCTGGTGCAGCAACCCTGAATCGCAGCATATCGCGCCGGACATCGCCTGGAACGACACCCTGTGCATCGGCTGCCGCTCCTGCGTACAGGCCTGCCCGCAGAAGGCGCTTTCTCTCTCCGCACAGGGCATTGCCAAAAAGCATGAACTCTGCACGGGCTGCCGGAGCTGCGTGCGCGCCTGCCCGGCGGACGCCATGTTCCTCTACGGCGGAGAAAGCCGGGTGAAGGACATCCTCGACGACGTGGAAAAGGATTCGCTCTTCTATGCGCGCTCCGGCGGCGGCCTCACCCTCTCCGGCGGGGAACCCATGTTCCAGCCGCGCTTTGCGCTGGCCCTGCTGCGCGAGGCCAAGGAACGCCACATACACCGGGCCATGGAAAGCTGCGCCTTCTGCTCCGAAGAGACCTTTCTGGAAGCAGCGGGCCTGCTCAACTACCTTCTTGTGGACATCAAGACACTCGACGAGGAAAAGCACCGGCACTTCACCGGGCAGTCCAACAGCTGCATTCTCTCCAACATCAGGGCTGCGCATCGCGCCTTCCCCGACCTGCCCATCCATGTGCGCACGCCCGTGATCCCCGGCGTCAACGACACGGAAAAGGACATCGCCGCCATCGCAGCCTTTGCCCGGGAAGCCGGCGCTCAGGCCTATGAGCTGCTCGCCTATCACAAGATGGGCCAGTCCAAATACCGCTTCCTCGGCAAGGAATACCCCATGGGCGACGCCGCACTGGATGAGAAGAACTTCAAGAGTCTTCAGGCTCTGGCCGCCTCCGTCATGCCCGTCTCGCCCGCCATGCCGTCCTGATCCTTCCTCTTCCCTTTTCTTTCTTCCGCCGCTCCCTCCGGGATACGGTGCTCTTCTCATGCGCCCTGCGCACGGACTTTTCCACCTCAAAAGGAGCATATCATGCACTTTTCCCTGCTTCAGAACGTAAAAATCCTGGAAAAAAACGGCGCTGTTCGTCAGCTCGGCACGCTCATGAAGGAAGCCGGATACCACCATGCCTTTCTTGTCTGCGATGAAGGCATCGTCCGCATGGGTCTTGCCGGAAAAATTCAGGACATCCTCACCGGGGAGGGGCTCTGCTGCACGCTGTACGACAAGGTACAGCCCGACCCGCCCGCCTTTCTGGTGGACGAAGGCGCAACGCTGTGCCGCGCCGCAGGATGCGACTGCGTCATCGCCGCAGGCGGCGGAAGCTCCATCGACACGGCCAAGGGCATCAATATCCTGCGCTTCAATGACGGGCATATCCTCGACTACGCGGCCCCGGACAAAAAAATGACGCCCACGCGCGGCCTCATCGTCATTCCCACCACCTCCGGCACGGGAAGTGAGCTTTCCAACGGACTCATCATTTCCGATACGGAAAAAGGCATCAAGGCCCCCATACTCGCCGTGGAAGGCATGAGCGAATACGCGATTCTCGATCCCGAACTCACCGTGGGCATGCCCCCCATGCTCACCCTCATCACGGGCCTCGATGTGTTCTCCCATGCCTGCGAGTCCTATATGTCCGTAAACTCCACCACCACAACGGACATGATCTGCGAAAAAATCATGGAAGACGTAGCAACCTTCCTGCCCCGGGCCGTACGACAGGGGGACGACCTTACCGCACGGGAACGCATGCTCTGCAGCGCAAGCCTCGGCGGCTGGATGCTCGCCTGCGCATCCGCCCATGTTGGGCATTCCATCGCCCATATCCTAGGCGCGACCTACCACATTCCCCACGGCAAGGCCTGCGCCCTCAGCCTGCCGGTGACGCTGGAATTTCTGGCTTCCACCTGCCCTGAAAAGGTAAAGAAGGTCGGCATGATTCTGGGCGCCACCTTCCACGGAGGCGAAGACGCCGAACAGACGGGACAGAATGCCGCACGGGCCTACAAAGACTTCTGCGCCGGACTCGGTCTGACCGGATCGGGCATGGAAAAGCCCGATGAGGCCGCGATTGACGCCCTGGCCGACGCCGTAGCTCATGACCCGCTCATTGTCCTGTGCCCCGCCCCCGTCACCAGAGAAAACATACTCCCTCTGCTCAGAAAAATGTTCTGAGTTCCTCATCCCCGCACCGTCGTGCTTCGTTCCCCTGCAGGAGCACGACGATGCGACTCCTTGACATGGCCCCTCTCTTCCCCTAGAAGAAGCGGCAGGGGCGGTTAGCTCAGTTGGTAGAGTATCGGTCTTACACACCGACTGTCAGGGGTTCGAGTCCCTTACCGCCCACCAGAAAAACACATCATAAAGCCTCATAAAGCTTCAAACGCCTTGTGAGGCTTTACTTTTTTTCTTTTTCTCCGTTTCATAACCTCCCATGATGTCGCTATACATGGCACTAAAAAGGTGCCATTTTTAGTGCCACATTCCTATTTTTCCCGATGGCACTATCGGAAATGGCACTACAGGGGGAAGCCATGGCACTGACTGACACGGCCCTGCGGGAACTGCACCGGCGAGCGAAGAGGGGCGAAAAGGTTCCCATGAAGTCCGATGGTGGAGGCCTCAACTTTCAGGATGGAAAATATTGGCGTTTCACCTTCTACTTTGCCGGAAAGAAAAAGCGTCTTGCCCTGGGAGTGTACCCGGATGTTTCATTGAAAGCGGCACGGCAGGCGAGGGACAAGGCGCGGGAACTTCTGGCCCAGGGTATAGACCCCGGCGCACAGAGGAAGGCGGACAGGGCGGAAGAGAAACGCCGGGCCATGGAATCCGCCGTGACTTTTGAGCTTGTGGCCCGCGAATGGTACGAGAAAAAGACGCTCAATCTTTCCTCCGCCTATCGGAAGCAGAAGCTGCAACGCATGGAAAAGCATCTTTTCCCATACGTCGGCCATGTTCCCATGGCTTCCCTTGACTTGCCGGATCTGGTCGCTGCCCTGGAACACCTCCACGGCAGGCCAGATATGGGAAAACGTGTTGCTGAACTTGCAGGGCAGATATGCCGTTACGCCCGCGTGATGAAGTACGTCCTCTATGACGTTTCCGCCGGACTTACGGAGACGCTGCCGGACAGGCCACCGCAACAGCATAGACCCGCCCTGAAGGAACCTGCTCGAATAGGCGCCCTTCTTCGTGCCATAGACGAGTATCCGGGCGACGTTTCCACACGGTATGCCCTGCGCATCCTTCCCTATATTTTCGTGCGCTCTCAGGAGATACGCGGTGCGAAGTGGGAAGAAATAGACTTCGACAAAGCCCTGTGGGTTATTCCGGCAGGGCGTATGAAAATGAAGGCTCCGCACACGGTTCCCCTTGCCCGGCAGGTGGTGAAGCTGTTCCTAGAGCTTTACGAATGGACGGGGCACGGCGCTCTTGTGTTCCCCTCTCCCTTCTCCGCGACGCGCTGCATATCTGACATGGCGCTTTTGAACGCGCTCCGCCGCCTGGGATACGGCAAGGATGAGATGTGCGTGCACGGGTTCCGGGGAATGGCCTCTACCCTGCTCAACGAGTGCGGGAAGTATCGTCACGACGTGATAGAAGCACAGCTTGCCCACAGCGAAAGAAACAAAGTGCGGGGCGCGTACAACCATGCCCAGTATCTGCCGGAACGCAAGAACATGATGCAGGAGTGGGCAGACTGGCTTGACCGACTGAGGGCAGGAGAATAAGCGACACTGTGCCGCATATTGCTTCATGATCTATCATGCGGCTTTCTTGTATGAACTCTCTGAGGTGTCGCATGTCGAAAGAAAACATTTCCACTTCCCGCATCAAGCCCCGTTTCATGCGTGCCCGTCAGGCCGCTGAATACCTCTCCACCAGTGAATCAACGATATGGCGTCTGGTGCAGCGCGGGGAGCTTCCCGCTCCTCTCAAAGATGGCAGTCGATTCTCTTTTTTTGAAACTGCATGGCTGGACGAGTACGCGGACAAACTTGCATCCATGCGGGAAGGTTCTGCATAGGCCCATGGATGCGGGGCCTGTGGGGAGGTAGGGAAAAGGACGCTCCCCCCCGCTGGCCCCGCATCCATGGGCGTTTGTGGTCGTGAAGAGCAAATTGAAAAATAGTGCCATTTTTAGTGCCATATCCAAAAAGACATTTTCATAAAACAAATAATATCAAATTGTTATCATATATATTCTACTCCCTTACCTCCGTGCACGTTTTTTGTGCACGACGCCTTTTTCTTATGCCTTCACCGGCATGTGTTCCGGCAGAACCTGAAAAAATCATGATGAAGGCCGATGACCCTGCCAAAGAATCCGGCAACGTCATGCGCGGGCAGGCCCAGCTCCCCCAATACCGGTATCGGAAAACTCTCCGGCCTTGTCGCATCGGAACATACCCGGAAAAACGCCTCCGGCCATCCGGACATAATTCACGATCTCCTCCCGTCCTGCCGCATCTACTTCTTCCACAGCGAGGGATGCAGCAGAATGAGCAGCGCGTAAAATTCCAGTCGTCCTGCAAGCATGCAGAAGGAGAGCAGAACCTTGACGTCCTCCGGCATCCAGCCGAAGTTGTCCACGGCGCCCACGCGCCCGAATCCCGGCCCGGTATTGGAAAGGCAGGTAAGCACGGCGGAAAAGCTCGTCAGAAAGTCGATGCCGTGGAACAGCAGAACGCTTGAGCACACGAAAAGCACCAGCAGATAGGTGATGAAGAACACGCAGGTGCCGGAAATGATCTTTTCCGAAAGGGGCCTGTCCTGAAACTTGATGGTGGAAACGCCCCTGGGATGCAGCATGAGGAAGAATTCCCGGCGCAGTACCTTGCCGAGCACCATGACGCGCATGATTTTAAAGCCGCCCGCCGTGGAACCCACGCAGCCGCCGACAAAAATGGCGAACAGAAACAGCGGAACGATGCCGAGGGGCCACAGGCTGTAGTTTTCGCTGACAAAGCCCGTACTGGTGATAAGCGACACGATCTGGAACGCTGCGCCCCGGATCAGCCTTTCCAGATCGGAGAACGACTGCACGGGAAAGGCGCCGCTTACATAGAGATAGCCTGAGCTGAGCACGATGAGCACGGCGCAGAGCAGCACGAAGAAACGGCATTCCTCGCTTTTGCTGTAGGCGTTCCATCCACCTGTAATAAAACGAAAATGCAGCGTAAAGTTGATGCCTGCCAGAAACATGAAGGCAATGATGATCCACTGCACGGCAGGGGAAAACGCCGCCGCCGAGGCGTTTTTCGTGGAAAAGCCGCCCGTGGCCAGAGTGGTGAAGGCGTGGTTGACGGCCTCCAGCACGTTCATGCCTGCCAGAAGCAGGCAGATGACCATGACGAGGGTGAGCACGCAGTAGCCGCCCCACAGTATCTTGGCGGTATCCTGCATGCGGGGGGCCAGCTTGTCGGGCGTGGGTCCGGGAACCTCGGCCCGGTACAGCTGCATGCCGCCGACGCCGAGATGCGGGAGCACTGCCAGAGAAAGAACGATGATGCCCATGCCGCCGCACCACTGGGTAAGACTGCGCCAGAACAGCAGGCTCTGCGGAAGCGCCTCGATGTCGGAAAGAATGGAGGAACCCGTGGTGGTAAAGCCGGACACGGATTCAAACCATGCGTCCACGGGTGTCATGACGCCCGTGCAGATGAACGGAAGCGCCCCCGCACAGGTGGCGGCTATCCAGCACAGGCCCACACAGGCCAGAGCCTCGCTGTTGCTGAGGAGCATGCGGCGCTTTTTTCTGCCCGCGTACACCAGAACAAGGCCGGAGATGACGGCCCCTGCGCAGGAAAGGGCGATGCGCGCCGTGTTCCCGTCGGCAAAGACGATGGAAAGAATCAGAGGAAGAAACTGCATGACGCCGACGCAGGCGATCATGATTCCCACAAGATAAAGAATATTCCAGAAGGTCATCAGATCCTGCCTTCACATTCACAGGATGCCGCTCCGCCGAGAATGCGCTCCAGTTCGGCGATGCGCTGCTTCTTGGCCAGAATGAGCACTCTGGCGCCGGCCGGAATGACGGTATCGCCCTTGGGGATGAAGACGTTCTGCCCCTGCACGATGGCCAGGAACAGGATGCCCCGGGGAAGACAGATGTCGCGCAGATTTCTCCCGCAGAGCGCGGAATCCTCCTCGACGAACACTTCCATGGTTTCCGCGGACTCATTGCTCACCGCCACCGA
This sequence comes from uncultured Mailhella sp., assembly GCF_944324615.1. Lineage (GTDB taxonomy): Bacteria > Desulfobacterota > Desulfovibrionia > Desulfovibrionales > Desulfovibrionaceae > Mailhella. Next base: position 55,078 of record NZ_CALUWY010000001.1, read on the forward strand.
AGCAAGAACATTGCCGTGCCGGATGTAGTGCAGGATGCTGTTCACCGTGGCGATGCGCGGGCTCACGATATGATCGATGCCCGCAGTTTCCGCCAGTGCCAGATATTCGGGCTTGTTGATGCTGGCAACGGCCAGCCCCGCGCCGAGCTTCTTGGCCAGCATGCAGGAAAGAATATTGGATTCCTCGTTCTCGGAAACGGCGACAAAGGCGTCCATTTCGCCGATCTTCTCTTCCTCAAGAAGACTGCGGTCCCTGGCATCGCCGTGCAGAATCAGCGTGGAATGCAGGCTCCGGGAGAGCCGTTCGCATTCTCCGGCATCATTGACGAGCATGCACACCCGGACATTCATCGTCTCCAGAAAACGCGCAAGCGCCGTGCCTATGCGGCCCGCACCGTACACGCACACACTGCGCACGGGGCGGCGCTTCTGCCCGAGAACCCGGAGTATGGCCGGAAGCGCGGCAGGCTCGTAAATGAAATGAACGATGTCCCCCTGGCGGATGACGTCGGAACCGGAAGGAAGGATGAGCCGGTCCTCCCTGTAAATGGCGCCGATCATGACGCGCTCTTCCCCCATCACTTCACGGAAGCGGAAAAGCGGCAGGTCGATGAGCGGCCCGCGGTCCACCTTCATGCCCGTCATGCGGATGCAGCGGTTGGCGAATTCGTGATACTCCACGGCGCCGGGCATGGTGATGAGGCGGGAAATGGTATGGACGATTTCCTCTTCAGGGTTGACCAGCAGGCTGATTTCAAGATTCTTTTCCAGAAAGCCCGGAAGAAGATGATAGTCGGGGTTGCGCACGCGGGCCACACGGGTGGCGTGGGGGGCCATTTCCTTGGCGAACATGCAGGCCATGATGTTCACTTCGTCGGAATTCGTCACCGCAAGGACAAGCTCAGCCTTATCTATCTCAGCATCCCGCAGCACCTGAGGGCTGGCCCCGAAGCCCTCCAGCGTCTGCACGTCCAGCGCTTCCTGAATGTTGCGAAGCTGCTCTTCATCATGGTCGATGACAATGACCTGCCGATGCTCCTCGGCAAGCCTCCTGGCAGTATGAAAGCCGACTTCCCCCGCACCGATGATGACGATACGCCCGGAGGAAGGCGTGGATGTTCCTTTAAAAAACATGGCTTCTCCGTATGGAGGTGACGTGTGGAATCATAGACAGGACATGGCATATACCACTACGCTCATATTTTCAACGCGTCGTACCATTTCATACATATTTTATATAAATGACCATAAAAGACGATTTTCCGAGTTCCTGGACATCAACAATCATCCCATCACAAAACATAATGGAGCTGTTATTTTTATATAATACCATGATCCGTCATTAAAAATATGAATTTTCGTTTTCTGTATATGTGTATCAGAGTATTCTTCCATATACAAAAATTCATGCACGCCATGCAAGCGGCTTTTTCTTAAAAAATAAAGATATCTGAAACCCTGTATTTCAGCGTCTGCTCACGGTATGACAAAGCCCCTCCCCTCCGGCACGCGGCAGAAAACGCGCTTCACCACACGGAAGGAGATTCCGGGACTTTCTTACTTCTCCCCGGCGGAAGAATCGCTCCTACAACTTTTCCCACCTGCTGAACCGCGGACAGGAACCGCCCGGGAGCATCTTCATCTTTCTGACCACGCAGGGGGCGGGAGTTGCCTCACAGCGGATCCTTACCGCACCCTTGTAGGTATGTACTTCCACTTCACGGCTGCCTTCCCACCACCTGCAGGCGCCGCATTTCCTTTCATCGGGAAAAATCGTGTTCACCGCCATGGATCAGCCCCCCTTTTCCGTTTCCGGGCATGTTCGTTTCCGCTTTCATGAAAAATTCATAGCCGTTCCCGGCAGGCATTTCCAGAACAAAGACATGCTCCGCCCGGAAGGCATGCCTTTTCTTCCGGCCGATACGCTCCGTCGCCCGGAAACGATTGCGAAGGCGCGTTTTCTGGCGTATTCTCAGCCCTGAAAAAGACCGGGAATTCCCGAAAGAGCAACCTGCACGGAACATACTTCCTCATGCCCGTGCCGCGCCGCAGATTCCGTGCGCGGGATTCCGCAAAGAGAACGATCCATGAGTCAGAACATCTCCGTCACCGGCAGTCAGTCCCCCGTCATCGCCGATTCCGGCAACATCCGGCCTCAGGACGACGACACCGGGGCGTTCGCCAGGGAAATCCTCGCCGACGCTCCGCCCTCTCTGGAAAGCACGCTGGACACAGCGCGGGAAATGACCTCCGTACCGGAACGGGATCTGCCTGAAGAGGTTCTTTCCCGGCGCAACGAAGAAACCGGGGAAACCGTGGCCGGTCGAAACCTCACCGCTGCTCTGGAAAGCGGCGACAAGCAGGCCATGCGCGACGCCGCGGAACATCTTGAAGGACGTTCCTTCACACCGCAGATGGAAGGCATGCTGGAACATGCCAAAGTCCGTATGTCCTCCTCTGAGGAAACGGACGAGACCGGCCCGCTTGAAGAATCCCGGGAGACAGAAGACACCTCCGACGTTGCGGAAGCCCCTGAGGAGAACACCCCTGCCATCCTTGATCTTTCGGTCGGCAAGGAACTTTTTGACCTCATTGAGGCCCTGGAGTCGGGAAAATTCGTTTCCGGGCAGTATACCCTTGAAGAGCTGCAGGCAAAAGAGCAAGCCGTCAGCACCTTCCTCACCAGTCTTTCCGAATCGCAGGAAGGGGACTCGATAAATACGGTGCTGCAGGCTCAGCTCGTGAAATGCCAGGAACAGCTTTCCGATTGCATTGCAAGCCGCACCAACATGGAGTCCCTGCTCAGCAGACTCGAAGATTTGAAAAACGCACAGGAGACTCCCTCCTTTAAGCTGGAAAGGCTGGTGGACTTCATGCTCACCCTGCAGAACAGCAGCGATCAGATGCCCGCTTTCAGATCATCCACGGAGGAAAAAACGCAGCGACTGCAGAATCCCCTGCAGAATCTGGTACTCGGCGTTATGGGACGGGACTTCGACAGGCTTAAGAATGCGGTTCTGGACGCCATGACCGAACAGCTCGAACAGCTGCAGTCCGCGGATAAAACCCCTCTGGGCAAAAGTACTCTGCAAAGTCTCGCACAACTTTGCATAAACGCGGGCAAACCGCCGGCCGTCATGTTCAAGCTGCTGAGCCTGGGCCTTTCCTGGGCTGCCACGGAGGAACACAAGAATGCCCTTGTGCAGGCCCTCGACAAAGGTATCGCCGCCACGGTGACCACCGAGGGAAGAAGCACGGTGGAAAAACGCGGCGAAACCCTGCGCTATGTGGACATGGCCTTTCAGGGAAGCTACCCCGAACATGCCGATGAAGCCCTGGCACTGAAGAAGCTGCTCCTGCCCGAGTATGAAAACGAGGTGACGCTCCAGCATGAGTGCATGGTGGCGAGCCGCCAGCTTCTGAGCATTCTCATGGAAGGGGAACAGTCCCGGGGCCTGGGCACGCCCAACGCGCTTTCCCGCGCCCTGCAGGGCACGGCCTCCGCGCGCTCCTTCGTGCTCACCCCGGATATTGTGAAGGGGCTGACGAATAAGGTCGACCTTGAAAATTTCAACTATCACCTCGCCCATGTGGCCGTGCTGCAGAAGCGCGCGGCCGAGGCCGGGCTTTTCCCGCTCTCCGAGGAACAGAAAGCTCGCATGACCGACGTGCATGCCTGGTGCCTCTCCCTGAACCTCGGCACAGACGCGGCCGCCTATGCCGGAAAACTGGACCATGCGCTGGACGACGAGGCGCAGAAAGCACGCTGCATGCACGAAATTCAGCAGGCCAGCGCGCATTTCGTACGGGGCTTCCGGGGACAGACGGAACTTTCCCTCGCCGGACGCATCATACAGAAGCGCACGACCATGACTGAGTCCATGACCGCAGGCCGCAGGGAAAACGCCATATTCGAAAGCTCCCCCGAGTATATGGCGCGCCTCGCTCTCGATCATCACATCGTCAACCTGAGCGGCCTCATACTCCCGGAAGAACGCTTCTCCGGGGAGGATTCCGCCATGACGCTGGACGGAAACGCCGTGGACCAGGCCATGAAGACGGAAACGGAAAAACTGTATCAGACGCTCTTCGGAAACGAAAACCCCGATGATGCCAGAGCCCGCATGGAAGACATGAGCCGGGAGCGGCGGGAATATCTGCAGGACCTGCAGCGCTTTGAATCCCATGCCGGAGTCATGCAGAGCCTGGCCCACAGCACCAGGGAAGGGGTAAGACTGCGCGCGTCCATCCACGAGAGCCAGGCTCGTGTCGATTCCATGATGCAGGACAAGGCACTGCTCCACTTCACCTGGCCCCACAGGCGCATCGGCAGGCTGAAGACGTGCAACACCGTGTTCGAGATCGAAAGTCTGTCCCGGAAACTCACGGCTGCCACCACCGAAAGAGAGAGGGAGACTCTCCAGAGGGAAATAAACACACGGCTGAAGGAGCTGAAAGGCATAAGCCCCTTCACCCTTGCTTCCAGCATACGCCACAGAAAGGAAACCCCCTCGCTGGAAACGGTGCTGGAGCACATGCTCCCGCGCGCACGCGCCCTCAGATTCTTTGAACAGAAGATCACCCTGAACGGGGTCACCACTACGGAAGCCGCGGACACGCTCCGGCGCATCAAAAATGAACGCGCGTCGCTGAAGGTTCATCAGAAGAACATCAGCCGCAGCATGGACAATCTGCGCTCCCAGTTCGGCAAGGACAATATCCGCCGGCTTCAGCAGACCATCACCGCCGGACTCTACAAGGTCTTTGTGGAATCCCAGCAACCCCTCTCCAGCTTCACCATCAACGATACTCAGACACGCCAGGCTGTCTACGCTCAGCTGGAAAGCTGGGGGATGCCCGTCCATGCCGGACTGACCGCGCAGCTCATCCGCCTCACGCTCGCCGCGCTCACTTCGGCCGACGGCACCCTGCGGGAGGAAACCCTGCGCAGCGAGGCGGCAAAGAGCAACCTTGACCATGTCGGCAAGGAACACGCAGAGACCATGAAGTCAACCCTGCGCGATGAAGGGGCAAGCCGCCTCTCCGCATGGAAGAAGACGCGTGATTTCGTCAACAACACCCTGCTGCCCGACGACCGGCGCAGGGCCGAAGGCGTGCGTTCCCTCCTGCGCGAAGCTTCCCGTCCCGGTTCCGGCTTTGTCTACGACAGAGCACGCGGCATGGTCGTGGACACCGGCGCCGTGTTCTCGCCCCTCACCTCGCCCAAGTCACTGGTCAACATGGTCAGCCTGGCGCATCCTCTTTCCGCGCGCATGCGCCTCACGCTCAACGACAGCCTCACCGTCAGCAATGTGGGCAACGGCTGCTATCAGGTCATGCTCAAGGGCGGCTTTGCGGCCTCTCTGGGGGCCACCATGAAAGTGGCCATTCCCGGCACTCCCCTCACGCTGATTCCCGGCGGCAATGCGGGCTTCCAGGAAGACCGGGGCGTGGCCATCACCTTCAGCAGTGAAAAGGACTGCGAAGCCTTCCTCAACGCCTTCATGACGCCGGATTCCAGCCTGCACGACAAAAAAAAGTACGATCCTTCCCTGTGGCTCTGCGCCTCGCAGGTACGCTTCATCGACGGTGATACCGTTTCCGCCAACCTCTCCCTCGGGCTCATGGCCTCGATGTTCCAGCAGGTTCTGCCGCTCGGCATCGTGGCCTCCGGTTCGAGCACCGTTTCCGTGGCGCTTGCCGGCGATATCTCGCAGCAGGTGGAGCAGAACGCCTCGGGCGAAACCACCACCATCAACGTCAAGAAAAGCGTCACGCTGGCAGGCAACTTTTCCATCGGCGCTTCCAAGGGTGAGATCTACTTCGGCAGTCCCCTGACCACAGTGGGGGGAGCCTCGACCCTGGCTCTGGATGAACGTTTCAAAATCGTTACCGGGCCGCAGGGCGTCATGCCCGCAACGTGCATGGAAACCGAATGTCTGGCAGGACCGCTGAAAAGAGGCGTTCTGCACGACATCACCCGCGCGCTTCTGCTGCCAGCCTCCGTCAGCGACCGCATTCTGGAAGACGTGGCCTTTTCCGACGCCTTTGAAAAGCTCCTGCGCGGCATGCCTCCCACGGCCCGCGTCATCGTGCGCCGCGAACTCAAGCCGGCCGTGCTGGAAGAAGTGCGCAGACTCTTCATCAAAGTGCGCATGGCCACAGACGAATACACCCGCAGCACAGAACTCAAAAGGGCCCACAGCCTGCTCGCAACCCCCGATTCCTACACGCCTTCGAGCATCAGCATAAGAAACGTGACCCCGGCCGACATTTCCCGGAACTGGTCGCCGGGACTCGGAGCGTTCCAGTATGCAAGAAACACCTCCTTTGCGAGCCTCAATTCCGGCGATACACTCACCATCCCCCTGCCCCAGGGCGAATAATCCCAACACAGGAATCCATCATGTCACTTCAGTCGTTACATGCCATACTTGCCGAGGCTCTTGCCGGAGCCGGACTTCCCGCCGCCACCATCAGCCCTTCCGGTACGGCGGTCATCAACGTACGGGGGCTGGAAATCGGACTGGAATACCTGGAGGCGGAGGACAAGGCCGCGCTCTACTGCAGCACGGGCAGACTTCCCGCCGAAGCCTCACCGGAGCTGTATGAATTCCTTCTGGAAAAAAACCTGCTCGGCGCAAAGACGGGCGGGGGACATATCGGGCTGTACGCTCCCGCGCGCACCATCATCTTCTCCCTCACCCTCGACGCGGCGGCACTCACCGCCACACAGCTTGCCAACGCTCTTGAACGTTTCACGGAAACGGCGACAGGACTCATCGAGGAAGTGGAGGAACACCTTGCCGGGCCTTCCGGCATGATGGAGATTTCCCCGCTCATGAGCAACATGCTCTGGGTGTGATCCCGGTCTCCGGGCTCGCGTAAAAGGCCTTTCCCGCGCGGATAAAAACGCCCCGGACACCGCAGAAAAGCAAAGGGCCGCTCCCGGAAACGGGAGCGGCCCTTTTTTACCCTGTCTTTCCGCCGGAATACGGAAGAGCCTATCCGCCCACGACCGGGCGGCTTATGTCAAAATCCGTGCAGGTATACGAACCGTCGGACATGATGAGGAAGCTCTGATGCGCCTGCAGAGGCTGACCGGAATCGGAAGTCACCTCCACAGTCACGGAGCCGTCGGCGTTTTCCGTGGCGTGCATCTGGAAGATGCCGTCTCCGTCGAGGCTCACGCCGGGGAACATCTGTCCGTATGCACGGAGTATGACGCGCGAAGCCTGTGTAAAAGCCTGCGCCACACGCATGAGCTGTGCTTCGGAATGCGTCATGCCGCGCATGAACTCCACCATGCCACGGATGGCAGGATGCCGGGCATTGTCTTCTTCCGCGCTGATGGGTACGGGATGCTGCTCCAGACTGCTTCCGTCCGCGCGGGTGAAGCTCAGTACCGACATCGGGTTCAGATGCCGGAAGTCGTTCACCAGACCGTAGCCCGAAGATGCATCAATACCGCGCAGGGAGGACATCTCCAGCGAAACCTTGATGTCATCCTTTGTGAGCGAAGCGCCCGGCTGCGTGAGCTCGAACATCTTCCGTACAGGCACTCCCAGACCGACATTGATGCTGAATCGTTCCGCAAGATTTTCCATCGGTCTGCCGGGGGCTGCGGCGTGAAGACGCTGCTGATAGCTCCGGTCCAGATGCTGCAGCATCTTCCCCATGGCGTTCTCCCCGGAAACATCCTGCGGCAAGGCGCCCAGCGCCCCGCCCGTGACGATGTTCCAGAACTGCGCCACGGAAGGCATCGTGTTATCGTGGTCTCTGATGGCGGCAATAATTTCATCCGCGGAACCGACCAGTATTCCGGCCAGCACATCCTGAAGGTGTACGTCGTCCACAAGCTGACTCGCCCATGCATATACCTCGGAAAGGATATCCCAGTCATCCCTGGAAAGCGGGGGATTTCTCTGCGCGAAAATCTGGTACATGTTCGGAAAGGTCCGGCCCGCAATACGGGCCAGCAGGGGTATCATGCCGTTCATACCAAGGGGCAGATCGGTGATGTGGGACGGATTCTGAGCGAAATAAAGAGGCTCATGAACCTCATTACCGTTCTGTTCCACCATGGCCTGCTCACGAAGAGCGGCCAGAAACGCCCCCGCAGTCGCGCATTCCCCGTATGCCTGCGGGGACAGGTCTATACTGACAGAGGCCCAGAGGAAGCCGGAGCCCACCTTCATTGCCATATCCGAATTCAGAGTAGCGATCAGGTTCTCCCTTTCCTGCGGGGTCATGCCGCCCAGTGCCATGGCCAGGCTCAGCATCAGCGGCAGGGCGTCCTGTACATTCGCAGGAAAAGTCTTCGAGACTCCCAGGTAGGCCGAAACCAGTCTGTACGTCTCTTCGCTCAGCTGCGCGGCTGTCAGCGAAGGAGCGGCCAGATTGTGCAGAGCCCGCTGGAAGCTCTCCGAGCGCGCCGCCGTCGCCAGATTGCGGATGACTTCAGGATCGTACAGACCGAAGCGATGCACCATGTTCTTGATGATGGTCTTCTCCTTCTGCGTGAAACCCGCAGGATTCGCTCCCTCTGCCGTCTTTTCAGGGAAGGCATCCACCGCCATCAGCGCAGCCTTGAGTTCCTTCAGTTGCTGCGTGACTTTCTCCTGCATGGCACGGCGGATTTCGTCGGGACTGACGGACTTTCCCGCCGTCGTGGCTTCCACGGCGATGTCGCCGGTGATCTTGCTGACGGCAGCGGACAGGGGAACAAGGTTCAGCCGGTTCAGGTCGATGACGGAAAAATCGTTGGCTGCGCTCACCTCCTCAAAAAAGGCACGAAACTCCCCGCCTGCATGGACCACGGACATTCCCGTGCTGGGGATGAAATTGTCCAGGATGGTATTGCGCATCTTATTGTTGTCCGCTTCCAGGATGGCGTCGGCCGCCTTCTTCACCTTCTCCGCCGACAGGGGAGCCGCGTCCGGCAAAGACACACCCTTCGCCCTGGCAAAATCGCGCACCATCGGAGAAAGCTTATCCGGACTGACGGCCTTCTCGAAAGTCGCCTCCTTAAACGTTGTGCACTGGTTCGCCTTCGCTTTCTTTGTCGCGGCATCGTCGGCGTCGCTTATGCTGAAACAGTCCAGCTTCATGTTCGCGCGCTGTTCGTCGTTCAGAAGCCCGATGAGCACGGCGGCATGTCGTTCCAATATGCGGTACATGGCAAGGCACTGGAGCACAAACGCCTGGACCTGTCTGCCCGACCCGGCCGCCTCACTCACGCTGGTCAGTTCGCTGGCGAGCCGTCCGAACCTGGAAATGGCGCGGGTCACAAGTTCCGGCAGCATCTGCTGAGGCACGCCGCGCCGCACCAGCAGAAGGCGTATGGAATTGTTCAGCACGGCGTTCATGTCGTCCGCGCCGAAATCGCCGTGTACGCTGTGTGCGGAGGACTGCAGCGCCTCGGCATGGTCGATCAGCTTCTGAAGAAAAGCCGCATCAACGGGCGCATCGTCGTTCAGCAGAGGTTCGAGTATCATATCGCCCGTGAACATGGCGTTCAGATAAACGGACATCTTTTCCAGAGTGAGCGGAGGGGTAAGCTTCACAGGCGGATTCTTCGCCATCTCGACAAATGCCTTCATGTCCTGCTCATGTGCGGTGACAAAGGCCTCCGCCGCAGTACGCAGCATATCCCGCACCTGATCCTTTGCAGGAAAAGCGTCCGTTCCGAGGGCATCCAGCATCGCCCGGGCCTCCGCCACCACCTGGGGATTGTGCCCGATGGCCGTGGAGAAACCTTCCGGCAGATGATGCGCCGTCATGACACCACGCACAGACTCACTGCCCAGGCGGTTCAGCATGAACTCGCGCATGACTTCCATGCGGTGGGCAGGTGTATCCACACGCGCTTCGCTGGTGCTGATGTGCTGAAGCAGCATTGTCATATCCCCGTCATCCAGAAAAGGACGCACCTCCGCCAGGAAGGTCAGAATCTCCGCATTCCGGGACAGGCCCGCAAGCGTTTCCAGAGACGCCGGTTCGAGTTCCCGCATGACGTTCAGCCTGTCTTCATGAAAACGTGCGTATGCGGACGAGGTGAAATCGTTGAAGGAAAACTGATCGAGGCCCCCGGCAAGCTCCCGGTCGAGCATCTGCGGAAGCCAGTCTCTCTCTCTGTCGCACGCGGCAAGGAGTCTTGCGGCCGCTTTCTGCTTTTCGCCCATGTCCGGTATGCTGATCAGGCTGTCCCTGTTTCCGGGAAGCACTTCCTGCAACAGATATTCTCTTACCGCGGCCGTCTGCTCGGCGGGAGTGTCCATGGGCATCATCCGGAGGGCCACAAACTGGCCGAAGGACGAGCCGTGCCCGGCGGGAATGCGGCCGTCCTGGGCAAGCTGTCTGCCCAGCTCCACTCCCCGGAAGAAATCAAGCTCCAGTCTGGCCTGTTTCACCACTCCGGCGGTGAGGGGCTTGCCCGAGTTCATAAGCTCTTCCAGAGGGGCCCGGACCCGCTCCAGCATGGCGGCATAACGGGGGTCCTGTTCCAGAGACTGGATGAAGGCCTGTACCGTAGCCTTGTTCTCGGCGGCCTTCTCGCTGGAAGAAAGCTTTTTAATCCCGTGCAGTCCCGTTCCCGGCTCCATGACGTCGGCATCAATATGGAACTGCTGCGATTCGGCATAGACCTGGACATCATTGAAAAATCGATCAAGTTCAACTGGCATGGCATTTTCCCTGTGTAAATACTGTAGAGTGTCAGATTCTCAGCATCTGCATGGAGGCGTAGAGCGCGTCATCGGACATGTTTTCCTCAGCCCTGTTCTCCATGGTCTGCACGGCAAGCTTTTCCTGTTCCGCTCCCATGAGACGCAGCTTTTCCATCCACTGACCGGCAAGGAGAACAATGGCGTCGAGCCTGCGCACGAACTCTTCCGCCGACAGGCCATACACGGGAATGGCATAATTCATGCCAACCATGTTGGCAGAGGGATTGTAACTCAGAGAACCGCCTTCGGTCTGCAGGAAAAGAAAATTGGCGGAAAGAAGCTGCTTCAGCACTTCTTCGTCACGCCAGCCGGAAAGCGGGCCAAGTTCCATATAAATGATGAACATCTGCTGCTCTTCCAGCCACTGCAGCAGAACTCCGCGATCTTCCAGCATAAGCTGGGCGCCGCCGGAGGCGGACAGCTGTATATCCAGCCCCGTTTCCCTGTTGAGCGCCTCTATATACGGTACACTCTGACTCATGCCTCTTCACTCCTTGTATCACATATTATGCAAAAAACATGCCAATATTCAAAACTCCTTTCTACGGAAAGGATGAGACGAACATACTCTTCCTTTCCTTATGGGTAAGCGGAAAGCTCCGGGCTTGCAAGCCGGAAGTCGCCGTATGCCGTTCTTTAAAAAAATCCGGGCAGGCCGGACAACTTCCGCCCCTTCTTCGGACGGGCAGGAGATAAAAAAAAGAGAGAGCACGGCAACATGCCGGACTCTCTCCGGGCCCTGCGGCCCCGATCCGCCGCGGCGACGGCGACGGCGAGGCAGAACGCCGGCACGGTTGCCGCAGCAGATCGTGAATCTCTTCCGGCAGCCTGAGCAGAAACGCTGCCGGAAATGTTTTGTGCCTAAAGAAGCGGAAAGTCGAACTCCTCCTGAAGAGCAGCCAGCGTATGCTTCAGATGGGCCGTCTGTTCCGCATCCAGCGGCAGGAAAGGCCGCTTGAAACCGCTGTCGAGAATGCCGCGCAGGCGCAGGATCTCCACTCTCGTGGACATGAACGGAAGCGACTGCATGAGCATGCGCATTCTGGCCGAAAGGAACTGCAGCTTTCTGGCCCGTTCCATATCACCCTGTTCACAGGCACGGAACAGTTCCACCATAAGTTCGGGGTTATGCGCGGCCATGGCGCAGATACCCCCGGCTCCGCCCGTCTGAATGGCCGCAAGACACATGGCATCGCTGCCCATCAGGCAGTCGAAGTCTTCTCCCAGCACATCGCAGTAATCGACATAGCGGGGGTAATCCTGGGTGGTGTCCTTCACACCTGCCAGATTGGGGATACTCTCCCTGAGCGTGACAAGCTGGGCAGGGGTGATGTCCTGCCCTGTGAAACCGGGAATATTGTAGATATAGAAAGGCAGTTCGGGGTTCACCGCCGCCAGACGGGCAAAATAGCCCGCCCGGCAGGCAGGGGAATAGTGGTAGTAATACGGGGGAACGGCGGCGATGGCGTCCGCACCTTCGGCTCCGGCATGGCGCGCCAGCTCCACGGCCTGTTCCTCCGTATCCGATCCGATATGAACGCACAGGGGAACGCGGCCGTCCACGGCCCTGATGAAGCCTTCCGCAAACAGCTTGCGTTCTTCCGTGCTCAGGGCCGGGAAGGCCCCGGTGGACCCCAGCGCGAACACGCAGTCGCAGCCTTTTTCCACCAGCCAGTCGACATAGGCCTTCAGCAGGCCGTAGTCATAACGTTCGTCGTAGGTAACGGGGGAAAGGGCGGCGCTTATCATGCCGTGCAGATGTTTTCCTTTCATCGGAACTTCCTTGGGTTGCAATGTTCTCTTGAGGCCGGACAGCTGATCCGGCATGTCTTTCCCGCCCTTCCGGGGGAATCGCACGGCCGTATGGCTACCGCGCTTCCTTCATCATTCTGCGGCCGGCCTTGTACACGGGCACCACGAAGGACAGGGCGGCCAGCACCATGAAGACAAGGCTGATGGGGCGCGTGAAGAAGATCATGGGGCTCATGTTGGAATCCATGAGCGCAAGGCGCATGTTCTGCTCGGCAATAGGTCCCAGAATCATGGCGATGCACAGGGCGGACTGACTGAAGTTGTACCGCTGGCAGATATAGCCGATGATGCCGAAAACCAGCATGGTGATGATGTCCAGCGGATTCTGGTTGATGGAATAGGAGCCGATGAAGCAGAAGATGAGGATGGCCGCAAGCAGAAGTTTCTTGGGAATGTTCAGAAGCTTTGTGGAAAAGCGCACGGCCACGAGGCCCAGAAGAATCATGAAGATGTTGGCGACGATGATGCCGGTGAACAGGCCGGAGATGATGTCGGGGTGATCCATGAACAGGCGCGGGCCGGGAGCCAGACCGTGGATGATGAGCCCGCCGAGGAACACGGCGGTCACGGAATCGCCGGGAATGCCGAGGGTCAGCAGGGGGACGAGTGCGCCGCCGCATACGGCATTGTTGGCCGATTCCGTGGCCGCCACGCCTTCGATGATGCCGGTGCCGAACTTTTCAGGATGCTTTGAAGCACGCCTTGCCTCATTGTAGCTGAGCCAGGAAGCGATATTCGCCCCCGTGCCGGGCACAATGCCGATGACGGTGCCGATGAAGGAACCGCGTATCAGCGTTTTCCAGCATTCCTTCCACTCCTGTCTGGAGGGGAAAAGCCCGCTGACGCGCCGGGAGGCCACATTCTCCGCCTTCAGGTTGTCAAGCTGCACCAGCACTTCGGAAATGGCGAAAAGACCGATGAGTGCGGGAATGAAGGCAATGCCGCTCGCCAGGTTGGAAATATCGAAGGTGAAGCGGCTGAAGCCGGAAACAGGGTCGTTGCCCACGGTGGAAAGCAGCATGCCCACGCAGCCTATGAGCATCCCCTTCAGGATGTCGGTGGAAAGAGAGGCGATGATGGTGAGTCCGAACACGGCCAGGGCGAAATACTCCGCCGGGCCGAACATGAGGGCCAGCTTCGCCAGCTGCGGGGCCATGCCTATGAGCACCACGGCGCTGATCAGTCCGCCTATGCCGGAGGCGAGCGTGGCCATGCCGAGGGCTTTCCCGGCCTCGCCCTTCTGTGCCATGGGGTAGCCGTCCAGAGTGGTTGCGGCCGACGAGGGCGTTCCCGGCGTTTTCAGAAGAATGGCGGAAATGCAGCCGCCGTAAATGGCCCCCACATAAATGCCCATGAGCATGGAAAGGCCTGCCACGGGATGCATGCCGAAAGTCATGGGAACCAGCAGGGCCACGCCCATGGTTGCCGTAAGGCCGGGCAATGCCCCGATGACGATGCCTCCGAAGGTGCCCACGGCAATGATGAGCAGCATGGAAGGCGACAGCACGTTCAGAACAGCGTTCCAGTCCATAATATCATCCTACTTGAAAAAACAGGCTCGCGGGAAAGGTGTCATGAAAGCTCAGGATCAGAAGAACGAGGGGAAAAGCTCATACATGATGTCCCCGACGGGAAGCACCACGCCGAGCAGCTCGACGAACCCTGCATACACGAACAGGACAAGCCCCGCGGGATAGAGAAGCATCACCAGCGGTCTTCTTTCTCCGATGAAAAAGAGCAGCGCGACGCCGAACACCCAGGTGGAGAGGTAAAAGCCCGCCCATTCATACGCCAGACTGTAGATGAGCATGAGCAGAAGGACACCCAGAAGGCGCCCCCACGACTCTCTGCTGAGCGCCGTCGGAATTTTGCCTTTGAGCTTGGAAAAAAGCAGGGTTCTGCCGAGAAGAATGCAGGAGAAAAGAAAAATGCACAGCACGCAGAAGGAGGGGAAGAAGCCCATGCCCGCATCGCCGCTGTCGTCCGCGGGGGGCAGGTCAAGAATCTGCATCCAGGCCAGCAGGCAGAACACCATGAAGAACAGAGAAAAAAAGATATCAATTCGCTTTTGCATACCTGACTCCGTCAAAGGGCGGGCGGCGAAGGGGCTTCGCCGCCCGTTCCGAACGCTTACTTGCGCTTGTTCTGCATGTAGTAGCCGAGATCCTTGATCAGCTGCTCAAGCATGGCGCCTTCTTCGTTCCACATGACTTTGGTGTCCGCCGCATTCTTGTAGGCATAGTCTTCACCGACCTTCTTCAGGCCTGCGATGTAGCCTTCGTCCTTCACGGTTTTTTCAATGGCTTCTTCCAGAATCCTGCACACATCGTCGGGGGTGTCCTTGGGCACCGCAAGGCCGCGCCAGACGGACCAGCTTATGTCCAGCCCCTTTTCCTTGAAGGTGGGCATGTCGGGAAATTCAGGAAGGCGTTCATCCGTGAACACGGCGATGGGAATCATTTCCCCGCTCTGACAGTGGATCAGGGTTTCGGAAGGGCCGCCCACGAAGGCCTGGGTATGCCCGCCGAGGCAGGCCGCCACGGCCGGGTTGGCGCCCTTGTAGGGCATGACCTTCACCTCTATGCCCGCCGCGCGCACGAAGCTTTCCACGGAAAGGTGAGGCAGGCCCTTGGCGGCGGCCACGGAAATCTTCAGCTCTCCCGGATGGGCCTTGGCCCAGGCCACGAATTCCTCGTAATTTTTAATGCCGCAGGACTTGTTCACCGCGATCATGGAAGGCACCCGGGTAATGGAGGCCAGGGGGCGCATGTCGTCCTTGGTATAGTCCGTGCTGCCGTAGAGGGGCTGCATGAGCACGGAGCCGATGACGGTGACGCCCATGGTGTAGCCGTCCGGGCGGGAATGCACCAGCGCGCTCGTGCCCACGGTGCCGCCACCGCCGTCCCTGTCGGAGACGACCACGGTCTTTCCGATATATTTTTCAAAATAGGTGGCGAAGTTGCGGGCGACAAGGTCGCAGCCGCCGCCGGGGCCGGAAGGCACGATCAGCGTAATGTTGCGGCGGGGAAACTTCGGAGCGGCATCGGCGCTGATGCAGGAAACGCCAAGGACCAGACAGGCAAGAAGCGCCGAACGGCAGATACCCTTGAACATGAAAACCTCCTATTCTCGTCGTACGGAATGTTCCGCGTCTTCTGCCCGGGCGACATGCCCGGGCCTTATATTTGAGGAATCAGTAGATTTCCGGTTCGGGCAATGCCTCCGAACCTTCCAGAAAGTCGAAATCGCATCCGCGGTCGGCCTGCGTCACATGGGCGCGGTACATGGGCACATAGCCGCGCTTTTCGGAAAAGACGGGAGCCTTCCATGCGGCACGGCGCTTTTCCAGTTCCGCATCGTCCACAAGAAGTTCCAGTCTGCGGCTGGGCACATCGAGGAGAATCTCGTCGCCGTTCCGCACCAGCGCCAGGGGGCCGCCCACTGCCGCTTCAGGGCAGACGTGCAGAACCACGGTGCCGAAATGCGTGCCGCTCATGCGGGCGTCGGAAATGCGGACCATGTCGCGCACCCCTTTCTGAAGCAGCTTGCGGGGAATGGGCAGCCCGCCCCACTCCGGCATGCCGGGAGCGCCTACAGGGCCGCCGTTCTTGAGAACAAGAACGCTGTTTTCATCCACATCGAGATCGGGATCGTCGATATGGGCATACATTTCACGGATATTTTCAAAGACCACGGCCTTGCCCTTGTGAACGAACAGCGAGGGATTGGCCGCGCTGGCCTTGATGACCGCTCCGTTCGGAGCAAGATTGCCGTGCAGCACGGCAAGACCGTCCCCTTCGGCGATGGGCCTGGAAAGAGGATGGATGACGTCTTCGTCGAGCACCTTCGCGCCGGCGATGTTTTCGCCCAGCGTTCTGCCCGTGCACGTCATGACGGAAAGATCCAGATAATCCCGGATCACACTCTCCACTGCGGGAATGCCGCCCGCATTGTAGAGATGTTCCATGAGATACTTGCCCGCAGGAAGCAGGTTGACGATGACGGGCACCCTGCGCCCGGCTTCATCCAGATCTGCCAGAGAAAATTCCACGCCCGCGCGCTCGGCAATGGCCATGAGATGCACGGCCGCATTGGTGGAACCGCCTATGGCCATATCCACCACCGCCGCATTCAGCAGCGCCTGACGGGTGAGAATGCGGGAAGGCACAAGGTGTTCCTTCACCATTTCCACAATGCGTTCGCCGCAGTCCACAGCCATGCGGATGTGGGCGGCGTCCACGGCGGGAATGCACACCGAACCGGGGAGCGCAAGGCCCAGGGCTTCGGTGAGGCTGGTCATGGTGGAGGCGGTTCCCATGGTGTTGCACGTTCCGTGGGAACGGCAGCTCACAGCCTCAAATTCTTCCCACTGTTCCATGGTGATGGTGCCCGCGCGCAGTTCGTCCCAGAACTTGCGCGTATGGGTACCCGTGCCGATGAGTTCTCCCCTCCAGGTGGAGGCAAGCATGGGTCCGGCGGGCATGAAGATGCAGGGCACACCCGCGCTGATGGCGCCCATGAGCAGGCCCACCGTGGTCTTGTCGCACCCGCCGAGCAGCACCACGCCGTCGATGGGATGACTGCGGATGTTCTCCTCCACCTCAATGGCAAGCAGATTCCGGTACAGCATGGTGGTGGGCTTCTGCACCACCTCGCCGAGGCCCATGACCGGCAGTTCCATGGGAACGCCCCCGGCCATCCAGATGCCCTTGCGCACATCGTCGGCCCTTTCACGAAGATGCCCGTGACAGGTGGAAAGATCGCTCCAGGTATTGATGATGCCGATGATCGGCTTGTTCATGAAATCCTTTTTGCGGAATCCCATCTGAAGTGCACGCTGCCGGTGGGCGAACGCCCTCATGGTATGGGGCTGAAACCAGCGGCTGCTGCGGAAGGGGAAATCATCCTCGCACGACATGATACTATGCCTCCGAATTAGTGGTTCACCCCGGCAGATATCCAAGACGCCGGGAGAGTTCATCGGCTGCCTGAAGCAGCTTTGCGGACATGTCGGGAATCACCTGATCGGTAATTTCCGCGCTGAGTCCGGAAATACCCATGGCCGCCACGACGCGGCCGGAAACATTGCGCACGGGCGCAGCCAGACAGCGGAGCCCCACCACGTTCTCTCCGTTCTCCTCAGCCCAGCCGCGTTCCCGCACCTGCGGGAGCGTTTCCATGAACTTCAGCGGATCAAGAATGGTTTTCGGGGTGCGCTGCACCGGCGGATTGCGGTGAAGAAGCTCCAGAACCTGTTCCGGATTCCTCCAGGCCAGCAGAATCCGCCCCATGGCCGTGGTCTGCAGGTTGAGCCTCTTGCCCACCCAGGAATTGATGACCGCGGAACCTGCATAAAAGGCCTTGGCAAGATACACCGCATCGAAGCCTTCCAGCACGGCGAGGTGGCAGGTCTGCCTTACCTCGCCCATGAGCTTCTGAAGAATGGGCTGCGCCTCATCGCGCAGATCAAGCCCGGCAAGCACGCGGTTGCCCAGTCCCAGAAAGCGGAAGCTCAGAGAGTAGCTTCCTCTGTCCGGCGAATAGAGCAGGTACCCGCGTTCCTGAAGCGTGTTGATGATCTGGTAGGCGGAAGTCTTGGGCAGCTGAAGTTCCTTGTAGATGTCCGTCAGAGAGGCCTGACCGCGTTCGGAGATGAACTCGATGATGTCGAAGGCCTTCATGACGGCAGGAACCAGATATTTCTTGCCCGTCTGATCCGTATTTTTGAGCTCTGGACTCATGGCTTGATCCTTTTTACCCTTGTTCTAAATTTAGAACAGCTATACTGTACTTCAAACACTCTTTTCTGTCAATCCTTCTTCCAGAAAAGGCAGACACCGCAGACAAAAAAACGAGCTTTGGACAAAATCCATAAACTCGTGTAATTTTGAATAGTTGTGTAAGTAACATCAATCAAGGTTTCTTCGCGTCGGTCAAAAGCCTCCCTGTCGCATGTTTTCCGGGCAGTGCTGTTCCGGCAGATTTTCATGGTGGATACGCCATGGCATCCGGGCATATCCGCCCGTCGGCCCCTGCCGGACCGGTTAAAAAAAGGAATAACGCCCATGTTGCGTCTTTTTTCCCGAAATGCCCTTTTCCATGCCTGAAGCCTGGCCCTGCCGGCGGCGGAAAAAGCGCTCATGCGCTGTATCCGGCTCAAAAAAACGCAGTGCCGGAGTACAAGGACTTTCCGGCACCGGGCGGATCGCGGCATAAAGCTCCGCCTCACGCCCACCGGGGCAAAGCCGTCAGGCAGCCCCTCGCACAGGCTGAAAAAGCGGGATGTTCCGCGCCTTCTGCAAAAGCGCGCAGGAGAGGCAGAGTACAGGGAGATGCCGTATTTGGGAAGACGGCGCAGAGGGGAATTTCCGGGACGCACAGGAATTTTCCGCCCTTTTCTTCCACCAGAGCTTTTTTCCGCAACCTTTCCTCTGCCTTTGCGAACCGGCCATTGCTGCGTACTGCGGCGAAAGTCTGCGACTGCGGGGCTTCGTTCGTCTGGAATGCCTGCACCGCTGCCCTCTTCCGCCCGGGGCTTCCCTGCGGAAAAAAGGCACAGAAAATCCCCGTCTCCCTCCATGCCGGAAGGCATGAAGAAAAACGGGGATGAAGCATGTCGCCCGACATGCCGCCTGTTACAGCGCGTCCTTGCCCGATTCTCCGGTGCGGATGCGTATGACATCGTCCACGGGAAGAATGAAGATCTTGCCGTCGCCCACGGCTCCCGTGCGGGCATGTTCCAGAATGACGGCCACGGCTCTTTCCACCTTTTCCTCTTCCATCACGATTTCCAGCATCATCTTGGAGCGGAAATCCACCTCCATCTTCCGGGAACGGTAAATTTCCGTATGCCCGCGCTGTCTGCCGAAGCCGCGCACCTCCATGAGCGTCGCGCCGCCTATGCCTATGGCGCTCAGCGCTTCCTTGACGTTCTCCACGGTTTCCAGTCTCAGGATCACCTGCAGTTTCTTCATCATTTTCTTTCTCCTTTCCGTCCTCTGAAGGGATAAGGGCATGTCAGAACTGGTAGCCGGATTCGGAATGTTCCGAAATATCAAGCCCCGTCACTTCCTTTTCCAGGGGAACGCGCAGGCCCACCAGCCTGTCGGTCAGTCTGAGGAGCACAAAACTCACAGGGAAGCAGAAGCCCACCGTGGCGATGACGGAAAGCACCTGCACGAAAAACTGATGCGCGTTGCCGTACAGAAGCCCGTCCACCCCGTTGACGGAGGAGCAGGCGAACACGCCCGTGAGAAGCGCGCCCAGCACGCCGCCTATGCCGTGTATGCCCACCACATCCAGCGCGTCGTCATAGTGGAACAGACTCTTCAGGAAAATGCCCCCGTAACACACCGCGCCTCCGAGAAGGCCCATGACCACGGCCGCCCAGGGTTCCACAAAGCCTGCGGCCGGAGTAATGACCACAAGGCCCGCCACCGCGCCCGAAGCCGCGCCGAGAACGGTGAAATGCCCCGTATGCCAGCGTTCCACCGCAAGCCATCCGAGTATGGCGCAGCCGGCGGAAAGGTGCGTGGTCACCAGCGCATTGGCCGCAAGGCCGTTTGCCGCAAGCGCACTGCCTGCATTGAAGCCGAACCAGCCGAACCACAGAAGGCCCGCGCCGAGCACCGTCATGGGAATGTTGTGGGGCAGGCCGGCCCGGCGGCCCATGGTGGTGCGTCTGCCGAGCACCATGGCGGCGGCAAGGGCCGCGGAGCCGGAACTCATGTGCACCACCGCACCGCCTGCAAAATCAAGCGCGCCCATCTTCATGAGCCAGCCGCCGCCCCATACCCAGTGCGCCATGGGGCAGTAGACAAGAAGCAGCCAGAGCGTGGAAAAAAGCAGCATGGCCTGAAAATGGATGCGCTCGGCATACGCGCCGGAAATGAGCGCGGGCGTCAGCGCGGCGAACATGCACTGAAACGCCATGAAGGCCAGGGCGGGAATACTGCTCCCTTCCGCAGGCTCCATACCCACGCCGCGCAGAAAAAGATGCTCGAAACCGCCTATGAGGCCGTGCATGTCCGGCCCGAAGGCCAGCGTATAGCCTACAAGAGGCCAGAGCAGCGCCCCCACGCCGAGAAGCACGAAACTGTGCATGGTGGTGGAGAGCACATTGCGCGATGCCACAAGCCCCCCGTAAAACAGAGCCAGTGCCGGAACCATGAGCATGACAAGCATGGCGCTTACAAGAACAAAACCCGTATCGGCAGCATTCATCGTTGTTCCTCCTTCAATTCAAGCGTCCGATACTCTGTGTTCTGCATAATGTGTGCCACACCTGAAAACAAATGTAATCATTTGAAATTATATACTATTTATGTAACCATCAGAATAGTTCGGTATATTTTCGTATCAGGCCTCCCTTCCCCCTTCTCCTTCTGCATACGAAAAAAGCGCCTTTCTCCAGCCACAGCGGAGAAAAACGCTTTTGTATCATAAAAATCATGAGTAATATTTTTTTGTATCACTCTCCGCAGACTACACATCAAATCAGAAAAACCTTCACCGCACATGCCGTGGCGAAGAGGGAAAACACACGCCGTTTCTGCTGCAGGGGGCACCTCCGCATCGAAAAAAACCGCAGCAGCGGCACTCGCAAAAAAATACCGGCAACATGAAAAGCGTATATCCTCACGTTGCCGACAGACATGTCGCTCTGTCCGGAGTCCGCGGGCCTGCAATCTTCTACCGCATATCCGGGGGACCTTCTTGAAAAAGGCCCCCCGGTATTTCTCTGCTTCACTGCAGCCTCCGTATCAGCAGGCTGCCCCGGCCTGCGGCGGCAAATACCTTATTACGGCTGCAGACAGTCCCGAAGTTCCCCCGTCACAGGCTTATTCCGCATTCAAATGCTTCATGCACTGCAAAAAGAATATTCCGTGGAGAAACAGCATCCCCGACAACATGAACATTCGGATACGTTTCCTTCATTTTTAATACAAGTTCATTATTGGAACGATATCCAGATGCTATGATAACAGTATCAGCATATTCCTTTCTTCCGTCAAATTCCACACCGTTTTGGAATATGCGGTCAACCTTTACATTAGTATGTATGCTGACATGATATTTTTCCATATTTCTGGAAATGTAGTCCGTATAAGTCGGGCCTGCCTCGCGCGCAATACGATCCATCATTTCAACGATGGTTACGTCAACTCCGCGACTTGCCAGAAAATGGGCCGTCTCCACTCCCACCAGGCCGCCGCCGATGATGACGACCTTCTTTCCGCTCTGCCTGCGTCCGGAAAGAATATCTTCCGCAAGTGCCACAACAGGCAGATCTTTGCCGGGAATAGGAGGAATAGTCTGCCGGGCGCCGGCAGCGATGACGACGGCGTCGGGATTTCCACCCGCGATATCCTCCGGGCCTTCCACCCTGCGCCTGACAATCTTTACGCCCAGCTTGGTCACCTGAGCTCTCAGATAGTTCAAAAACAGCAGGAAGCTTTCCTTTTCAGGCGGTGCCGCAACCAGAAGCAGCTTTCCTCCCGTCTCTGCGGCCTCTTCATACAGCGTTACCTCATGCCCTCTCAGGGCAGCCGTTCTTGCGACTTCCATCCCTGCGGGACCGGCACCGATGACTGCTATCTTCCGGGAAGTTCCGGCATGTATGATCTGACGTTCCGCTTCAAAAGAGGCCCTTGCGTTAAGCATGCACGTTGCAGCCCCGCCTACAAAAATACGGTCACAACACCCCTGATTGCATGCCACACAGTAACGTATATCATCATATGCCTTGTTCCTGAGTTTTCTTACCAGAGCCGAATCTGCAAAAAATCCGCGTCCTATGGCAACCATATCCGCCTTCCCTGAGGCAATGACATCTTCAATGAACGGACCGTCATTCAACCTTCCCGCCACAATTACGGGAATATTGAGCAGCTTTTTCAACTCCGCCGCATAGGGAACAAGAAAACCGCGGGGAACATACATAGGCTGTATGCTGGTATATACCGAATCATAGCAGCCTGCCGTCAGACTTACAGCCTGCGCTCCGCAAGCCTCCGCCTGCACACATATCTTTTTCACGTCCTCAAACATGAGGCCGTCATCCAGAAACTCCTGTGCGGAAATGCGGATGGTTACAGGAACGCGCCCATCAACCACCCGGATCACCTCTTTCAGCACCTCAAAGGGAAAACGACAGCGGTTCTCCAGAGATCCGCCGTACTCATCCTTCCGATGATTGGAATGAGGAGAAAGAAATCCTGCCAGAAGATACCCGTGCGCAAAATGTACCTCTATCAGATCAAAGCCTGCCCGGACGGCCCGTTCGGCGGCAACGGTAAAACGTTTCACCATGGCGGGCAGTTCTTCACGGGCAAGTTCTCTGGGATGGTTTTCCAGAATTGCACAGGGCATGGCGGAGGCGGCCACAGGCTGAAGACCGGTGATGCGTTCCGTTGCCTGGCGCCCGGCATGATATATCTGTGCTCCTATTTTCGCTCCAGCCCTGTGAACAGCGCTGCACAGATGCTCCAGTCCGGGAAGAAACTTCTCGTCATAGATGGCTATCTGGGAAGGAAGTCCGGCGCCCTCCGGAGCCACGGTGACGGATCCGGTCATGATGATGGCAACGTCGTTTTGTGCCCGCTCCTCAAAAAAATGGATAAGACGTTCACTGACCACTCCCCCCTCATGCGCCATTCCGTTTTCCATGGGGGCCATCATAATACGATTCTTCAGTACAAGATCACCTATTGCAACAGGAGAAAAAAGCTCAGGCATGGTTGATCCTCCATGATTGAAGCATACAAAAAGAGCCTGTCCGGCAACGAACAGGCTCAGAGGAAACGATTTAACGGGAAGCCATCACGCGATCAACTTCCGCCCTGAGCTCATTGAGAAGCTCCACGTCGATCTTGGGGAACTGCTTGTAGATATCCTTGCACTGCTCACGCAGCTGAGCCAGTTCGGCCTCCGTCGGCTTATAGATTTTGAGCCCGGCCTTTTTGAAGGCTTCTTCGGCACGGCGTTCGTCTTCGAGCTGGTTCTTCTCCTGGGCG
Source organism: uncultured Mailhella sp. (assembly GCF_944324615.1). Lineage (GTDB taxonomy): Bacteria > Desulfobacterota > Desulfovibrionia > Desulfovibrionales > Desulfovibrionaceae > Mailhella. Next base: position 78,632 of record NZ_CALUWY010000001.1, read on the forward strand.
TTGACAAACACTTTCACGGCCTCTTCAAACACAGGCTTGTCTTCCGCGGGAATGCTGTTCCACCATTTGGTGGACGTATAGAGAATCTGCGCGCAGTAGGTATGATTGATCAGAGCCATGGACTTGGCAGCTTCATACCATTTACTGTTGACGCCAAAGGGGGAATCGACATCAAAACCGTCGATGACTCCCTGCTGCAGACCAGTATACACTTCGGAGCCGGGCATAGGTACGGGATTCATGCCCATGTGCTTGAGCAGTGCCATATGCATGGGAGAAGACGAAGCACGGATCTTGACACCTTTAAGGTCGTTGATACTGTTGATATCCTTTGAGACAAAAGGATTTCTGAAGCTGTAGCGTACAAACACAAGGGGAGTGACGGCCTTGTTCGCCGCTACGGCACAGATTTTCTTTCCCACAGGTCCGCTCAGAACTTTGTCGGCGACATCGGAGTCAGGGAACAGAAAGCCAAGATCAAGCAGAGTCAGTTCAGGCATGAAGGTACCGATGTTGGAGGCGCCTTCAACAAGCATATGCACCGTGCCGAGTCCCATTCCCTGATAAGCCTCTTCCATGGAACCGAGCTTGAACTGATCGTAAATATCCATGCGATATTTGCCGTTGGTCTTCGTCTCGATGAACTGCTTCATTTCCACCAGGGAACGGCACAGCGCTCCCGACATGGCAGAGTGCGTCGTCACCTTGATGACTTTGGGAGCTGCGACGGCAGGTCCGGCGGAAAGCAGACCGGCAAAAACCAGAACACACGCCATGGATTTAAGAACACTGTTCATACATACTCCTTTTCAAAGTTAGAGCAGACAAGTGGAAAATGCCGGGACATAGGAGATCAGATAAAAACATCCGATCATGACAGCAATGAACGGCATGATGGCACGGCTGAGCAGCGCGAAGGATATGCCGCTGATACCGCATCCCACATAAAGATTCATACCGACAGGAGGGGTAATATTCCCAAGAATGACACCGAACGTCATGACCACGCCGAAGTGAACGGGCGTCATGCCGCTGTTCACCATCATGGGCAGCAGAATGGGCGTCATAATCATGATCAGAGCCACAGTTTCCATGAAGGTACCGAGGATGATGATCAGCGTACACACAAGGAATATCAGCACATACTTGTTGGTGGTCACGCCCGAAAGCATGTCGGCCACCACGGTATCGGCATTGAAGTAGACCAGGATGGTGCCCATGGCCGTGGCTGCCGTAATGACAAAGAACATCATGCCGGTGGTGTGCACGGTGGAGGAAAATATTTCCACCAGCTTTTTCCAGGTCATCGTCTTCGTGATGAAGGTTTCAGCAAAGAGCGCATACACTACAGCCACGACGCCCGCTTCCGTCGGAGTCGTGATTCCCGTGTAAATACCGCCGAGCACGAGTACAGGAACCATAAGGGCCCATTTGGCTTCCCACAGTGCTTCCATGCGTTCCTTGAAATTCGCCCGGCTCGTTTTGATACCGTACCCCCGGACACCGGAAATGGCAGTTCCCAGAATCATGAATGCTACGCCCAGAATGCATCCGGGGACAATGATGGCGATGAACAGGTCACTTATGGAAACACCAGCCGTCGCCCCGTAAATGATCAGGGCCGTGGAGGGCGGAATAAGGGCTCCGAGCGTTCCCGAAGCCGTATTGACTGCCGTCGCAAACGACTTGGGATATCCTTCCTTTTCCATGGCGGGAATCATGATGCCACCTACAGCTGCCACCGTAGCGGGCGGCGATCCGCAAAGGGAACCATAAAAAAGACAGGTGAGAACGGAAACCAGAGAAAGCCCGCCCGTAATATGGCCTACCAGTGTACGGGAAAGCTTGAGCAGTGCTCCGGCCATGCTCCCCCGCTGCATAATATCACCCGCGCAGACGAAAAACGGCAGGGCAAGCAACGGGAAGGAATTGAATACGGAGTACAGCTTCTGAGAAAACAGCGCCGGTTCAAGATCTCCTACCCAGATGGCAGCCAGTACGGCAAGACCGATGGCGGCACCTATATGCAGAGACAACACCAGCCCGATGATGAGAACAGAAAACAGTGTGATGAGAACCGGATCCATAGATCTAATTTCCTTCCATTTTGCTGATATCGGTACCTGCCAGGCAGGCATAGATTTGCAACAATGCGTATACGGCGGTAAGCACAAGAAAGACAGGAATAGGAATCCAGGTTACATATATTGCCACATTTACTGTTGATGCCATTTGCTCCATATCTCGTATGGCAATAAGCATTTCATATGTAAGCCATCCACCAATCATACAATATATACATGTACATATAAGAGTAAGTACATTAAGAAACTTTGCTACAGGACGGCTTGCAAAAGAAATAGCGACGTCCACACGAAGATGTCCGTTGCTCCTCATGGTCATGGCCATTCCCGCATAAGCAAGAATAATAAATATGAAACGGCATACTTCTTCAGGCCACGGAAGCGCATTGTGAAAAATATATCTGAACAGAACCTGAATAAAAGCAATAATAATAAGTAACAATAGTGAAAGGACACCAACACCGGTTATCGCATAATCAAGAATCCTTAAAATTTTTCCCACGTAAATTCCCCTTTACATTCTCTATGAGGCTTTCTCCACGAGCGACTTGCCCAGAAGAAAAGCCTTCTGACAGTCTTGAGGGAACACTTCTTCATGACGTCTGAGCTTTTCTGCAGCATCAAACATCTCCATATAATACGCACTGTAATCTTTCACCTGCATGGTGTCCGTACTCAACAGGGTACGACACATGCCGAAAGCCCTCCTGAAAAAATATTCCGTCTTTACCGTGATATCCAATGAGAAAGGCGGAGGAAAAGGACTTTTCCTCGCGATCACCTCATCATCTGTGATATTCATGGTATAAACCATAGCTACCGGCTTCGTTCCTTTAAACAGGGAACGGTCATCCTTTGTATACCTGGAAAGAGGAAAAAGGAGTCGTTCCAGAAAAGCCCTGAAGCCAGCGGATTCAGTATAAAAATATATAGGAGAGCCAAATACTACGGCATCGGCATTGATAACATCTTTTAAAATAGGCGTCAGTTCATCATTTAATACACACATGCCATCCTGAGGCCTTTTTCTGCTTTTACAGGCAAAGCAGCTTCTGCAGGGACTGAAATTCATACTTCCGATATGGTACATGACCGTTTCCGCACCGGCTTCTTCCGCCCCTCTCAAGGCGTACTGAAGCAATGTTGCGGTATTGAAGTTCTTTCGTGGACTTCCGTTAATGGCGACGACCCGCATGGGAGCTCCTTGAACCGATGATTGCGAAGAATAAAAAGATGTATTGAATAACGACTCTCCGACAGCATGAACGCATACGGACTGCCCCGGCGGCAGAAAAATACGTTCACCTGCGGCTGGCGACACTGTTGCCAGAAAGGAGCGGTCCGCCCTGCCGAAGCAGACCGCCCCGTCCATGTCACGAATCTGCTCAGTTGCCGACGGTCAGCTTGAGGTTCAGCAGGCGGGCGGCGTTGCGCCAGAGGAACTTTTCACGGGGAATAGGCAGCCACGGACGATCCAGAGATTCGCGCAGGGCCTGGCTGAGTCCCCGGATGGGGTAGGAGCTGGCGTACAGCACCTGATCCTGCAGCATATGATTGTACATCATGATCTGGTCATCCACAGTGTTGATGAAGGGGAAGTAAAAATAGCTGTCGGGCAGGGAATAGATGTTCTTATAGCGAACACATATGCCCATGAACTCCACCAGCTTGGGATAGCAGGAGTGAGGAACGACAATGGGCATGTTCGGACACGCGATGGCAATATCCTCAATATTCTTGGGATCGTTCCAACTCGTGTCCTCGCCGCACAGCCAGTTCAGGGTAATCACGAGGATAAGCCCTTCGTCCGCCACGGCGCGGTAGAAATCCATGAGCGACGGATCGTTGACGCGGTAGCATTTATCCAGCCAGAACGGTTCCACACAGATGCCTTTCATACCCAGGCGCTTCATCCGGCGAATCTGAGCCAGCGCATCAGGTGCGGTCGGATCAAGAGCAGGCATGCCGAGAAAACGACCGGGATACAGGTTCATGAAGTCCAGAATCTCTTCCGGCGTGACGTTGCCCGAGCCGACGGACGTCGTCTTGGTGAAGCGCCCGACGATGACACCGAGATCAATTCCGGCCTCATCCATTTCTGCCATGAACTGACCATAGTCCCCGGTCACCACGGAAGGAACATATTCGCGACCTTCAGACATCAGCGTGAAGGGACCGGGAGGCGGAGATATCCAGGCCTTGAACAACCCGGTTTCACGAAAGCTCTTGAAAGGAGGACGAACACGAAAGTCGATAATCATAGAAACCTCCAGGATGGAACATGCAAAACAGGCATCCGATCAGACGTCGGCAGGGGTCAGCTTCAGCTTCAAAAGACGAGCCGCATTCTTCCAGAGAAACTTCTCTCTGGGGCCGGGCAGCCAGTCCAGAGCGAGCGAATGCTCCAGCGACTGCTTGAATCCGCGGATGGGATAAGAACTACCGAAAAGCACCTGATCCTGTAACATGTGGTTATACATGATCATCTGGTCCTTTACGGTATTTACGAACGGGAAGTAGACGTAGCTTTCGGGAACGAGATAGATATTGGGGTAACGTACGGCGATGGCCATAAGTTCCACACCACGGGGCCAGCAGGCATGCGTCACGAGGATGGGCAGATCGGGAAACGCCTTGGCCACCTCTTCCAGATGGAAGGGATCGTTGGTCGAGGAATGATAGCCGCAGTTAAAGTTCAGCGTCGTATTGAACAGCATGCGCTTTTCCTGAAGGTATTCGTAAATGGGGAAAAGTCGCCTGTCGTTCAGATTCATGGGAGTCTGACACCAGAACGGTTCCATGCAGATGGCCGGCATACCGAGTTCCAGAGCATGGTCTATCTGCGCAAAGGCATCCTCATCCTGAGGATCAAGCGCCGGCATGCCGATAAAACGCCCGGGATACCTTTTGCACACGGCATCCAGTTCGTCCGCCGTGATATTCCCGCTGCCCTTGTCGTTCGACTTGCTCATCCGGCCGATAATCACCGCGATATCTATGCCGGTTTCATCCATTTCCCGTACAAAGGCATCCATGTCACCGTCCATGGACGGATCCTTTATGCGCCCTTCCCACTGGCACTGATAGCCCAGTTCCGGGTCGGTCCATACATGGAATGCTCCTGAATTCAAATAGCTGGGAATGGGGGGACGTACACGAAAATCAATGATCATTCTGCTCAAGTCCTTCTTTAAAAAGTGACTCTGTCCGGAGGAAACCGGAAGCAAAAAAAACACTCATCTGTCCCCTTGCAAAAAAGATACCAATTTCCCTCCGCGCGTATCATTTTTAAAAAAAATAATAAAATAACATAGTTATATTATTTTTTTTCAAGAATTTCTCTGCATGAGACATGCACTTTTTTACACAAATAAAAGGAAAAAGCTCATTTTTCTGCATCACTCAAAAAAGACAAATATTTTTATAATATATTAATATTATTTATTTAAAATAATTTCACGCAAAGAATTTCTCCTTTGACATTTTATCAAAATGCATCATAAAATATTCGTAAAATTTTATAAAAATAATTATATTTCAATATAATATAAAATATTTTCTTATTTTCTTCGATGCGCACATGCATCAAAAGGTACCCACGGAGGAACCGGAATGGACGAGCTGGAAAGATTCCTGCTGGAAAACAAGGACACGCTGAAAGAACTGGCCAACAATGTGGATTTTTCCATATGGATCAATAACGGCAAAGGAGACATACTTTTTGCTAATAACGCCATCATATCCATGTATGGCGAAGAACCAAAATCTCTTATCGGACACAATATTATTTCACTTGCCGATAATGGATTTGTTACCGATCAGGCATTGGTGGAAACTCTGCGCACAAAAAAAATTGCCTATACTCTTTCACTGAGTAAAACAGGAAACAAACTTTCTCTCGCTTCATATCCACTTATGGATTTTAATAATAAAATTAAATATATTATAGGAATTGGAAAATTTGCAGAAGCAACAAAAAACGCGTCTCAGAAAGAAAAGAAAAAAAATGTCATCACTGAAATGGATGAAATAAAGACCAAAGAGTTTGTTGTTGCCAGTGAACAGATGAATGTTATTATGGAATCTCTGCCGCGCGTGGCAAAAAGCGAAGCGACCGTCATGATTCTGGGTGAAACCGGCGTAGGCAAGGACGGCATCGCCTATCAGATACACAAACTGAGCCCCAGGGCCAATGAACCCTATATGATCATCAACTGTGCCACCATTCCTGAAAATCTTATTGAATCAGAGCTGTTCGGCTATGAAAAAGGTGCATTTACCAATGCGACGACATCAAAGATGGGGCTTTTGGAAATGGCGAACAACGGCACCATCTTTCTGGACGAAGTAGGGGACATGCCCTACTCCGTCCAGATAAAGCTGTTGCGCTGTATACAGAATCGCCAGATCATGCGCGTCGGGGGCACAAAAATGCGTGATCTGAACGTGAGATTCATCACCGCTACCAACCAACCGATGGAAAATCTGGTAAGCGAAGGAAAATTCCGGGAAGATTTGTACTACCGACTCAATGTAATCAAGCTCCATATACCTCCACTGCGTGAACGAACAAATGATATTCTTCCTCTTGTAAAACACTTTATGGTTGTATTTAATAAAAAATACAACACTTCAAAACATCTTTCTAGAGCCGTACTTCGTTGTCTTCAGGGATATTCATGGCCTGGAAACGTGCGCGAACTGGAAAATACCATAGAACATGCCGTTGTTCTCTGCCCATATGCCATCATTGGAACGGAGTTTCTTCCATCCTACATTACGGAGCAGCAGTGCCCTCCAGAAAAAACAAACTTTCCCACACTTAAAGAAGCCGTGGAACAAAGCGAAAAAAAACTCCTGTCCGATGTGATGCGCCAGTACTCCTCTACCAGGCGCGCCGCAGAAATTCTGGGATGCAATCAGGCAACCGTCGTCAGAAAACTTCAAAAATACGGCCTTGTTTAGGAAAAACATCCATGACTGTTCCTCTGTCCGCAGAACAACGAACATCACGGTTGCAAATGTCCGGCTCCAGTCCCCAGGAAACGCATAAAAAAATCCGGCTCTTGAACAGAGCCGGATGGAAATACCTTTCTGCGGGATATGCGGAACACAATCTTCCAGCCAAGAAAAACTTGACAAGTACTGCACCGGATACCGTGACAACTCAGAAAAAAGCATCGTGCACGCGCACATCACAGACTTCTTCTTTCTCTCTTCTGTAATCCGACAAGATAGAGAGGAAGAAAGCGCAGCAGCACCATACTTTTGACATCACGGGCAATGCGATTTCCGCCCCCCGGACATGAAGGACTCATGTATAAAGGCTGACGGAGTCGAGCTTGCCCTAGGGGCTGTCTCTAAATAAGTTCTCGACTTTTCTTCTTTCTGTTGTTTTGATGTCTGGCATGAGCAGACACGACATTTCAGACGAAAAATGGGCCATAATCGGGCCTATGCTGGTAAAGCCCCGTACGGAAACCAGAGGCCGCAAACGTAAGGATGACCGTCTGATGTTTAACGCCATCCTGTGGCTCATGAAAACAGGAGCGCCATGGCGGGACTTGCATCCAGAGTTCGGGCCTTGGAAAACGGTACATAAACGCTTCCTCCAATGGGCTAAACTTGAAGTCTGGGATGACATTCTTCGAATGTTATCCATAAACGCCGATCCTGATGCTATAATTATTGACGCCACCTTTATCAGGCTGCACCAACACGCTACCGGCGCAAAAGGGGGCACTTCCATCAGCAGATCGGTCGCAGTAAAGGCGGATTAACCACCAAGGTTCACGCTGTGGTTGACGCCCTCGGCAATCCTTTGCGCATTCACATTACCGCAGGGAATGTAAATGACATTGTTCCCGCATGTGACCTGATAGAAGGGTTACTGGCAGAAAAGCTCCTTGCGGACAGAGCATATGATGCCAATAAGCTACTGGCATTGGCGGAACGCCAAAATCACGAAGTGGTCATTCCGCCAATGCCAGGCCGACGGATTCAACGAGAGTATGACAGTCATGTATACAAAGAGCGCCATCTTGTTGAATGTTTTTTTGCCAAGCTTAAATCATTTCGCAGAGTTGCTACTCGGTATGATAAGCTGGCCATAACTTTTAAAGCATCTGTCATGCTGGCATCATGCCTTATTTGGCTCCAGTAAACTATTTAGAGACAGCCCCTAGTGCATGGAACAGGCCTCCAGCGCCTTGTCCAGCGTGGCGGTATGGTCGCGCAGGCGGCCGTAAGCAAAGAAATAACGGTGCAGCGTCCACGCCTCAAGGTCGAGGATGTCGAGCTTGCCTTCGCTCTCGTCACAGAGAAAGGGTTTGAGCGCCTCCACCACTTCCTCATCCGGGAAGACCTCCCCTTCGTAGCTGATGCGCAGAAGGTCGCCCGAAAGCTCCACGGCCTCGGGAATATACCAGTCTTCCAGCACGGCGCGCACGGCGCGCAGGGTTTCTTCCGTGGCCGGGTTCAGCGCCCCGTAGGCTTTCACAAGAACCGGTCTCATGTACGCACTCCCTCTCCCGCTGAGCAAAAAAAAGACAAAAAAAGCCGCGCGGAACACTCCGCGCGGCGCAGAAGGAACAACGACTAGCGCATGGCGCCCATGATGGACATGGACGCATTGTTGAGCACATCAGCCAGGGTGCTGGAAAGCGTTTCCTCCGGCAGAGAGGATCCGGGGATGCCGGTCTTTTCCTGCTGGGAGGCAAAGCTCTTGGTCACAGCAGCCTTCTTCTGGCTGTAGAGGCGGGTCTGGATGCGGATGACGGCGTTATAGGTGCTGAGGCTCTTTTCCGTAAGCCACACGCGTTCCACCACGCCGCCCACGATGTAGTCGGGCTGACCGGCCTGAGCCTGCGCCATGGAAGAAGCCACGGAAACCTGAGCGCCCTGACGGGCCAGTTCGTCGGCCAGAGACTGGCTCACCCACTCGGCCACGCTGGAGCTGGGCTGGAAGGGGCTGCCGTCCTTGCGGGCGCCTATGTCGAGGCGGCCGCGCTGATCTTCAAACACCACCACGGTCACACGGGGAGCCGTGGATACGGGCAGCACCGCGGAACCGCTGGTATTATACAGCAGACGGACATTGTTCTGGGCCATGCAGCCGGTGAGGACCGCCGCGGCGAAAAGCAACACCGCACAGAATGCCAGGGAAAGACGACGGAAATGGTTCATACCTTACTCCTGAAAAAGGGATGAGGCATTCTAACGTTTTTGCGGACGCAACGCAACGCACCGCTGCACCCTACAGCCCCATGCGCACCTGATAAAGACGATTTCCCCGCAGAACCTGAAGAAGAACCTGCCGCTTGAGAAAATCGCGGCGGAAGGAATCGAGAAAATCCCTGCGGGAGCGTATGCTCCGCCCGGAAATACCGGCAATGGAGTCGCCTTTCTGCAGGCCCAGCCGCTGTGCCGGAGACTGATCCCGGACCCTGGCGACCACGGCGCCGTTCCGCCCGTCCTTCACCGTCATGCCCCAGCGGCGCAGGGCGAGATCTTCCGCCGTTCTGTCGTCAAAGTCCGCCGTCTTCAGGTTGAAGGTCTTTTCCCTGCCGTCGCGCCACACCTTCAGCGTCACCGGGGCATGGGGCTGATGATTGCGCAGCAGGGAAAGGAACTTATCGCGGTCGGAGACACGGTTGCCGCCCAGCTCCGTGATGACATCGCCGGGACGTATGCCCGCCTCTTCCGCCGGGCCGTCCTTGAACACCTCCGTCACCAGCAGGCCTTCCGCCTCAGGCAGGCGCAGGTAGCGCGCCGTGCGCGGATCCACGTTCTGCCCGATGAGGGCAAGCCACGGCGTGCTGACATGGCCCTGATCGAGGATTTCATCCACCACGCGCCGCGCCTTGCTGATGGGAATGGCAAAACCTATGCCCTGCGCCTTGTCGTAGATGGCGGTGTTCACACCCACAAGTTCGCCCAGAATATTGAGCAGCGGCCCCCCGCTGTTGCCGGGGTTGATGGCGGCGTCGGTCTGAATCAGGTCGGTAAACACGCCGTCTTCGGCTTCTATGGTGCGATCCAGCGCGGAAATGACGCCCGTGGTCACGGTATGGGAAAATCCGTAGGGGTTGCCGATGGCAATGACGCTCTCCCCGGGCATGAGGTCGGTGGAATCGCCCATGGCTACGGAAGGCAGATCCCTGGCGCCCTTGAGGCGGAGCACGGCGATGTCGAAATCAGGCTCGGCGCCCACCACATCGGCGGAAAAGGTGCGTCCGTCGAGAAGGCGCACGGAAATCTCGGAGGCGCCGTTCACCACATGGGCGTTGGTAAGCACAAGGGAACGGCGGCCGTCGATGATGATGCCGGAACCTATGGCCTCCCCACGCAGATCGCGGCCGGGCATGCCGAAGAAGAAATCGAAGGGCGTAAGCTCACGGGAGGAGCGGCGCTCCACCAGCGTGCTCGTAATGTTCACCACGGCGGGAGCCACGGCCTCCACGGCCTTGACCGCAGGCGTGACTCTGGCCTGCTGCCGCTCCGTCAGCGCCCGGGGAGCATACGCGGCTTCGGAGGTGAGGGGAAAAAGCAGGGCGCAGATAAAGAACAGGGTACGGAATCTCATGTGATCACCAGGTGTTGAATGCCCCTCCGTTCACGGGAACGAAGGGGCTTTGTCCATGCCTGCATGATATCGGAACAGGCGTTATCTGCGGTGTTCCGGTCGCGGGGCGGGACGGGAAGGTTCGTGTCTGGAAGAAGGCGCAGGCCGCTGCACGGCGGGCCTGTCGGGCCGGGGCGCGGGCTTCTGCACTGCAGGCCCTGCGGGATGCGGCTTCTCCGGCCGGGGAGCGGGACGCTGCAGGGCAGGCTTCGGCGCAGGCGGACGATGCGACGCCGGCGGAGGCGGAGGCCTGTGCCCGTCGTAATCATGCGAGGGAGGGGGAACACATCCGGCAAGGAGCAGACAGCTCAGCACTATGGGCAATACTTTCATGGTTCTCTCCTGAAAAACTGCGGGGAAACAGTCTGTTGCCGCCCTGCTGCTCTCTCAGGCAGAAAACGGCGGAATGCGGCCGCAGCCGGCATCTGCGCCTCCTGTCTGCCTGAAAACCGTATCGCAGGGCTTTTTATTCCGACAGATCAGCGCGGACCGGGACCGCCGGGCCTCGGCCGGGGAGCATCGTGTCTCTTGGGCGGATCGGCGGGCCGATGAGCCGCGGGCTTGCCCGGCCCAGGCGCAGGACGATGCACTTCCGGTCTGGGCGGACGCCCGGCAGGCCGTACCGCCGCAGGTCTGGGCCGGGGGGCGGGGGGCCTTACCGCAGGCTTCGGACGGGGAGCCGGCGGCCGTACCGCGGGTTTCGGGCGCGGAGGAGGCGGCGGACGATGCACCACATGGGGAGGCGGCGCATGGTACACATGCCCCGGAGGCGGCGGAGGTGAGTAATAGTCATCATAGACCGGCATGCAGCCGGCGAGGAACAGGCAGCTCAGCACAAGGGGAAACACTCTCATGACAGACTCCTGAAAACGCTTTTTTCACGGCATGACACAGGTGCATCCGCTCCCCGGGGAAGAAATTCCCGCCCCGGGAGCGTCACCTGCGGCGCAGAGGCCGTTTTCACACCGTTTCTAGTGCCACCTCGGGCCCCAGTAATCCATGTGGGGCGCTTCATGAGGAGGCCTTCTCGGCGGCGCGTCGTACCGGGCATTGCGGTCGGGGCCTCCATGATGGTGATGCGGAGGCGGCGCGCACCCGGCAAGGGCGAACATCGAACAAAGAAGGGCGATCAGGAAAAAACGATACATAGGCTACTCCTCCTTATTTCACGCTCTGCTTCCTGCTGAACGTGGCCGTGGCGCGCAGACCTCCTTCGGGACGGTTTTCCAGCGTCACATCACCGCCGTGCATGCGGGCCATGCTCCGCGCGATGGAAAGCCCGAGACCGGTGCCGCCGGTACTGCGGTTGCGCGAGCGCTCCACTCTGTAGAAGGGTTCAAACACCTTCTTCAGTTCCGCTTCCGCTATACCGGGCCCGCTGTCGGAAATGATGACGGAGAGCATGTCATCCCCGTCCACCACATCCACCACGACCCCGCCCCCGTAGCGGAGGGCGTTGTCCATAAGGTTGGCAAGGCAGCGTTTCATACTCAAAGGTCTTGCGGCAAGGGGACGGATGGAGAACATGGCGTCGGGATTCTGGAGCCTGTCCTCCATGCGGATGTCCATACCCATGTCCTGCCGGTCTTCCACAAGACTTTCAATAAGCGACATCACATCCACCATGGCCACATTCTCGCTCTTGCTGCGCGCAATGTCGATGGTGGTATCCATGATCTGCTGAAGTTCGCCGATATCCTTCTGAAGCGGCCCCCGCTGGCTTTCGTCGAGCTGCTCCACGCGCAGGCGCATGCGGGTGAGCGGCGTGCGCAGATCGTGGGACACTGCGGCCAGCGTGCGTTCCCGCTCATCCAGAAATTCGCGTATGCTCGTCTGCATGCGGTTGAAGGCCTGCGCGGCCTCCCGCACCTCGCTGGGCCCTGTTTCCGGCAGAGCCGGGGTCCTGATGTCGCGGCCGAAACGGTCGGCGGCCCGGGCCAGCCTGCGCAGAGGCTTCACGCACAGGTAGAACGCCAGCAGGCTGATGGCCACGAAGAATATTTCAATGGCAATGATGCTGGTAAAGGGAAAGTACGGCATGGGAGGATAACCGGGGGCGGAATCCTCGATGACCACCCAGGTGCCGTCGTGCAGAGGCACCACGGCCGTGGCCTGATACACGGAAGGCCCCCGCGTTCTCTTGGACTTGGAAAAATACTGGCAGACCGACTGCCCGAAGGATTCCATGGGGCTCGGCAGGTTCAGCTCCCTCACCGCCAGCATGGCGCGGCGCGGCACATCGTCGAGCCTTTTTTCCGCATGCATCATCCTGCCGTGATGCGGCCTGCTGTCGCCGTACAGACGGGAAAGGGAAAGGTTGAGCATGTATTCCATGAGCACGGAAGCTTCCCGCAGGTCCTCATCGTTCACGGTAAGCGTGGGGCAGGAAGAGGTAAAGCTGACAAAGAAGCCCCGGCTGTTGAACTGCTCGCGCAGCACGAAGCGGATTTCCGCCGAGGTGGCGTCCAGAAGGGCGGCCACTTCGGCCATGCGGCGCGCGCGGTCAGCCATGAGCCCGCGCATGAAATAGAAGTGGCGCGATTCTCCGGCGTAGATGGTGGTGAGCAGGAGCATGGCAAAGAAGCCGCCGGAAAAAATGAGAATAAGCCGCGCAAAGAGAGAATCGGGCGACATCCGCGCAAAGAAACGGCGCAGGCGGGCAAGAAATCCCCTGCCCTGCGAAGAAATGCTCCGGCTTCCCGCAGCCATGGTCATTCCGCCGTGATGGCGCTGGTGAACACATAGCCGTCACCGCGCACGGTTTTGATGAGCTTGTTCTCGCGGCCCTTGTCGCCGTCGCCGGTATCGCGCAGGCGGGCACGGAGGCGGCAGACCTGCACGTCGAGACTGCGGTCGAAGGGACTGCGGTCGGTTTCCTGCCCCTGAAGCTCATCCTGAATGAAGTCGCGGCTGAGCACCTTCTGCGGGTGTTCCAGGAAAATGGTGAGCAGCCGGTATTCCGCACCGCTCAGGTTCACCACCATGCCTCCGGGCGCAATGAGGTGGCGGGCCGAGACATCCAGGGTCCAGCCGCTGAAATGATACGCCTTTTCCGGACGGCCGGCATCGGCCGACACATCGGCCACCCTGCCGGAACGACGCAGCACGGCGCGGATGCGGGCCAGAAGCTCGCGCGGCTGGAAGGGCTTGACTACATAGTCGTCGGCCCCGAGTTCCAGCCCCACCACGCGGTCGGCGGTATCGCCGAGAGCGGTAAGGAAAATGACGGGAACAGAAGACAGGCCCTCTGCGGCGCGCAGCCTGCGGCAGAGGGAAAGGCCGTCCTCGCCGGGCATCATGATGTCAAGAACGATAAGGTCGGGCTTTTCCTGCTCAAGGCTCTCGAACATGGCCTTGCCGCCGTCGGCCACACGCACCAGGAAACCATGCTGGCGCAGGTAGTCGGCCATGAGGTCGCGTATATCCTGATCGTCGTCGACCACCAGCAGGGACAGAGAAGGCATCTGGGAATTTTCGGTATCGGGCATGGCAGTATCCTCCGGGAGAGTCTGCATCGACTATAGCCGGGAGCGGGAATGAACGCACCTTTTTTCCTGTTACAATATGTTGCAGGAAACTTGCTGCTCCTTGCCCGGGCCTTGCGCACGGAGCACGGGCCCTGCGCCCCCTCCGCCGCAGGAAACACCTTTCCCGCAGGCCTCCATGACAAAAGGCCCGTCGCCTTTCCCGGGGAACGCTTCCCGCAAAAAGGATCACTCCATGTCGCGCAGCCTTCGTTCCACCTCGTCGATGATGTACCGGGGGGTGGAGGCTCCGGCGGTGAGGCCCACCGTGCGCACACCGGCAAAATCCGCCGCGTTCAGCTCATCGGCCGTTTCCACAAGCACCGTGGGCACGCCGCGCATTCTGGCAAGTTCCGCAAGGCGCCGCGTATTGCCGCTGGATTTGCCGCCCGCCACCACCATGGCCTGCACGCGCGCAGCAATCTCACCGGCTTCCTCCTGGCGTTCGCGCGTGGCGTCGCAGATGGTGTCGAGCACCACAAGAGAGGAACCCAGACGCTGCACGAGGCGGCGGTGCATCTCGTCGAAAATCAGTCTGTCCTGCGTGGTCTGGGCCGCAAGCACCACGGCCCTGCCTTCCGGAGGCGTTTTTTCCAGCATGGCTTCCATTTCCTCAAGAGAGGAAAAAATGCGGCTTTCCCCGGCTGCATAGGAAATGAGGCCGCGTACTTCGGGATGCTCCGCCTCGCCGTAGAGCAGAAGTTCCCGCCCCGAAGCCGTGGCTTCGGCTATGGCGAGCTGAGCGTTCTTCACCCGGGGGCAGGTGGCGTCCTCCACCCGCGCGCAGCGCCTGCGAAGTTCCGCCTCCACGTCCCGCGTGATGCCGTGGGCGCGGATGAGCACCGACATGTCGGCTTCGGCCTCCTCCACGGAGTGCAGACAGTGCACGCCCTTGCGTGCGTAGTCTTCCAGCACCTGCGGATTATGGATGATTTCCCCGAGCGTGGCCACACGCTCACCGGGGCGTGCCGCCACTATGGTGTCGAGCTTGTGCAGGGCAAGGGCCACCCCCATGCAGAAGCCTGCATGGCTTGCGCGTACGACGTTCATGGATGTCCTCCGTCAGCGTTGTCCGGCGCGCCGCATGCGCCGCAGGAAGGGGGAAGCCACCACATAGAAATAATCGCGGTGGAAGAACCAGGAAAGCACCAGCCACGAACCCACGAACAGCAGCCCGCCCACAAGAAGCACGAGGAACTGCTGAAGCAGCGGATGCAGACCGGAAAGCAGATGGAAGCCGTCGTGCATCACGGCAAGCATGATGCCGCATCCGGGCATGGACATGAGCGCATTGCGCCACGCCGTGCCCCATATTCCGGCAAAGGCTCCCCGGGCAAAGCGCCTTTCGGCAATGAAGAGCAGCACCAGCGCGTACGCCGCCACGCAGACCGTGGTGACGAGCGCCACGCCGCGCGCCCCCATGAGAGGAATGAACACCAGATAGCCCGGAACGGCCAGAAGCGTGGCCACCGTACCCACCACGGCGGGGGTGAGCGTGTCCTGCACGGCATAGAAGGCGCGCCCGGTCACCTGCTGCAGAAGCCAGAAGGGAACGGCCAGCATCATGATCTGCAGAAGCGGGGCCGCGCCTGCGGTATGGGAAACGGAAAAGCTGCCGCCCTCGAAAATGAAGCCCAGCACGGGACCGGAGGCGGTAATCATCCAGGCCGTCACGGGAATGGCCACGATCATGCTGTTTCTCATGGTGCGGCCGAGGGTGGAGCGGAATTCCTCCATGTTGCCGTGCGCCGCAAGGGAGGCCAGGAAGGGGAAGGAGGCCACGCCCGCCGCCTGAGCCACCACGCCCACGGGCACCATCATGATGCGCCGCGCGTAGTTGAGCAGGCTCACGGCGCCTTCACCGGCAAGGCTTCCGAAAATACGCACGAACTGCTCGTCGAGCACCACCACGGACTGCCCTATCATGAGCGGCAGGGCCATGAGCAGGAATTTCTTCATGAGCGGGTGCACAAGGCCGGGCACGAAGCTGAGTCCGCCCGCACGCACCGTGACGAGGGGAAGCAGAAAAGCTCCCACGGCCGCGCCGGCGAGCACGCCCCAGCAGAAGCCTTCCATGCCCTGCACAAGGCCAAGATACGGCAGCCCCACGCCGAAGAGCAGGATGCAGCCGTTGTACAGAAGCGGCATGAGCGCCGGAACCGCAAACTGATGACGGATGTAGAGTATGGCCGAAAGGCAGGCTCCGGGCAGGAAAAAGACCTGGGCGGGGAGCACGATGCGCAGAAAGGAGGAGAGCCGTTCGCACTGGGCGGCATTGAAGCCCGGCGCAACCAGCGGGGCAAGTTCGGGCGCGGCGATCCACGCCAGCACCGAAAGCACGCCTATGGAAAGAGTGGCCCAGCAGAACACCGTGCCGAAGAATCGCCAGCCGTCGGCCTCGTCCTCTTCAAAACGCCTGGAAAGCAGCGGAATGAGCGTAATGGAAACATAGCCCCCCGCCAGCAGATAGTTCAGAAAGTCCGGAACGACGAAGGCCGCGAAGTAAATGTCGGCCTCGCCCCCTGCACCGAACTGCCAGGAAATGATCTTGTCGCGGAAAAGCCCCATGAAACGCGAAACAAGAACACTGAACGCCATGATAAGGGCGGCCGCGCCCATTTTCTGCCGTGAGGTAAGCGCCATACTCTGCCGTCAACCTTTTTTATATGTCACAGTCCGGGAAACAGACCCGGACGCAGGAACTTCAGCTGCTCCGAAAAAAACGGGGCTGCTTCCCATGCACCCATCATGCCACAACTTGCACGCATCGTATACTCGGCCTGAGCCCCTTGGAAAAGAAAGGCCCGGGCGGATACGCCTACACGGGAAGCCCGAAGGACCGGGCGTGGGAAAGTACGCGCACGCTTTCGGGCGGAATGACCACATACTCGCGGCTGAGCGGCCGCCACGCGTCGGTGAGCTTTGCATACGGCAGGCAGTAAAGCGCGCCCGCCTCCAGGCTGCAGTCCAGAAAATGCAGCCCTTCCATGTCCATGTAGTGCCCCACCGTCCAGTGATCCACATAGGGCTTTTCCGAGGGCGGAGCGATGCGGAGAAAACGGAAAATGGAAACAAAGGGCATGGGCGGCCTGGCACAGGAACGAAGCGTTTCCCACACCACTTCACAGGGAGTGTCCGCCTGAAACGGCGCGCGGACGGAAAGCGCGGGAAATTCATTCCTGCGCACGTCGTCGAGCATATAATCCACCAGCGCCAGATAGTCGGTCTTGTGTTCAAGAATCCTGCTGAACGTTCCGGCATCGGCGGACTGCGCCAGAAGCACACGGTTGAAAATTCTGCGGGCCTGCAGCGGCCCCAGGTTGAAAAGCACCTGAAGGGCGTTGAGCACCGCGTACATGGCGCAGAAATTGTCGATTTTTCCCTGATAGAACGGCTGCATGACAAACTCCCGGCAGGCATTGAAGCAGGAGGACCCTACGGCCCGTGCCTGGAGCCATCCTTCTGTTTTCCTTTTCTTTCAGGGATAGCCTTCCCCTGTTATCCCGTCAAGGCGCTGGACAGTCTGCACCGGCCTGTGTATAGTATCCCCCGAAACGGCATATTACCATAACTTGATATAAAGATATGCCTCTCTGGACGCTCCCAGCTCAAGGCGTCCAGCCCCTGTCGCAGCCTCCGAGCGTACCGTGAACTTCAAGGAGAGACCATGATCCCCTCTAAAGGCAGATACCTTTTCACCTCCGAATCCGTCACCGAAGGCCATCCCGACAAGGTGGCCGACCAGATTTCCGATGCCGTGCTCGACGCCCTGCTGGCCCAGGACCCCGACTCCCATGTGGCCTGCGAAACGCTGGTGACCACCGGCATGGCCATTGTGGCCGGCGAAATCACCACCAAGGGCTATGCCGACCTGCCCTCCATCGTGCGCCGCACCATCCGTGAAATCGGCTACATCGGCTCCGACATGGGCTTCGACGCGCAGACCTGCGCCGTGATCTCCTCCATCGACAAGCAGTCTCCCGACATCGCCCAGGGCGTGATCCGCGAAAATCCCGAGGATCAGGGCGCAGGCGACCAGGGCATGATGTTCGGCTTTGCCTCAAACGAAACCGACACCCTCATGCCCGCCCCCATCTACTGGGCGCATCAGCTTTCCCTTCAGCTTTCCCGCGTGCGCAAGAACGGCATCGTGGACTTCTTCCGTCCCGACGGCAAGACGCAGGTTTCCTTCGAGTACGTCGACGGCAAGCCCGTGCGCATCAACAACGTGGTGGTCTCCACCCAGCATTCCCCCAAGGTCAGCCATGACGACATCGTGGAGGCCGTGAAGAAGGAAGTCATCCGTCCCATTCTGGAACCCACCGGCTACTTCGACGAAAAGAACTGCGAAATCTTCATCAACACCACGGGCCGTTTCGTCATCGGCGGCCCCATGGGCGACTGCGGCCTCACCGGCCGCAAGATCATTCAGGACACCTACGGCGGCATGGGCAACCACGGCGGCGGCGCCTTCTCCGGCAAGGACCCCTCCAAGGTGGACCGTTCCGGCGCGTACATGGCCCGCTATGTGGCCAAGAACATCGTGGCCGCCGGCCTTGCCGACCGCTGCGAAGTGCAGATTGCCTACTGCATCGGCGTGGCCGAACCTGTTTCCGTGCTGGTGCACACCTTCGAAACCGGCAAGCTGCCCGATGAACAGCTGACGAACATCGTGCGCGAAGTGTTCGACCTGCGCCCCTACTTCATCTGCAAGCGCCTCGACCTCAAGCGCCCCATCTACAGCAAGACTTCCTGCTACGGCCACTTCGGCCGCGAACTTCCCGAATTTGCCTGGGAAAAGCGCGACGCCGTGGCCGACCTGCTCACCGCCGCGAAGATCTGACGCTTCGCACATGAGATGAAAAAAGGGGAAGGCGCAACGCCTTCCCTTTTTTTGCGCTTCGGAGCATCCCGCCGGCGGGATCTCCCAAAAACTCAGCGCTTATTCCACGGCATGCGTGCCAGAAGCAGGCCGAGGCCGCAGAAGCCGGTGACTCCGGCAAACACCAGCCCCGCGCCCACAAAGGCGGAAAGCCAGAGCATGGGCGTCCAGACAAGGCCGCCCAGAAGACCGAGCAGCACCAGAGAGCCCGCGCCTATCTGTATCTGGCGGAAAAGCGGGAACTGTGCGCGGCCCGCCTCGGTAGGCAGGCCTTCCTTCTTCCAGCCGGAAAGGCCGCCTTCCATCTGCCAGGCCTGCGTATCCCCGGCAAGACGGGAGAGCAGATCGGCGTTCTTTTCCGTGCGGTTGCCGGAACGGCAGAAGAAGACAACAGGTTTTTCCGGCGCGTCGGCATCCTTGAGCGGATACACTTCCGCAATGGACAGCGGCACGAGGCGCGCCCCGGGAATAAAGGTTTCGGCGTATTCCGAAGTTTCTCTGACATCGACAAGACGGGCTTCCCCGTTCTGCAGCATATCGAAGGCCTTGCGCGGAGAAATGACGGGCAGCATGGCATATCCTCCTGTTTTGCCCCGACTCTGGCAGGAAAACACAAAACGCGCAAGGGAGCAGCCCGTATTTTCCTTCTGCGTGCGCCCCCCTTTTGCTGAGAAAGGCTTCTCCCTGTGCGAAAAAAAGCCCGCCATACACGCAAAAGACTCCGGAACCTTTCGGCCGCATTCCGCCCGCCGGAACAGCGGGCGGGCAGAGCAGACCACTTCGCATGTTCCGCCCTCAGCCGCCTTCCTTTGCGAAAAAAGTGCTGTTTCCTTACAAAACGCCCTCTTCCAGAGGGGAAGACATGCCTTTTCTGTGCCATCATTGTACAACGCCACACAGATATTATGCAGCCATTCCGAAGTGTTGCGGAAATGCTGCAGAGGCGGATTGACAATTCCGGCAAAAGCGTACTAGATTCCATCCCGCTTCCTTACGGAAGCATTCCCGCAGAAACTGTTTGAAGGCCGCAAGGCCGACTAGCAGCGGAGGGAGCTCTGGAGAATCCCGTTTGGGTGCCGAAGGTGCAAGGCGAAAGCCGAAACTCTCAGGCCAAAGGACAGAGCTTAGGATCTTGCCGTCGGGCGCAACCTGCAGCCGTATCCCTAAGCGTTTTCTCTGGAGCAAATCATGTGGATTTGCTCTTTTTTTTACCCTGAAACGGGGCGGCGAAAACGTGAAGGAACTGCCGCCCGAAGGACATGTGCCATGGAATTCATCGCTCAGGTAGTGGATGCGGTCAACAGCGTGCTCTGGGGCTGGCTCCTTCTCTTTCTGCTCTGCGGCACGGGCATTTTTTATACCATCCGCCTGCGTTTCATCCAGCTTCGTAAATTTCCCCTCGCCTTCCGCCGTCTGTTCAGCAATATTTCCCTGAACGGCGAAAGCGCCGACCATACCGGCATGAGCTCCTTCCAGGCGCTGGCCACCGCCGTGGCCGCGCAGGTGGGCACGGGCAACATTGCGGGCGCGGCCACGGCCATCGCCGCAGGCGGCCCGGGCGCCATTTTCTGGATGTGGCTCAGCGCCTTCTTCGGCATGGCCACCAACTATGCCGAAGCCGTGCTGGCCCAGAAGTACAAGAGCACCAACGAGCGCGGCGAAACCGTCGGCGGACCGGCCTACTATATCCGCGCAGCCTTCACCGGATCCTTCGGCCGGGCCCTTGCCGCCTTCTTCTCCGTGGCCATCATCCTCGCCCTCGGCTTCATGGGCAACATGGTGCAGTCCAACTCCATAGGCGCGGCCTTCGGCACCGCCTTCGGAGTTTCCCCCGTGCTCGTGGGCATCATTGTGGCGCTCATTTCCGCCGCCATCTTCCTCGGCGGCGCAAAGCGCATTGCCTGGGTCATGGAAAAGCTCGTGCCTCTCATGGCGCTTCTGTACGTCGGCGGCTGCCTCATCATCATCTTCGCCAACATTTCCGCCCTGCCCGGCGCCTTCAAGACCATTTTCGTCATGGCCTTCGATCCTCAGTCCGCCGGCGGCGGCGCACTCGGCATCACCGTGCGCGAAGCCATGCGCTACGGCGTGGCCCGCGGCCTCTTCTCCAACGAAGCCGGTATGGGTTCCACGCCCCATGCCCATGCTCTTGCCAAGGTGGCCCACCCCGACGATCAGGGCATGATGGCCATGATGGGCGTGTTCATCGACACCTTCGTGGTGCTCACCTGCACGGCGCTTGTCATCGTCATCACCGGCGTGTGGAACTCCGGCAGCACCGGCACGGAACTGGCCCAGATAGCCTTTGACACCGTATTCGGTTCCCTCGGCAATATCTACATCGCCATCTGCCTGTTCTTCTTCGCCTTTTCCACCATCATCGGCTGGTATTTCTTCGGCGAGGCCAACGTGAAGGCCCTCTTCGGCGCAAAGTATGTGAAGATCTATTCCGCCATTGTGGTGCTCTTCATCGTGCTCGGTTCCGGCCTCAAGGTGAACCTCGTGTGGAACATGTCCGACATGTTCAACGGGCTCATGGTCCTGCCCAACCTCGTCGGCCTGCTGGCTCTCTCCGGTGTGGTGGTGGCCATAGCCAGGAGCAGAAAGTAGGCGCTCCTGCCCCGTCCCGTCCATTCATAAAGGGCCGCCGCTCCGCCAGGAAGCGGCGGCCCTTTCCTGTCTCTGCCCGCCTTCCGGCCGGGCATATCGGAAAGGAAGGCGGGCCTGTCTTCTCTGCTTCTCGGTTTCTCCGCAAAGGCGCAGGGGCATTCACGCCCTTTTACGGGAAATTCTCCTGCATGTTCCCGGTGCGTAAGCAGGGGGCGGGGAAAGCATGTCGCGCCATACAAAAACGCGGCCTTCGCCGCAGAGGACGAAGGCCGCGTGACTTTTAGCCGGAATACGGATTAATCCTGTTCCATGGCTTCCTTGAAGCGGACCTGAAGGGCCTGCATCTTGGCTTTCTTGTCGATGAGCTCCGCCTGACGGGCCTTTTCGGATTCCACAAGCTCCGCAGGAGCGCGCTTGACGAAGTTTTCGTTGGAAAGCTTGCCGTCGAGGGCCACAAGATCCTTGTCCACCTTGCCGATTTCCTTTTCCAGACGGGCCAGTTCGGCCTGGAAGTCCACCGCGCCCGTGAGCAGCACGATGACTTCGCAGCCGCGCACCACGTTGCTGGCCGAAGCCTTGGGCGCGTGAGCGCTCTGGTCGATGGTGAGCTTTTCCAGACGGGCCAGTTCAAAGAAGCCGCGGTTGGCTTCCAGCAGAGCGGCCTGCTCGGCGCTTGCCGGGCGCAGCACCACGGAAAGCTTGTAGGAAGGCTTGATGTTCAGCTCGGCACGAATGGTGCGTATGGCGCTGATGGCTTCCTGCAGGAAGATCATGGCGTCCGCATCGGCGCGCTTCACGCATTCGGGACGCGCCGCGGGGTAGAGTTCCGTGGCGATGTCCGTTCCTTCATGGCCGGGCAGAGAATCCCACACTTCGGCGGTGACGAAGGGAATCATGGGGTGCAGCAGAAGGAGCGTTTCGCGCAGTACGGTGTAAAGCACATACTGAGCTTCTTCCCTGGCAGGGCCTTCTTCCTTCATGTCGGCCTTGATGAGTTCCAGATACCAGTCACAGAACTCGTTCCACAGGAACTTGTACACGCACTGGGCAGCGTCGTTGAAGCGGTAGCTTTCCAGAGCGGCGTCCTCTTCCACCTTGATTTCCTCAAGGCGGGTAAGAATCCACTTGTGGTGCAGCCCCTTCACCGCGCCAAGATCCACGGCCCTGGGTTCGCCCTGTTCAGGAAGGTTCATGAGGGCAAAGCGCGAGGCGTTCCACACCTTGTTCACAAAATGGCGGTAGCCTTCGATGCGCTCTTCCGACATGCGGATATCGCGACCCATGGCGGCAAAGGCGGCCAGGGTGAAGCGCAGGGAGTCCGCGCCGTACTTGCGGATCATGTCCTGCGGGTTGATGCCGTTGCCCAGGGACTTGGACATCTTGCGGCCCTGCGCGTCGCGCACCAGGGCATGGATGTACACTTCGCGGAAGGGAACCTCGCCCATGAAGTGCTGACCCATCATGATCATGCGGGCCACCCAGAAGAACAGGATGTCGAAGGCCGTCACCAGCACGGTGGTGGGATAGTACTTCTTCAGCGTTTCGGTCTGTTCGGGCCAGCCCATGGTGGAGAAAGGCCACAGGGCGGAAGAGAACCAGGTGTCCAGAACGTCGGGGTCCTGTTCCAGCTTCGTGCTTCCGCACCTGGGGCACTTCGTCGGATCTTCCTCGGACACGATGAGCTCGCCGCAGTCGGCGCACGTCCAGGCGGGAATGCGGTGGCCCCACCAGATCTGACGGCTGATGCACCAGTCGCGGATATTGTCCAGCCAGTTGTAGTAGGTCTTGGTCCAGCTTTCGGGATAGATCTTGATCTTGTCCGGCACGGCGGCACGGGCGGCAGGAGCCATCTTGCTGATGGCCACGAACCACTGATCGGACACATAGGGTTCGATGACCGTCTTGCAGCGGTAGCAGCAGCCCACGCTGTGGGAAAGCGGCTCTTCCTTCACGAGGTGCCCGTTTTCACGCAGCTCTTCCACGATGGCCTTGCGGCATTCCTCGCGGCTCATTCCCGCATAACGGCCGCACACATCGCTCATGCACATGTTGCCGTTGTCGTCGATGACCTGAATGAATTCCAGGTTGTGGGTATGGCCGAGATTCCAGTCGTTGGGATCGTGGCAGGGCGTGACCTTGAGGCAGCCCGTACCGAATTCCCGGTCCACATAGCGGTCGGCAATGAGGGGCACTTCGCGGTTCACCACGGGCACGATGAGCTTCTTGCCCACCAGGGCGGCGTAGCGCTCATCCTCGGGGTGCACGCACACGGCGGAGTCGCCCAGAATGGTTTCGGGGCGGGTGGTGGCGATGGTCACGGAACCGGAACCGTCGGCAAAGTCATAGCGCACATGCCAGAGCGAACCCTTGGAATCCACATGGTCCACTTCGTCGTCGGCAAGGGCGGTATGGCAGCGCGGGCACCAATTGACGATGTACTTGCCCTTGTAGATGAGCCCTTCCTTGTAGAGCTGCACGAACACCTTGCGCACGGCGCGGGCCAGGTTGTCGTCCATGGTGAAGGCTTCGCGCGTCCAGTCCACGGAGGAACCGAGTTCCTTGATCTGTTCAAGGATCTGCCCGCCGTACTGCTTCTTCCATTCCCACACGCGTTCAATGAAGGCTTCGCGGCCCACGTCGTGGCGCTTCTTGCCTTCCTTGGCAAGGGCGCGTTCCACCACGTTCTGCGTGGCGATGCCCGCATGGTCGGTGCCGGGAATCCACAGGACGTTTTTACCCTTCTGGCGGGCATGACGGCAGAGTATGTCCTGAAGGGTCTGGTTCAGGGCATGGCCGATGTGCAGAATGCCCGTGACGTTGGGCGGAGGAATGACGATGGAATAAGGGTCGCCGGGGGCGGACATGTCGGGAGTGAAGGTTCTGGCTTCTTCCCAGTGTTTGCGCCAGTGAGCTTCCACTTCCTGCGGTTCATAGGCTTTGGACAGCATTGAAAGGCTCCAGTGTTTGACAATTCGCCGCTCGATAAGAAATGCGTGTTCGTGCGGAAAGGGCCGCCTCGCTCCGCCTGCTGCGGAGTCCTCTGCGGCCGGGCATGCCGTCATGCCCCTTCCGCCTCCTTCCCTTGCCGAACGGGCGGCTTATGCGTATGCATAGACACGGAGGGAAACATGATCGCCATACTCTGGGACGCTTCCCACATCTGGGGATATCTGCTGCTGCACGCCGTTCGTTCGACGGGCATTCCCTTCCGTGTACTCAAAGGGTTAGACATAGCCCAGACCGGACTGTCTGGCAAGATGCTCATGGTGCCCGGAGGTTCTGCGCGGCGCAAGGCCGAAGCCCTCGGCTCAGCGGGTGCGGAAGAGGTCCGGCGCTTCGTGCGAAACGGCGGGCGCTATGTCGGTTTCTGCGGCGGCGCGGGCCTGGCTCTTGCGGGCAACCTGGGGCTCTGCCCCTGGAACCGCGACGGCATGACCGACCGCCTGCAGCATCTCGTTTCCGGGCATTTTTCCTGCTCCCTTTCCTCGGAAAGCGCACTCATCCCGCCGGAACTTGCCGGAAAAACAGCGCTTCTGCCCGTATGGTGGCCGGGCCGCTTCAACGAACCGGAAAAAAACGATGCCGTGGAAGTGCTTGCGCGCTACCGCGCCCCCGGCCCCGACCTCTATGTGGCCGACATGCCCTACGCCTCCATGCCCGCCGACATTCTCGCGGAATGGAACGCCATGTACGGCGTCACGCTGCGGCCTTCGCTGCTGGACGGGCGCCCCTGCGCCGTGGCCGGAACCTTCGGCCGGGGAAGCTGGCTTCTGAGCTACAGCCACCTGGAAACGCCGGCCGATTTCCCCGGTTCGGAACAGGCCGGTTCATGGTTCCTGCACATTCTCCGCACCTGGTGCGGATCTTCCCTTGCCATGAATGCCCTGCCTGCGCTGAATTTCGATGCCCTGCCCGTGCTGTGGGAAGATAATACCCTGCTTTGCGCAAACACCGCCCTGAAGGGCCTCATTGCCCTGGCCAGGGAGCTGGGACTGCTCTTTCCGCGCAACAGCTGGCTTCTCGGCTGGCGCTCCGGCGTGCCCGGGGCGCAGTTCAACAGCCTGAACGCCGCCCTTTCCACCACCCTCAGCCTTCCGCCTGACGCGCGCCGTCTCCGGCTGTGGAAGGAAAGGCGCCATGACTTTGAACAGGCCTTTTCCCTCTTTTCGCAGGGAGCAAGGAGCTGGCTTCTGGCGCGCCGCCTGGCCGACACACTGGCCGATTCCGCGCCGGGCATGCTCCCGCGCGAGCTTCTGGTGGATCAGCGGCGGGCGCTGTTCGGCTCGCCCATGTTCGGCGGAGGACTTTGCGAACAGCTTCTGGACATGCTGGAAGAGCTGGTGTGAACCGGAACCCTTCCGGGCCGTCCGCAGAAAAACGCGCACGGCATGATGCAGCCATGCCTTCCCGGCAGGCCTGATGCCGCCTGATATTCCGGCAGAGGGCCGGAGCCTTGAAAGGGCATCCGGCAAAAAAAAACGGCACGTCCGGCGTGCCGCATGGCCCCTCGCGCCGAAGCTGCGGCACGAAACGGGGGAAAAGCCGTGCGCGGCAGAGCCGCGGCATGTCAACCCTTTCCTTTCCTCAGCGTCACGCCGAGAAGCGCCGCTCCTGCGGCCATGGCCGCAAGCGCCGCCCAGAAAAGTGCCTCCACATCCCGCGCAAGCACATAGCCCCAGAGACCGGTGTGTACGCCGCCCCTGCCGTCCACAAGCTGCACGGGAAAAAGTTCGGAATAAATCCACATGGTCAGAAGACCGCCCGCGCCCACAAGAAAAACAAGCACTCCGGCGGCCAGAGCGATATGACGGGCGGCCGTGCTCATGGAAGAGGAAGGCAGGGCTTCCTTTTCGCTTCGTTCCTCTGCGGGTGTCTCCGCAGGCGGCACGTCCCCCTGTTCCCCGCAGGGAACGGACACGTCGGGCGCGTCGACCTGATCCCGCAGCAGAAAATCAAGGCTCACGCCCAGGGTATCGGCCAGCTCCACCAGGCGGTCGAGATCGGGAGCGGAAAGGCCGGTTTCCCATTTCGTGACGGACTGCCGGGAAACTCCCATGCGCTGGGCGAGTTCTTCCTGCGACATCCCCAGGGCCTTGCGCCTGGCCTGTATTTTTCCGTATAGCTGGAGATCTTTCCTCATGAGATTCCGTGGGCTGACCGCATTTCCGGGTGAAGGCGGCAGAAAGCCGCCCGGGCATTTCAGGCACGGGCGGCCGCGCGCCGGGGGACCGGCACGGCGCGCCGGGCCGCCATCATCATGACTTGTGCACGCTATTTGAAGCGTTCCATGGCCTTGTCATAAAAAACGCACAGGGCGTCGATATCCTGCTTCTGCTGAAGCTGAAGAAGTTCGGGCTGCAGCTCCTGCATGACCTTCGCATAATTCTCAGGATTCTTCTGTGATTCTTCCTGAATGACCTGGGAGAAGGCAAGGGCCTTCTGCTGGGCTTCTTCCGGGCTGCATCCGGCCTCGGCCAGGGAAGAAAAACCGAGGACAAGGGCCAGGGCCGCGCACGAAGCCAACATTTTCCTGTTCATAAGGAACTCCTGTGGTTTTATGGCACACTGCCAGGTTTGAGCGGCAGGCCGACCTGTCCGGCCCGTCATCTGACAGGCCGCCATGGAAGGAAAACACCCTTCCCATGAAGTCGCGGGAAAAGCCCCGTGGCGCCGGGCCGCCGAATGACGGCCAGAAATTAACGCCATCGGGAAGCATTCTCCACCAACCGGAAGTTTCCTTTCCGGCAACCATCAGGTGCATCTTCATGATTTCAGATAATTAGCATAAGATATTTTCCCCTGCCACCCCCTTTTGGCAACCTCTGGTTGCGGGAAACGGCAGGTTGCCAATCCGTTTTCATGGCGGCGCATACCTAAAAGGCGGAGCCTTTGCCCCGCCTTTCCGTGGTTCCGGCGCCTTTCATGCCGCCCTGCTCCGTGCGTATCCCGGGGGCGGGCAGGCCCCGGACCTGCGCCCCGGCCCTTTGCCTGCACGCGGACAAAAAAAAGCGCAGACGCCGTCTGCCGGCGTCTGCGCCCTTATTTCCGCGTTTTCCCGGCGGGGCATCAGCCTGCCGGAAAAACGCGCCCTGTGCCCGCGCCGCCCCCGTCACGGAAAGACGGCGCGGGCGGAAGATTACATCTCTATGCCCATCCAGGTCTTGGCCGCCCAGCCGATGAAGAAGGAAACGGCCGCCACGCCGAAGCTGATGGTGAGCATTTCCACGAACTGCGGGCGGAAGCTCTCACGCCGCACCACGGAAACGAAGAAGGTGAACAGGCAGATGATGCAGGCCGCGTTGAACAGACAGCAGACCAGCGCCGCATAGGGCGAGGAAAAGATCACATAGGGCAGAAGCAGCAGCGCCACCGTGATCATATAGGCAATGCCCGTATATACGGAGGCCTTGAAGGGATGCTTTTCCCCGGGCTCCGCCTTTTTGGCAAGGTATTCCGAAGCCGCCATGGACAAGGTGGCCGATACGCCGGTGATGAAGCCCGCAAGCCCCACCGTGTCGTTGCTGCCGAGGGCCAGCGTGAAGCCCGCCAGGGCCCCGGTAAGCTCCACCAGAGCGTCGTTGAGGCCCAGCACCATGCTGCCTATGTACTTCAGCCTTTCCTCATCCACCATTTCGGCAAGACGCCGCTCGTGGCGCTCTTCCTCCTCCATGATGCCCTGCGCCTCCGGCACGTCCTCAATAAGCCCGGCATAGCGCTTTCCTGCGTGATCCTCCCCGGATTCCAGCAGATTGATGACAAAGGTGAGGCCGAAAATCCAGCTCATCACGCAGTAGAACAGCACCTTCAGGCGCTTTGCCTCCGCCTTCTTTCCGGTGTAGCGGCCCCATACCTCGCAATGCCGCTCCTCATCGGCGGCCATGCGGCGCAGAACCTCGCCGTTTTCACCGCCTGCGCGTCCCGCAAGAATAGTGTAGATTTCACTGTCCGTCTTTTCATTGGCCTGCATCTCTTCCAGCAGGCGCAGCGTGCTCTCTCTCATATCATCTCCCCCGGCGCCTGTTGCGCCTTTTTCAGGGGGATACGCCAAGCTCTCCCGGCTGGCAACCGTGAAACGGAAGGCCCCTCTGCCGGTATCTCCCCCCAAAACCCTGTGCGGCGGCCTTCTGCCGCTTTCCCCGGCCATGCCGGATACGACAAAAAGAAGGGGGAGCAGCTGCTCCCCCTTCTTCTCTTATGGCATTTCGTACGGCGCGTCCCGGAACCTTTCCGGCTCATGCGGACGCGCCGTCCGTCTCTTCTCCGGCCGGGGCTGCGGATTCAGGCGTCGGAAGGCTCCCGTTTCCGCCCGCCGGCGTTCCACCGCGCCGGGCCGGAGCTCTCCCGTCAGATGACGTTGCCCGCGCACCAGCCGGTGTCGGTGGCGTTGCGGATATTGGCCGGGCCCATGCAGTCGCCGGCGTTGATCACATCGAACGCGGTGCCCTGGAAGGAATCGCGCAGTTCCGCCAGAGGACGGGAACCTGCGGAAATGATCACGGTGTCGGCCTTGAAGAAGACATTGTTGCCGTCCTTGTCCTTTCCGGCCACGCCTTCGGGGGTGATTTCCGTGCACAGGCAGTCCACATGCACCTGCACGCCGTTCTTGATCATGTGTTCCTCAAGGCTCATGCGTTCGGCGATTTCCGACTTGGGAGCGAAGAAGTGGCCCATTTCCAGAATGGTGACCTTCTTGCCCTTTTCCGCAAGGGAAATACCCAGTTCGCAGCCCACGGAACCGCCGCCCACAACGACGATGTTCTCGCCCATCTTGTCTTCGTTGCTGAACACGTCCCAGGCCATGACCACGTTCTTCCCGTCAATGCCCGGAATGGGCGGAACGGCCTGTTCCGCACCCACGGCCACGATGACGGCGTCGTAGTTGGCTTCGGAGATCATGCTTGCCGTGACTTCGGATTCCAGAAGAATCTTGATGCCCTGACGCTGGCGCACCTGATGGATGAAGTATTCGCGCAGAGCCAGAATTTCCTTCTTGAACCAGAGGTGTTCGGGGTAAATGGCCGTCTGACCGCCGAGGAAGGCGCGCTTTTCAAACAAGGTCACGTCGTGGCCCTTGTCGGCCGCGGAAATGGCGGCCTGCATGCCGGCAATACCGCCGCCGATGACGGCAACGCGCTTGCGGCCGTTGAAGCGGAAGGCGCGCACGCGGGCGCTGCCCTGGCCCACCAGGGGGTTCACGGAGCAGCGGTTGTCGAAGGTGGCGTCGTTCAGAATGGTCACTTCCGTGGTGAGGGCATTGCGGCGGCCGCCGTCCACGCAGAAGTCGCAGTGAATGCAGGGGCGGATGTCCTTTTCACGGCCGGCACGCACCTTGTTCACCCATTCGGGATCGGCGATGGCCTGACGGGCCATGAGGATGTAGTCGGCCTTGCCTTCGGCCAGAATGCTTTCCGCAAGGTCGGGATAATGCACGGAACCGATGACGCCCACGGGCTTCTTCACGCCGGCCTTCTTGAGGGCCACGGAGCCGTCCACGTTGTGGCCGGGGGTGACGAAGCAGGTCGGGTGCATCTTCGGACGGGCATGGGCATCGAGTCTGGTGCCGCAGGAAACATGGAACATATCCACATATTCTTCCATGATGAGGGCCTGCTGCGCCGCGTCTTCGGGGGTGATGCCGCCTTCGGCTCTGTCGTTGCCGTTCATGCGGATTTCTATGACCATGGAGTCGCCCACAACCTCACGGATGCGCTTGATGACCATGAGCGGGAAGCGCACGCGGTTCTCCACCGAGCCGCCGTAGGCGTCGGTACGATGGTTGCTCAGCGGGGAGAGGAAGTTGTTCATGAGCCAGCCGTGGCCGTAATGCAGCATGATGGCGTCGAACCCGGCCCTCTTCGCGTCGGCCGCGGCGGTGACGTACATCTGCGCCACGTCTTCCATGTCCTGTTCCGTCATTTCACGCACCATGCGCCCGTTGTACATGAAGGAACTCGGACCCATGAGGTCGCAGGTGCCCGCCAGAGCGCAGATGCCGGGATGATAGATTTCGCAGGCCGTGTTCATGCCGAAGGCGTGAACGGAACGCTGAAGGATGTGCATGAACGTGAAGCCCTTGGACTTTTCGTCCAGGCGGATGGTGCCGAAGTGAGCGCTGTGGCTCGGCACTTCCACGGGAACGGCGCAGGAGGCGAAACCGCCGCGGGCAAGATCCGTGTAATAGTCCACGCCATAATCGTTGATGGTGCCGTTGGCATCGGTGGAATAGGCTCCGGAAACCTGCATGGGACCGACCATGATGCGGTTCTTATAGACAAGTTTCTTTTTGCCTACGGTCAGAGGCTGAAACAGGTGGGGATACTTTTCCAGATACAGCGGCTTGGACATGGGATTCCTCCTCGGATAGTGCGTTCAAGATCAGCTTGTATCATCCTTATACGAGCTTCCCCTTCCGCCATCTATTGACCACAGGATGATAGTGGTATAAAAAATTATTTGATACGCAATGTTGTTTTACCCCCTTTGAGGGCTTCATGCACAAGGAGCAGGGATGCAGCTTCGTTATCTCGAATATTTTGTCCAGGCCGTGGAATGCAAATCGCTGAACAGGGCGGCGCGCAAGCTCGATGTAAGTCCGCAGGCCCTGTGCGCCGGTGTGGCCGCGCTGGAAAAAAAACTGGGATATGCCCTGCTGGAACGCTCCCCCATGGGAGTACGCCCCACCAAGAACGGAGAAATCGTCTTTCAGGACGCCCGCGACATTCGGGACGTGATTCATAAATGGCTCCAGCTTTCCCATCATCAGCCGGAAAAAGACACCGTCATGGTCAAACTCGGGGCATCCACCACGCTCATGCGCTGGCTGGTGCCCCAGGTGGTGCTTCAGATCAAGGAACTCTACCCGCACATCTACTTCAACCTGTTTGAATCGTTCGTGGAACAGGTGTTTCACACCGTCGTCGACCAGCGCATGCTGGGGCTCATCACCTGCGTGAACGAAAGGGTGGAGAGCACCTACCGCGTGCGCCTCGCCCAGAACGACATGACCTTCATGGAAGGCCCGGAAGACGGCTGTGCGGTCATCATCAACAAGTCGCACCCCTTTGCCGCACTCTCCACCCTCACCCTGCGGGATCTTGCGGAACTGCGCCTTGCCTTCAATCCCCAGCGCGACCAGTATTTCGTCTACCGCGACATCTGCAAGTACTTTGCTCCTTCAGGCATCATCCACATTCCCGAACAGGAAAATCTGCTCCGGCTCATTTCCATGGATATTTCCACCGCCGCCGTTCTGCCGCGCAGTGTTCTGCGGGCTCCCGGAGGATGGGCGCAGAAGGTATGCGCCAAGGACGTGGTGGATTTCCCCATGCCGGGCCGCATCTGGCTCATCTATCCCAGAGACATGCGCTCCTCGGAAAAGCTCGTGCAGGAAAGCATAGCGGAGCTTCTGGAAAAGATGGAAAAGGAAGAATCCCCGTCCTGAAAAAGGCCCGGCGCGCCGCC
Organism: uncultured Mailhella sp.; assembly: GCF_944324615.1. Classification (GTDB taxonomy): domain Bacteria; phylum Desulfobacterota; class Desulfovibrionia; order Desulfovibrionales; family Desulfovibrionaceae; genus Mailhella. The sequence continues at coordinate 110,816 of NZ_CALUWY010000001.1, forward strand.
GGGCTTTTTTCCGCATGGACAGGGACATGCGCCGGCTTTCCCCCGCGCCTGCAAAAAAGGCCCCGCCGGGAGGCGGGGCCATCTTCTGCACATGGAGGAGCGCAAACCTTGTGCACACGTCATGGGGCTATGCAACGTATCATGACAAGGTGCTCCACGCGAGGCATTCCCTACTTGGCGCCGTACTGCACGTTGGCTTCCTCCATGCACTTTTCAAACAGACCGAGGGCTTCCTTGGCACGGGTGAGACCGCGCTTTTCCATGGAGGAAATCCAGTTCTGCTTGAAGGGTTCCAGGTACTTTGCCATCTTGGCCTGTTCCTCGGCGGACATTTCGTTCATGTGGCACTTGCCGTTGGAGAGCACATAGTCCACGGAGTCCTTGATGCTCGCGTCCACGGCGACGGCAATGGCCTTGGACATGGTTTCACCGGTGGTTTCTTCCAGAATCTTCTGAAGGTCGGCGGGCAGGGAATCCCACACGGAACGGTTCATGACCATGTAATGGTAGCCGGGAGCGATGGGGTAATTCAGAATTTCGGTAAGCACTTCATAGAGCTTGAAGGGCTTCAGAATGGTGAGGGCCATGAGGGAGGTATCGGTCTGGCCGCGCTGAATGCTCATGTAGATGTCCGGCGGGGCGACGAAGATGGGCACCGCGCCGAAGGAGGTGATGAGTTCGTCCGCACCGGAGATGTGGTAGTTGATCTTCCTGCCCTTCAGGTCGGAAACCTTGGTGATGGGCGTCTTGGAAGTGAGCATCATGGGGCCGGTGCTCCAGATGGTGAGCAGCTTGATGTCCTTGTTGTCCAGTTCGGCCTTCACCCAGTCGTTCTGGGTGACGTACTTGTAGAAGCCCATGGAGGCGGCCATGCTGCTGGCGCCGGGCACATTGGCTTCACCCGTGTCGGAATAGCCGTACAGACCGGGATTGGCGCCGAAGAGGCTGTGCCCGATATCCACGCGGCCCTTGACCACGGCATCCGGCACTTCCTTGGAGGTGCAGATGGAACCGGGGCTGTAGTACACGATCTTCAGGCGGCCGTTGCTGCGCTTTTCCACTTCCTGCATCCAGGGTTCCCACACCTGCTGGTAGACCACATGGTTTTCACGATAGCCTTCACTGGTGAACGCGAGTTCATAGGTGCGCTCGGCGGCCGAAGAAGCGGCGGGGCACAGCAGAGAAAGCGCGAGCAGGGAAAGAAGCAGAGGTCGTTTCATGGTATCCGTCCTTGGTTATGGGTTGCCTTCACCGGGAAGGAGGTATCAGAAGAACTTGTTGGGAAGCCAGAGGGCGATGTCCGGGAAAATGGTGAGCAGCAGGATGAGGAAGGCTATGCAGAGGAAGAACTGCCACACATCCCTGAATATGGCTCCCATGGGAATATCCTTGGCCATGGAACTTATGCCGAATACGTTGATGCCCACAGGCGGCGTGATGACGGCCATTTCCGTAAGCAGCACGATGATGACGCCGAACCACACGGGGTCGAACTGAAGGGCCTGAATGGTGGGGAACACGGTGGGAAGCGTGAGCAGCAGAAGCGGCAGCACGTTCATCATGCAGCCCATGATGATGTAGAAGATGATGATGACGAGCAGGATGATGTGACGGTCCACATCAAGCCCGGACGCGTACTGGGCCAGGGTGACGGTGAGGCGCGTGTAGGCGATGAACACGCCGAGAAGCGCCACGCACATGAGGATGAACAGAAGCTTGCCGGCGATGTACACCGTGTTGATGAGGCATTCCTTCGTCTGCTGCCAGCTGATGCGCCGCGCGGCGAGGGAGAAGAGCCACACGACCACGGAGCCGATGGCGCCCGCTTCCGTGGCGCTGAAGAAACCGGCGAGAATGCCGCCCATGATGATGACGATGAGGAACAGGATGGGCAGGATGCCGGAAAGGGAGGCCACCTTGTCCTTCATGCTGTGGCGTTCACCGCGGGGCAGAAGTTCGGGGTGCCGGTACGCGGTGATGAGCAGCACGAGAATGAACAGAGAGGAAAGAATGATGCCCGGAATGACGCCCGCCATGAAGAGCCGCCCGGTGGAGGTCTCGGTGACGATGGCGTAGATGATGAAGCTCAGGCTCGGCGGAATGAGCACGCCGAGGGTGCCGCCGCAGGCCAGGGTGGCGCAGGAGAAGGCGGGGTTGTAGCCGTGCTTGCGCATTTCCGGCAGGGCCACGGAAGCCATGGTCACGCCGCAGGCCAGGGAGTCGCCGCAGATGGCGGCAAAACCCGCGCAGCCTATGATGCTGGCGATGCCGAGGGAGGCGGGAGTGCGGCCCATCCAGATGCGGGCGGCCTTGAACATGTCGGCGCTGATGCCGGACACCAGGGAAAGTTCACCCATGAGGCAGAACAGCGGCACCACGGCGAGGGTGGCGGAAAAGGCCGAGTTGTAGGAGGTCATGCTCAGGGTGTTGAAGTGGGTGATGACGTCGGGCCTGAGGCAGAGCAGCCCGATGAACCCGGAAATGCCCATGGCGTACCCCAGGGGGAAGCCTATGAACAGCACCAGCATGAAGAAGAGTATGCCGAACACGCCGAGCTGCGCGCGGGAGGGGAAGATACCGAAGTATTCCAGTATCCACGGAAGCAGCGCCACCGCCACGGTGATGGCAAGGATGACGGGAATGAACCAGACCACGCCTTCCCGGATGAAACCGGTGAAGCAGCGCAGCGTCTTGACGAGCAGCGTAAGGGCGAAGACGGCCATGCAGAAACCGAAGAACATCATGGGGATGAACAGCGGAATATGCAGGATGGAGGTGACTTCACCGCCGCCCGTCTTTTCAAAGGCGATCTCCAGAATCTCCCAGCCCAGAACGGAGAAGAAGACCAGTCCCATGAACTCGAACAGTCCGTCGAGGAAGGCCTTCACCCGGGGCGTGAAATGCTGGTAGAAGAAGTCGATGGCGATATGATGCTCACGGCAGGAAATGACGATCATGCCGGAAACGGCAAGAGCACCCATCATGAGTTCCTGAATCTCGTAGGCGCCGGGGAAATACGAACCTACATAGCGCAGAAGAACATCCACAGTGACGGGCACGGCAAGCAGCACCAGAGACACCGCGCCGATGACCAGGGCGACCTTGTAGATAAGCGTCATCATAGGTTCAAAGAGGCCTTCGGCCTTGGGTTCTGCTGCTGTCATAGGCGGCTCCTGTCGGTAACAAGTTCAGCGCATATATCCGAGAGCGGATGATTTACTCATGGTGAGATTTCCGGCGATGCCTCACGGCTTTTCCCCTCACGGGGCCCGGCGGCCGGCATCACAGCCGCCGGAAGGTTTCCGACATGAAACGCCGTATCTCAGGCCGTGTGTACATGCGGGGCGCTTTGCTCCGCGTCCGCACGATGGGCTCCGAAAGGCGTTTCGTACCGCTCTACGGCACAAGCTTCAGAAGACGGGCGGCGTTGCCGCTCAGGGAAAGCTCCAGAGCTTCGGGTTCCCAGGCCTTTTCCTTCCAGCGGCGCACGGCTTCCTCAAGCCCGCGCACCGGATAGGAACTGGCAAAGAGCACCTGCCGCTTCAAGGCGGTGTTGAAGGCGGGCATGACGTCGACGGAGGGCATGAACGGCAGATAGAAGAAGAAATCGGGCACCCAGTAGAGATTGGGGTACTTGAAGGATACCGCCGCCATGGAGATGAAATGCGGCCAGCAGGCGTGAGGAATGAGGAAGGGCGTGTTTCTGTGCCGGGAAACCACATGCTCAAGGCGCATGGGGTCGGAATAGGTGAGATCGGGGCCGAGCAGATAGCTCATGGTGATCATGACGAACACGCCCAGGGATTCCGCCGTCTCGTAAATGGGTTCCAGCCGCGGATCGTCGCAGTAGCAGGGTTCGGAACACCAGCCGGGTTCTATGGAAATGCCGCGCATGCCCAGTTCCCTGACACTGCGTTCCGCTATCTTCGGCGCCTGAGGATCAAGCGCATCCAGCGCCGCCACGCCGAAAAGCCTTCCCTTGTAGCGGTTCACCAGCTCATAGACCACTTCGGGGCTGACGAAGCCCTTGCTGAAGGTGCTGGAACTTGTGGAAGCTCTGCCCGCCACCACGGCATAGTCGATGCCTGCGGCGTCCATTTCATCCATGAAGACGGAAATGTCTCTGGTCTGTACCGAACGGGGGGGAATGTAGCCGTACATCTGACCGGGGTATTCAGGATCGAAACCCGAGGCACGCACATCAAAAGGTCCCATGGAAAGAAATTCCCCAAACGGCGGACGAATACGGAAATCAATAATCATACTGCGGTCCTGCAATGCAACACTAAAGGAAAAACCTGAAATATGAAGACTGCCACGACTTGATATGAACTTAGCTAAAAAAATAACAAGAAAGAATACGATACTGTCTGATACTGGTGTCAATTTTTCTTTGATGCCCTTCCGGGGTCCCCGGGAAAAAGCCCTTGAGATAAAAGAACTCAGGCCGTATAACCACAGGCGAACCCCAACAACAAGGAGACGGACATGGCACTGGATCCCAAACAGCACGCGGACTGGGAAATCGCACAGGATGCGGAAACCCGCATGAAGGACATTTACCGTGTCGGCCGGGAGCTCGGCCTTGAGGAAAAGGAACTGCTCCCCTACGGTCACGTCATGGGCAAGGTGGACTACATGTCCGTGCTTTCCCGCCTGGAAGGCCGCCCCAACGGCAAATATGTGGACGTGACGGCCATCACTCCCACGCCGCTCGGTGAAGGCAAGTCCACCACCACCATCGGCCTCGTGCAGGGCCTTGCCCTGCGCAACAAGCGCGTTTCCGCGGCCATCCGTCAGCCTTCCGGCGGTCCCACCATGGGTACCAAGGGTTCCGCGGCCGGGGGCGGGCTTTCCCAGTGCATTCCCCTCACTCAGTATTCTCTGGGCTTCACCGGCGACATCAACGCCGTGACCAACGCCCACAACCTGGCCATGGTGGCGCTCACCTCCCGCATGCAGCACGAACGCAACTACGACGACGAAAAGCTGCTGCGCCTCTCCGGTCAGGAACGCCTGAACATCGACCCCACCAACGTGCGCATGAACTGGGTCATCGACTTCTGCTGCCAGGCCCTGCGCAATGTGGTCATCGGCATGGGCGGCAAGTCCGACGGCTTCATGATGACCTCGCACTTCGATATTTCCGTCTCCTCCGAAGTCATGGCCATTCTTTCCGTGGCCCGCGACCTTAAAGACATGCGCGAAAGACTCGGCCGCATCATCGTGGCCTACGACCGCGCAGGCAAACCCGTGACCACGGAAGATCTGCAGGTGGCCGGCGCCATGGCCGCCTGGATGGTGGACGCCATCAAGCCCAACCTCATCCAGACCATCGAAGGTCAGCCCGTGTTCGTGCACGCCGGGCCCTTTGCCAACATCGCCCTCGGCCAGAGCTCCGTCATTGCCGACCGCCTGGGTCTCAAGCTTTCCGAATACCACGTCACCGAATCCGGCTTCGGTGCGGACATCGGCTATGAAAAGTTCTGGAACCTCAAGTGCCATTACAGCGGACTCGCCCCCGACGCCGCGGTGCTCGTGGCCACGGTGCGCGCCCTGAAGAGCCACGGCGGCGCTCCCCTGCCCCGTCCCGGCCGCGCCCTGCCCGAGGAATACCGTCAGGAAAACGTGGGCTATGTGGAAAAGGGCTGCTGCAACCTGCTGCACCACATCCGCACCATCAAGAAGTCCGGCACCTCCCCTGTGGTGTGCATCAACGCCTTTGTTACCGACACGCCCGCCGAAATCGCCCGCATCCGTGAAATCTGCGAGGCGGAAGGGGCCAGAGTGGCCGTTTCCACCCACTGGGAACACGGCGGAGCCGGCGCGCTGGAACTGGCCGACGCCGTTCTGGACGCCTGCAACGACAAGAGCGAATTCCGTCCGCTCTACGACTGGAACGCGCCCTTCAAGGAACGCATTGAAAAGATCGCCCGCGAAGTCTACGGGGCCGACGGCGTGAACTACAGCGCCGAAGCGGAAAGCCGCCTTGCCGAAATGCAGGCGCGCCCCGACGCCGCGGAACTCGGCGTGTGCATGGTGAAGACGCAGTACTCCCTTTCCGACAACCCCGACCTCAAGGGCGAACCTTCCGGCTGGAAGCTGAACATCCGCGACGTGCTGCTCTACGGCGGCGCGGGACTGGTGGTGCCTGTTTCCGGCAAGATCTCGCTCATGCCCGGCACGGGTTCCAACCCGGCCTTCCGCCGCGTGGACGTGGATACCGAAACCGGTCAGGTGCACGGCATCTTCTGATATGGTTTTCTCCGCCGCACAGGGCTGCCCTGTGCGGCACCCCAAAGGCGGCCATGACACTCTGCTGTCATGGCCGCCTTTTTCATGCTCTTTCATCCTCTCCGCCGGGAAGCGCGTCTCTCCCCGGCGGAGCCTGCATACAGTCCGCCGATCACCGATCCCACGATGAGCACGCAGGAAGCAAGCACTGACCACGAAAGCGTTTCCCCTCCGAACAGCGCGCCCAGCACCACCGCGATGACCGGGTCGATATAGGCGAAGGACACCGCAACCATGACGCGCGTATGCGCCAGCAGCCAGTAATAGCAGATATAGCCGAGCACGCTGGTGAAAAGCGTGAGAAAGACCATGCCGCCCAGCGAGGCGGCCGTAAAGGCGGAAGCCTCGACGCGCTCGCCCATGAGCCACGCCGCAGGCAGGGAAAGCAGCCCGCCGAAGAGCATGGTCAGCGCCATGCCGCCGTAGAGGGACATGCCCGCGGCGGCAAGATAACGCTTTGCATACAGCGAACCGGCCACGAAGCAGACGACGCCGAGCAGGATGACGCCCACCCCGGCAGGGGAACACTGCATGCCCTCCCCGCCCGCAAAGGTCAGCACGGCCATGCCCAGCATGGCGCCCCCTATGGCGATGCCCTGGCCCCTGCCCGGGCGGCCTCCGCCGAGGACCAGCCAGTCCCCCAGCACCATGAACAGAGGAACCGCGCCGTAGAGCAGCGCCGTCATCCCGGAAGGCACGCTCTGCTGCCCCACGGCCTGACACACGTTGTTCATGAACATGACGAAGAACGCCAGCACGAAATAGTGAACGATCTCCATGGGGCCGGAGGGCCGTCCGTGCCGGGTGAAGGGAAGCAGCGCGAGCATGAAAAGCCCCGCGCCGCACAGGCGTATGCCGTTCTGCGCTATGGGGGGAAAACCGGTAAGAGCGAACTTGATTCCCAGGAAGCTCCCTCCCCAGGAAAGGTACAGTAGGGCGAGGCAAAGGCAGGCTTTGAGTCCGGAGACCTGTTTTCCCTGCATGACGTCCTCCTTGGGCAAAATGCGGGCGGCTTTTACGGGGCGAAAACAAAGACCCCCGGAATCCGCAGCGGGTGCGGATGTTCCGGGGCATGTCACTACGGCCCGCCCGCCTTCCCCGGAGGGGGGGAAGGCGGCGGCAGGTCGGAATCTTCCCGGCATACAGCCGGGGCTGATGTCAGGATTCCAGCATGGCTTTCACGGCCTTGACCAGAAATGCGGTATCCGTGCCCACGGCCGCACCCTGATAGCCTCTGGCGAAGCAGTCCCGGGCCTCGGCCATGGTGTTGGCGTAAATGAAGGCCAGCTTGCCGTGTTCACGGCAGGCGGCAAGAATTCTTTCCAGAGCGCCGCGAAATTCCGGCGTGGAGAACTGCGCAGGCGCGCCCAGCGCCACGGAAAGATCGTACGGACCCACAAAAATGCCGTCCACGCCCTCAAGGGCGGCTATTTCCTCGATATGTTCCAGCGCACCCGCCGTTTCGCACTGAGGCATGAGCAGGGCGCGACGGTTCACGGTCTCAAAATAGCCGGACAGATTCTTCAGTTCCGGCGAAAAACCGTATTTGGCGCTGCGGGAAAAGGCGAAGCCCCGTTCGCCCATGGGGAAGTACTTGGCATAGCGCACCAGGTCGCGCACTTCCTCCACCGAACGCACATCGGGAATGATGATGCCCCGCGCACCCAGATCCAGGGCATGGAGCACCGCCGCGCGGGAGCTGTCGCGCACGCGCACGAAGGGTTCCGCGCCGTGCAGCTGCAGGGCGCGTATCATTTCCCCTGCGCTTTCTTCGGAAAAGGGGCCGTGCTCCGTGTCGATGATCACATAGTCAAGGCCGGAAAGGCCGAGACATTCCGCCACGATGGCACCGCCGAGATGGCAGAAGGTGCCGACCACGCCCTGCCCGGCGTTCAGCTTCTCATCAAAGGCGCTCATTACTTTCCCCTCTTTTCCAGCACTTCACGCATGAGCGAGACGGCCAGCCTGAGGTTGTCCATGGAATTGGCGTAGGACACGCGCACGAAATCCCTGCCCATGGGGCCGAACACATGGCCGGGCGTCATGGAAACACCGGCCTCGTCGATCATGACGCGGCAGAATTCATCGCCGCTCATGCCCGTTCCCGTGATGTTCACAAAGATATAGAACGCGCCGTCCGGGCGCAGGCAGGAACAGCCGGGCAGGCTGTTGAGCGCCTCCACCATGTAATCCCTGCGCTTCTCGTATTCCGCCACCATGGCGCGGGAAGGCGCATCGTCCTCCAGCAGCGCGGCAAGAGCCGCGTACTGGATGAACGTGCAGGGGCAGGAAAGATTGTAGAAATTGAGGCGCATCATGGGATCCATGAGGGAACGGTCGCAGAGCATGTAGCCTATGCGCCAGCCGGTCATGGCGAAGTACTTGGAAAAACCGTGCAGCACGATGAGCCGTTCCTTCAGTTCGGGCAGAGAGGCGGCGCTGCAGTACTTCTTCCCGCCGTAGACCATGTCGGCGTACACTTCGTCGGAAATCACCAGCAGGTTGTGACGGGCGGCGATGTCGGCCACCACCTTGAGGGACTTCTCATTCAGCACGGAGCCGCAGGGATTGGAGGGCGAATTGAGCAGAATGGCCCTGGTGTTCGGCGTGATCAGCGCCTCCATGGCCCCGGCTTCTATCTGAAAATCGTTGGATTCCTTCAGCTCGTAGGAAACGGCCTTCGCGCCCGTGATGTTGGGCAGCGTGAAATAGCACAGATACCCGGGATCGGGCACCAGAATCTCGTCGCCGGGGTTGAGGTAGGCGTTCATGGCAAGGAAAACGCCCTGCTCCACACCCACCGTGATCATGACCTCGTCGGCCTCGTAGGAAGAACCGTACAGCCGGTTGTAGCGGCGGGCCACGGCCGCGCGCAGGTCGGCAATGCCCGTCACCGGGCCGTAATGCACCTTGCCCTCATCCAGCGCCTTCTTGCAGGCTTCCACGATGTGGGCGGGGGTATCGACGTCAGGCTCTCCTATTTCCAGATGAATGATGCGCTTGCCCGCGGCTTCAAGGCTGCCCGCATAGGCGATGATCTCGCGGATCTTGGAAAGAGGAGCGTGCTCCATTCTGTGTGCCTGGGGAATAAGAGACATATGCACTTCCTTATGATTCGGGCGGGACGAAAAAACGTTTTTCGTCCCGCCGTTGCAGAATTCTTCCGTAAGGATCAGAGGCTCAGCGCAGCGTCGTGCGCGTCGTGCACGGCATCGAAGATCTTGCCCGTCTTCGTGCAGTCGCCTGCGGCAAGGAAGGTCATTCCTTCCCGGGCAAGCTGCGCGCACAGCTCCTTATCGGGGTTGTAGCCCACGGCAAGCACCACGGAATCGAAGGCAGGCAGGACAAACTCGTTGCCGTAGCCGTCCTTCACCGTGACGACGCCGTCGGCGGACACGCCCGAAAGCGCATGGCCCGTAAGCGCCTTCACGCCGCCTTTCTTCAGTTCTTCCAGCAGGAAGAAACGGCCGTGCTTTTCCATGTCGGGGGCAAGGGCGTCCCTGAGTTCCACGATGGTCACGTCGCACCCCTTTTCCGTCAGGAACGCGGCGCATTCGCAGCCCACGAGTCCGCCGCCGAGCACCAGCACGCGAGAGCCGGCATCCGCGCCTTCAAGCACGGCTTCGGCATGCAGCAGACGGCCCTTCCCCTCCCGGGGAGCGTCCTTGAGGAAACCGGGGAAAATGGGGCTGCCGCCCGTGGCCACGAACACCATGTCGTATCCTCCGGCCTTCAGCATGTCCGCCGTGGCGTGCACACCTGTCTTCACGGTCACGCCGCAGGCGGAAAGGCTCAGCGCAAACCACTTTGCGGCATCGGCAATGAGCGACTTGCCCGGAGGCAGAGAGGCGGGAGTCAGCTTGCCCGAAAGCGCCTCATGCTGTTCGTAGAGCGTGACGTCGTGCCCGAGAGAGGCCGCCGTGCGGGCGAACTCCATGCCGGCAGGGCCGCTGCCCACCACCGCCACCTTCTTCCTTGCGGCGGCGACAGGTTCCGGGAAGCCTTCCCTGCCCACTTCGGGGTTGAGGGCGCAGCTCATGAGAGGCTGCTTGCAGCAGCCTTCGCAGCAGTAGATGCAGGGGCGCACGGTTTCATCCCTGCCGTCCATCAGCTTGCGGGGCAGGTCGGGATCGGCGATGAGCGCGCGGCCCATGCACACCATGTCCACACCGCCGGGGGCAAGGAGCGCTTCCGCCACCTCGCGCCTGCCTATGCGGGCCGCCACGGCCAGACGCATGTCCGGGCCCACGGCCTCACGCACGGCGCGCGCCCTTTCACCGTTGAACCCGGCGGGAAGCGCCGCCGGAGATTCGATGTACCAGGTATTGGTGCAGGTGCCGCTGCTGACGTTGAAAAGATCCACGCCCGCGGAGCAGACGGCCTTTGCAATGCGGCAGCCGAGATCCAGCGTGACGCCGCCGGGCAGAAATTCCTCTACGCTGCAGCGGAAGGACACGGGAAAATCAGGCCCCACGGCCTCGCGCACGGAGCGGATGACTTCCAGGGGGAAGCGCATGCGGCGTTCAAAATCCCCGCCGTAGGCGTCTTCCCGCCGGTTGGTGAGGGGCGAGAGAAACTGTCCGATGAGGTAGCCGTGCGCGCCGTGAATCTCCACGATGTCGAAGCCCGCCGCCACGGCCCTTTTCGCGGCTTCGCCCCAGGCCCTGACAAGCTCATGAATCTCTTCCTCGTCGAGCACGCGGGAATTGGATTCCGGCGTCATGCCCGGCACGAAGGAGACGAGCGGCACCGGTCCGCCCGAAACGGCGGGAACGGTATGCAGGCCGCCGTGATTGAGCTGCACGCCCGCCTTGCCGCCCGCCGCGTGTATGGCGGAAGTGAACCTTGCCAGTCCCCGGATGTAACGGTCGTCGTACAGGCTGAGCCCGGATTCGAAACAGATGCCCGACGGGTGGACGCAGGTCGCTTCAAGCATGTTCAGCCCCACGCCGCCGCGGGCGCGGGCGACATGGTAATTCATGAGCTGATCGCTCATTTCTCCACCGCTGGCGGCGAAGCGGGTCAGCATGGACGGAAAGATGATGCGGTTTTTGAATTCCGTCTTGTTGATGGTGACAGGCGAAAACAGCATGGATACCTCGGTCTGGAAAAGGCGCGTCTCACGGGGAGTTGCGCGGTGAAGGGAAGAAGGGGCCGCCCCGGCGGGCGGCCCCGGCGGATTAATCCATATCGAGCCCGAGGACCCTGGCCATGTTCCGGTACAGGATATTCGGAAGCACCTCTTCCCGGAACGGCATGTCGAGGAAGAGATCCACCGCCTGCTTGAGCGGGATATAGGGGTATCCGCTGCCGAAAAGGAATCTGTCCTTCAGAAAGCCGTTGGCGGCCACGACGTAATCCTGCACGCCGGGCATGTTGTACATGTACATGTCGGGCGCAAGATACATGTTGGAATGGCACATGCAGCTGAACAGCACCTGAGGAATCCAGGGATAGGAGCCGTGCATGTTCACGATGGTGAGGTGCGGGAAGTCGCGGCACACCCTGTCGATGTGTTCAGGGTTGCTGAAGGAAAGATCCGGGCCGTTGCCGCCCCCGCCCATGAGGAACATGGGAATGCCGTGTTCCATGCAATACTGATAGATGGGATACAGGCGCGCATCGTCCACATACATGGGAATGTCGCCGCAGCCGGGTTCCATGCCGGCGGCATGAAGATTGCCGTTGACCACGGTGCGCTCTATTTCCGCCAGAGCGGCGGCGGGATTGCTGCCGTCCACACCGGCCACGCCGACAAAGCGGCCGGGCTGTTCCGTCACGATGGCCATGAGGTCGTCGTTGGAGACGTGCCCCATGTCGGGGCTCTGGCGGCCGGTCATCACGCCCAGCGTCACGCCCGCCTCATCCATTTCCTGATAAAGCAGGGCGGCATCGCGCTGTTCGGCGGCGGGCGAGAGCTTCATGAGAAAGTTGTCGCTCCAGGCCTGGGTTTTCTTCGGATCGCGATAAAGATTGCAGCGAAGATAGTCCTTAAGCGGAGGACGAAGGCGCGCGTCGATAATCTTCATAAAAAGCTCCTGAATCATGGGCGGCCGGAAGGGCCGCGTTTGCGTTGCAAGAAAAACGTTCTCCGGAAAATGCGGATCAGACGGCCCGGCCGGCTTCCGCGCCCTGACGTATGGCCTTCACATAGTCGCTGGGAGCGTCGGCGTCGCCCACGATGAGCACCGGCACGCCGAGCTCTTCCAGCGCGGCGGCAAGGCTCCGGTTCGGGCGGGCACCCACGGCCATGACCACGGTATCGATGTCTTCAAGGCGCTGTTCCGAGCCGTCGCGCACGAACGATACGGAATGATCGCCGATGGCGGTCACGCGACTGCCGGTAAGACAGTGCATGTCCAGAGAATTGTCGAAAATACGCAGAAGGCAGATGCGGGAATCCTGGGGCAGATCTATGCCTATGCCATCGCGCATTTCCAGAATATAGATCTCGCGCTGCTGCTGTTCCAGAAGAAGATGCGCGGTTTCCGCACCCACGGAGCCGCCGCCGATGACGGCCACACGGCGCCCCACCTTCGCCCTGCCTTCGAGCACCTCATCCACGGGCACCACGAAATCCCGGTCCACGCCCTCCACAGGAAGCACGAAGGGCACGCTGCCCGTGGCGAGCACCACGGCGTCGGGCTTCCAGGCCTTCACGTCCTCCACGGTTACCGTATGGGCGAGACGTACTTCCACGGGAAGCTTGCGGACTTCCCTTTCCAGATAGTCGCAGGCCTCTCCGTAACGGTCCTTGTGCGGAGGAACGGCGGCCAGGCGCAGACGCCCGCCGAGCACGTCCCGCTCGTCCCACAGCGAAACCACATGTCCGCGGCGGCAGGCGTCGGCCGCCGCCTGCATACCCGCAGGGCCGCCGCCGATGACCATGACGCGGCGCGGCGTTTCCGCCGCCTTCAGGGCAAAATGTTCGTCCTGCTCGCGCCCGGTCATGACGTTGAGCGCGCACTTCACGCTGCGGTCGCCGGAGGAACGGTCGTGGCAGCCCTTGTTGCAGGCGATGCACCAGATGATGTCGTCCACCCGGTTCTCGCGCAGCTTGTCGGGGTAGTCCGGGTCGGCAATGAGCGTGCGGCCGATGCACACCACGTCGGCCTTGCCCTTCTCCAGCACCGAAAGCTGTATTTCCGGTCTGTCCAGCTGGCCTGCGGCGAAAACGGGAATATGTACCGCGTCGCGGATGTTTTCCGCAAGGTAAAGATTGACGCCGTGCCGGTGATACATGTTGGAAACCGTGCGCACGAAGGGGAACATGCCCGCAGAAACACTCAGGGCCGCCACGCCGAGCTTTTCCAGATAGCGGGCGATCTCCACGGCAAGGGCCATGTCGATGCCGCCTTCGCGCAACTCGTCGCCCACGATGCGGCAGGTGATGGGGTAGTCTTCTCCCACAAGCTCGCGGCAGCGATGGATGATTTCCGTCACGAAACGCATGCGCCCGAGGAAGGAGCCGCCGTATTCATCCGTGCGCCTGTTGGTGAGAGGCGACATGAAGGCGCTTATGAGATAGCCGTGGGCGCAGTGCAGTTCGCACATGTCGAAGCCGGCTTCCTTCGCGCGGCGCACGCCCTGGGCGTAGCATTCCACCATCTCCCGCACTTCCCCGGTGCTCATGACATGAGGCTCGTCGTACTCCGCCTGGAATCCGGCCACGGCTTCGGGCGGGAAGGGCGAGGGAGCGATGGGCTGATAACCGGAGGTGCGCCTGTTGGTCTCGCGCCCTGAATGATGAATCTGGGCGGCGGCAAGACAGTCATGCCTGTGTATGGCCTCGGTGAGACGGCGAAGCCCCGCTATGCGCTCATCATTCTCAATGAAGAGCTGGCCGCCGAAATTGCCGTCGGGCCGGACGCAGACGGAGCCCACGATGATCATCGCCACGCCTCCGGCCGCGCGCCTTTCGATGAAGGCGACCTCCTTGTCCGTCACGCCGCCGTCTTCCGTCATATGAACGGACATAGGGGCCATGACGAAACGGTTCTTCAAAGTGAGCGGCCCTATGTCAACGGGCTGAAACAATGGCGAGACATTCATGGAATTACCCTCAAATAGTAGGAAAAAAGGAAAAAGGAAAACCGGAATACCCGTACATTCCGGCCCTTCATCATGACAGGACATTCCCGCCAGGATGAAGGACCGGGGGCCGAGGCCCCCGGGTGAATGCCTGTACAGCCTTTTTATCTTACTTCAGATAGCCCTTTTCACGGTAGTACTTTTCAGCACCGGGATGCAGGGGGAAGACATTGTTCTTCCAGCCGATGGCGGGATCGATGGACACCCAGGAAGGATTGGCGCGGGCGATGTCTTCCTTGCCTTCGATGATGGCCTTGGTCAGGTTGTAGGCGGATTCTTCGCTCAGGTTGTCGCGCACGAAGATGGCGTTGGTATCCCAGAAGGTGGTCACATTGGGACCGACCTTGCCCTTGTAGAATTCGGCGGGCAGGGTACCGACGTTGATGCCCATCTTGGCGGCAGCCTTTTCGGCGATTTCAGGATCAATGGACAGGAACTTCAGCGGAACGCTGCCGGACACGTCCACGATGAACCAGGCTTCACCGGGTCCGATCCACACGAACACGTCGATCTGGCCGTCCTTGACCATGTTGGCGATGTCGTCGAAGCCGTTGGTCACGATCTTGCCGCCGTTGGCGCGGATGTCGTCATAGGTGATGCCGTATTCCTTGAGCAGGTTGCGGAAGATCTTTTCCGTGGAGCCGCCGGTGGAACCCACGCCCACGTTGACGTTCTTCATGGTCTTGAGGTCGCGCAGATCCTTCACGGGAGAAGCTTCGGGAGAAACGATCTGGTAGTTGATGCGGTCCTGAAGATTGATGATGGTGGCGATACCCTTGGTGGTGGGAGTCTTGTAGGGTTCGGTGCCGTTCCTGAATGCCGTCAGGATGCTGTTTTCCGCAACGCCGAGATCGGCCGCACGGGAGGCCACACGCGGAGGATTGGTCGCGCCGCCGCCGGGCAGCATGGTGACGTCCGTGCCGGGGTTCATGGTGGTGTACACCTTGCCTATGGCGCCCATCCCGATGTACCAGGTGCCGCTGGGGTTGGCGGCGGAAACGATGCGGAGCGATTCCGAGGCCTGTGCGGCGAACGAGGTCGAGGCTACCAGTGCGGCGGCAAGCAGGACTTTCTTCAGCATGGAGTTCATAGCAGCTCTCCGTGATTAAAGGGTTTCTTCCTTCGTCTTGGAACGGAAGGATTTGCGACGGGGGAATTCAAACAGGGCCACCGCGGCGATGAGTCCGAGGCCCAGAAGGTCCGTGTAGAGGCCGGGATAGAGCAGCGTGAGACCGGCGAAGATCAGAAGCACACGCTCCCACGGCGCGGCTTCGGTGACGAAGTAACCCTGCATGCCGCCCGCAAGCGCCACCACGCCCACCACGGCGGTGATGACGGACTGCACCACGGTGAAGGTATCGCCGATGAGCAGAAGCGAGGGCTGGAACACGAACATGAAGGGGATGATGTAGGCCACGATGCCGAGGCGGAAGGCCTTCCAGCCCGTGACCATGGCGTTCGCCTTTGCTATGGATGCCCCTGCGTATGCCGAGAGACATACCGGCGGCGTGATTTCCGAAAGAATGGCGTAGTAGAGCACGAAGAGGTGGGCGGCCAGGGTGGGGATGCCGAGCTTCATGAGCGCGGGAGCGCCCAGCGTGGCCACGATGATGTAGGCCGGGGTGGCGGGAACGCCCATGCCGAGCACGAAGCAGGTGAACATGAGCAGCACGAGCAGCAGAAGAATGTTGAAGCTGCCGAGGTCGGTGATGAGGCTGATGAACTTGTAGCCGATGCCCGTGATGGAAACCATGGCCACAATGATGCCTGCGCAGGCGCTGCAGGTGGAGATCATGAGCGCATTGCGAGAAGAGCCTTCCAGCGTATCGAGAAGCTTGCGCACGCTGAAGCGCGTGGAGGAGCTGAAGCTCGACACGATGAGCACCGAAAGCGTGCCCAGATAGGCCGAGGAAATGACGCTGCGGCCGGAAACCAGGAAGTAGATGAGAATGAGGATGGGCAGGATGTGATACAGGCGGCGGTACACGCTGCGGGCGTCGGGGATCTGATCCGCAGGCATGACGCCGATGTCCTTTCTGACGGCCTCGAAGTGAATCATCATCAGAAGGGAGAAGTAGTACAGGATGGAGGGCAGAAGCGCGGCCGTGGCCACGGCCATGTAGCCTGCGCCCGTCACGTCGGCCATGACGAAGGCCGTCGCGCCCATGACCGGGGGCATGAGCTGACCGCCCGTGGAGGAAACGGCTTCCACCGCGCCCGCGAAGGAGGGAGCGTAGCCCACACGCTTCATGAGCGGAATGGTGAAGGTGCCCGTGCTGTACACGTTGGCCACGGCAGAACCGGAAATGGAACCGAAGAGCGCGGAAGCGAAAATGGACACCTTGGCCGGGCCGCCCTTGGATCTGCGGGTGGCCACGCACGCAAGGTCGAGGAACACCTGCCCCAGTCCGGCGTTCTGGAGGAAGCAGCCGAACATGACGAAGGCAAAGATCATGGTGGACGACACGGCAAGGGGAATGCCGTACAGGCCTTCCGTCACAAGATAGAGCTGCTCGCAGAGCATCTTGTAGGAAACGCCGTCGTGCCGCAGGATGCCGGGCAGGTACTGGCCCCACATGCCGTAGGCCAGAAAGCAGCTGGACACCACGACGAGGGGCACGCCGGCCACGCGGCGGGTGGCTTCCAGCACCAGGAGCACGGCCACCGTGGAGGCTGCGGCCTCCATGTCGGTCACGGGATCGATGTAGCGGATGCGCTCAAGATAATAGTCGATGTCGGAAACCAGAAAATACGCCGACCAGAACGCCCCGCAGATGAGCACCAGGTCCAGCAGCAGCCACAGGGGATTCTCCTTCTGCCCCTCCGCCACCTTCTTCGGAGGGAAGTACATGAATACCAGCGTCAGCACCGTGCCAAGGTGAATGACACGAAGCATCTGGGAATCCATCACTCCGAAACCGGCGGTAAAATAAATCTGAAAAATGGCCAGCCCTATGGCCAGAACCGTGGCGACGGGTTTCAATGTTTCTCGTGAGATCATACGTTCCTCATCAAGCCCGGCCTTTCCGCATGGACCCCGGGCGGTACGATTTTACTCACCACACTGCGGGGCAGGGGGAGCAGCTCAACCGGGCCGCACGCCTTTTTCTCATGACCTCATCGAAAACGACGTACTGAAAACCCGTTTACGTTTTTGCAAAAATCATGCCAAAATGTACTTTTAAGCACATTGTCTCTAACAGGCTGATATTCCGATATCCTGCCTCCTTTTCCGCTTCTCCTGCGGCTCCTGATATGCACGCTAATCAAACATGTCCGATACAACATGTTTGATTTTCATACACTAAAAAATTTTCCCATTTTTTACAAAAATACCGATAAGTTCAACTCCATTTTCTCCGCCGTTTCCGCAAATTGCCGGACATCGGAAAAAATTTCTTCTCGAAAAGATGTGCAAACCTGCTCCCATTCCGTCTCAAAACAAAACATTTCAGGAAAAATCCCGGCAAATATGTATTGATATCATACATCTCTTCCGGTATTCTGCCAGAATATCAGGGAAATTCCCCGCCTTCCCCCAGCGTTTTCCCCTCCCTCATCCGCCGGGATTTTTCCGGCGATCATTCCCGGGTGCCTGCCGTGAACAAAACCTTTCCTCCCTCCATGGTTGACAAAAACAGCATAAAAAAGCAGTGGGAAGCCTTTCAGCAGGGAAAGGACGTCGACTTTTCCGTCATCAGCAAGGGGCTGTACAATTCCTGGGTGCGCTCCCGGGACTATCATGTGGACCCCTACCACAAGAAAAGGGAATTCGTTCCTCCGCAGCAGCTGCAGGAACTGCTTGAAAACAATCGTGAATTCATCAACAGCGCATCCACTATCATGAGCAGGCTGTTCAAGTCCATCGACATGTTGAACGGTACCATCACCCTCGCGGACAAGAACGGCGTGGTCCTGTATTCCTGCTATCAGAACCGCCACGACATCGCTCCTTCCCATGTGGTGGGCGACATTCTTTCCGAACAGGTCTGCGGTACCAACGGCATCGGCACCTGCCTTGCCGAAGGCTCCTCCGTGGAGCTTGTGGGAGCGGAACACTACAGTCTGGAGGAACACGCCTGGTACTGTTCCGCCGCGCCGGTGTACGACGACAGGGCCAACGTCATCGGGGTGTTCAACATCTCCATTCCCTGTGAGAGCCACCACTACTATCAGACGAGCGGACTGGTGGAGGCCGTGGCCCACGCCATTACGGAACAGATATTCCTGAGCGATCTTCTCAGCGAGCAGGTGGCCATCATGGACGCGCTGGATGAAGGCGTGGTGGTGCTGAACGCCGACGGCGTCATCAAATCCATCAACAGGAAGGCCTGTTCCCTGCTCAAGCTCACCAGCGCCCCGGAGGGACAGAACTTCCGCCGCATTTTCCATACGCAGGACAATCTGTTCTCGGAACTTGCCCAGAACACGCCCTTCCATCACAGGGAAGTCACCTTTCTGAACGGCATACGAAGCATTTCCTGTCTGCTTTCCTTTTCGCCCATTCCCGGCAGGGGAAGCGTGCTCACCCTTCAGGAGAACCGCCAGATACGGGAACTGGCCTCCCGCGCCATAGGCGCGAAGGCCGTGTATACCTTCGACCGTATTCTGGGGGAATCCAGGGCCATACAGCAGGCCATACGCATGGGGAAAAACGCCGCGCAGAGCGACATCACCACGCTCATTCTGGGAGATTCCGGCACGGGCAAGGAACTGTTCGCCCAGTCCATACACAACGCGAGCGCCCGCAGGCGCGGGCCCTTCATCGTGGTCAACTGCGGGGCCATTCCGCGCAACCTCGTGCAGTCGGAACTGTTCGGCTACAACGAAGGCGCCTTTACCGGCGCCGTGAAACAGGGAAAGCCGGGCAAGTTCGAACTGGCGGACGGCGGTACCATCTTTCTGGATGAAATCGGGGAAATGCCGCTGGAGGCGCAGGTCAGCCTGCTGCGCCTGCTGCAGAACGGCGAAGTCACCCGTGTGGGCGGCAAGAAGTCCACCTATGTGAACGTGCGGGTCATCGCCGCCACCAACCGGAACCTTCAGGATGCCGTGGCGCAGAATATTTTCCGCAAGGACCTGTATTACCGGCTCAACGCCTTCGTCATCCACATTCCCAACCTTACGGAACGCGAGGGCGACATTCGCCTTCTGGCGGAAGCCTTTCTGGAAAAATTCTCCGCGGGACTCAACAAGCGCCTCACCGGCTTCGACGACGATGTTCTCGCCGCCCTGAACCTGTACAGCTGGCCCGGCAACGTGCGGGAACTGGAAAACTGCACCGAACGGGCGGTGGCCGTGGCGGAACACGGGCGCATCACGCTGGCGGATCTGCCCTCGCACATCGCCGCCCTCGCCATGGACGGCTTTCCGGTACGCGGCAAGCTGCGCGACAGCGAAAGGGAAACCATACGGGCCACCCTGCAGGAAAACCAGTGGAACATCCGCCGCACGGCGGCCGTGCTGGGCGTGGCGAGAAGCACGCTGTACCTGAAAATAAAAAAGTTCCACATCACCCGCGATTAGCGCCGCCGGACGCGGAAAATGAATCAGAAGGAATGCCCGCAAAAAGCTCCTTTTCCCGGAGCACAAGCCTGCTGAACAGAAAAACAGCTTTCCAATCCGCCCACACGGCTGCACTCCAAAAACGTGCCCACGCACGGCATCCGCCTCTTCAGGCTCTCCACCTGCACAGACTTCCGCACTGGACACTGCCGGGCTCGAAAACCGGTCGCCTGCCCGCCGTGCAAAGCGTGCCTAGCCCCCTATGCCTCTTACAAAAAGCATCACTGTGGAGAAGACCAGCATACCCAGAAGAAAGATACGGAAAATTCTGGGATTGATGTGCTGTATGACGGGAATGCTGACAAGCACGCCGATGATGCAGCAGGGCACGGCCCACAGCGCTCCCTGCAGCATCTCAGGAGTATACAGCCCCTCCTTCCACTGAAGAATGACGAGAAAAACCATGGCAAGTGCGGAAAGGGTATTGAGCATGGAAAGTGTGACTTCCTTGCTCCAGCCGCGCAGCACGGCATACATGGCAAGCGCGGGTCCACCCATGCCGGTGGAACTCAGCATCATGCCCGCCAGTACGCTTGCGGGAACGATGCTCCACAGCGGTGCACGGAAAGAGCTGTGCAGACGCCCCGCCACCGCCTGCCAGGCAAGAAAAAACAAAAGTATCGTACCCGAGCATATGAGTATCACCTTGGCCGACGCCAGCTTCAGCAGGCCCATACCCACAGGCACACCCGCCATGCAGGCGATGAGAGACAGCAGAAATTCCAGCTTCGGCAGCTCCCTGTGGTAGAAAAAAGAGATACTCACCGTGATGCTCGTCCCCACAAGGCAGCTGAAAATGATGGCTTCCTTGGTTTCCATGATCATCGTCATGAGGGGCACTGCGAACAGGTTGGCTCCGAACGAGGTCACACCGTTCAGAAAGCCGGCCAGCATCCAGACGATATTTACGTACAGGAACGTGAACATACCCGCATAACCTCCCGCGTATCTGTGTTTTCTACGCTGTTTCCGCCCTTACTGTAAAGTCTGCGACATGTCTTCCCCTCTCCCGCAGAAGCGGTCCCGCGCCCTTTCCCCCTTCCGCGGGGCGGCCCCCTGCGAAACACACGCCCCTTTTCCGCCCGCCCGGACGGTACCGGAGGCGCGCTTCCGCCGCGCCGGGTGTCCCGGTGGCTTCCGCATGCCTTTCCGCCGGGGAAATGAGAACGTCATTGACAATTTTGTTTACGACATGCACCCGCCTTTCACCTGTGCACAAAGGCCGCACAGCACTCATATGCGGCCATGATCCGCAATTTTTTCAGCGAACGCATATTTTCCTTGCCATGTATTATTTTTCGATGCTATCAACAGAAATGTTTAAATAAGAGCATGGCCTTACCCGCATGAGTACGAACCCAGCCTTCCGGCTCTTCCTTCTGTTCGGACAACCCGGCGTTCCCGGGCTCCCATGCGCGTGCGAAAAACGCTCCCGACCGGAAGAACGGCCGCGGAACATGCTCGAAAAAGGAACGTTCCTGTACGGGGCAAGGAGTTTGCGACATGGAAGAGTTCTCCCATTTTATCAAGGTGCTGGACGGATATGTCTGGGGCCCTGTCATGATGGCCCTCATTCTCGGCACGGGCCTCTACCTCACCTTCGGCCTGAAGTTCCTTCCCTGGACGCGCCTCGGCGCAGGCTTCCGCCTCACCTGGAAGGGACGCGCCAAGAATACGGACGTACACGGAGAACTTTCCCCCTTCCAGGCGCTGATGACGGCCCTTGCCGCCACCGTGGGCGTGGGCAACATCGCGGGCGTGGCCACGGCCATCTTCACCGGCGGCCCGGGAGCGCTGTTCTGGATGTGGTGCACCGCCATGGTGGGCATGGCCACCAAGTACGCGGAAACCGTGCTTGCCCAGAAGTACCGCGAAGTGACCCCCGGCGGTCATGTGGTGGGCGGCCCCATGTACTACATTAAAAACGGTCTTGGCAAAAAATGGGCCTGGCTCGGCACGCTCTTCGCCCTCTTCGGCGGCATCTGCGGCTTCGGCATCGGCAACATGACGCAGTCCCATTCCATTGCGGACGCCCTGCACGCCTCCTTCGGCATATCGCCCGCCATTTCCGCCGCCGTCATGTTCGTGCTCATCGCCGTGGTGATACTCGGCGGCGTTTCGCGCATCGGCTCGGTATCGGGCAAGCTCGTGCCCTTCATGTCCCTCATCTACATCGTCTGCTCGCTCATCGTCATCATCATCCACATCGACAAGGTGCCCGGCGTCTTCGCCACCATTTTCCACGACGCCTTCACCGGCACGGCCGCGGCGGGCGGCTTTGCAGGTTCCACCGTCATGCTCGCCCTTCAGATGGGCGTGGCGCGCGGCATCTTCTCCAATGAGGCGGGCCTCGGCTCCGCGGCCATGGCCCACGCCACCGCCACCACCGACGACCATGTGGCCATGGGCTATGTGGGCATGCTCGGCCCGTTCATCGACACCATCATCATCTGCACCATGACGGGACTTGCCATTCTCTGTTCCGGTCTCTGGTCCGTGGAAGGCGCCCTTTCCGGCGCGCCCCTCACGGCGGCCGCCTTTGAATCCGCCCTGCCCGGCATAGGCTCCACCATGGTTTCCCTGTGCCTTGCCATGTTCGCCTTCTCCACCATCCTCGGCTGGTGCGTGTACTCCGAACGCTGCTGGATCTATCTTCTGGGCGACAGGGCGCTCAAGCCCTTCCGCGTCATCTTCGTGTGCGTGGTGCCCGTAGGCGCGCTCATGTCCCTCGACCTCGTATGGGATATCGCCGACGTGCTCAACGCCCTCATGGCCGTGCCCAACCTCATCGGTCTTCTGCTGCTCAGCCCCGTGGTCTTCAAGCTCTCCCACGAATACAACAAGTAAGCGCAGAACATGCGCTCCGGGCGGCCTCCTTCCGGGGGCCGCCTTTTTTCCGGCCCTCCTCCCGGAATCCGGGCATCTTGCCCTCCCTCTGCCGGAAGGATAATAGTCACCCCATCCCTTCCGGACCGGGCCTTTTCCCGGATACATCGCGGCGCACGCCGCAGGAGCGCGTCATGCCCCGTATTCTGCTCCATGTCTGCTGCGGCCCGTGTTCGCTCATGCCCGTCGTGCACCTGCGCGACGAAGGCTTCGAGCCTACGGCCTTTTTCTTCAACCCCAACATTCACCCTGCGGACGAATGGAAAAAGAGACGCGACGCCATGCGCGAGGTTTCGGAAAAGCTCGGCGTGCCCCTTCTGGAGGAAGGCGGGCCTGAAAATCCCGGGCTCTGGGTGCGCGCGCTGCACGGCGTCACCAGGGAGGGAGAACGCTGCGCGCTCTGCTACCGGCCGCGCATGGAACGCACCGCCGCCCTTGCTGCGGAACAAGGCTTCGACGCCTTCACCTCCAGCCTGCTCTATTCCCGCTATCAGCATCATGAAACGATCATCGCCGAAGCGCAGAGAGCAGCCGCTCTTGCCGGCGCACGCTTTCTCTACCGGGATTTCCGCCCCTGGTGGTGGGACGGCATCAATCTCTCAAAGGAACTCGGCATCTACCGGCAGAAATGGTGCGGCTGTATTCTGAGCATGAAGGAGGCGCTCCTGCAGCAGAAGGAGGCGGAAGAACGCAAGGCCGCCCTGAAGGCGGAAAAAGCCGCCCGCCTGGCGCAGGAGGCAGAAGAGCGCAGAAAAAGGCACGAAGCCTTTGCCGCAAAGAAGGCACGAAAGCTTGCCCGGAGAAAGGAAGGCTCCCCCGCATGAAAAAAGGCCCCGGTTCAGAAAACCGGGGCCTTTCTGCTTCAAGGGAAAGGTCGTGGACTATTCTCTGATATCGTCCGGACCGAGAACGCGGATACCCCGGGCAAGCAGGGCCTGCACCGCCTCTTCCGTGCGGTCGAAGCGGAAAATGATGGTGGCCCGGGTGGATTCCCTCTGCGTGTACGCATAGAGGTATTCCACATTGATGCCGTGCTCGGACAGTACGCCGAGCACATGCCCCAGCCCTCCGGGTCTGTCGGCCACATCCACGGCGACCACAGGGGTGGAACCCACGGTGAACCCGGCCTTTGAAAGCGCCTCGCGCGCCTTCTGCGTATCGTCGGCCATGAGGCGCAGCACGCCGAAATCCGTGGTATCCGAAAGAGACAGCGCGCGGATGTTGACGTGGGCTTCCTCAAGCACGCGCGTCACGTCGCCGAGCTGCCCCGACCTGTTCTCCACAAACACGGAAATCTGTTCAACGGTCATGGGAAATCCCGGCGGAGGCCTACGCCTTCTTGTCTTCGTCGGTCTTGCTCTTGTCCTTCGGGGTGATGTCGATTTCATCGGGCTCCGACGAGGCCTGACGGAAATTGCGGATGGCGCGGCCGAGGCCCGAACCGATTTCCGGCAGACGCTTCGCGCCGAATATCACCAGCACGAGCACAAGGATAACGAGAAGTTCCTGCATTCCTATACCAAACATGGCAAACCTCCGGGGTCTTTCTCTCCAAGTTCGTTTATACCCTATACGGGAGGGACAGGGCAAAGGTCAAGCATTACACCTCGTACAGGACTCCTCCGGCCCTTTTTTCAGGATTGCCTGAAATCGCGTCCGGCCTTATAGTGGAAAAAGGAGCGACAACCATATGGAAACACTTCTTCTCTCCCTGCCTTATCTTCACGCCGCACTTTCTCCGGACGAAACAGCGTGCCGCACGCTCTGGCCCGGTCTGCCCGGCAGGCCGGAAAACGCCTGGGAACCGGCCATGCCCTGGTCCGCCCCCATGGCCGCCGCCTGCCTTGCCGACTATGAACGCGCCTGCCGCGACGGCGCAAGCGGTTCCCCCGTGCTCACCCTGGGCGCGGAAGCCGCTCCGGCCGACCTTTCCCCTGCCGAACGCCGCGCCCTGCGCGAAATGACCGGGCTGCCCCCTGAAAAGGAAGAGGCGCCCCTGCGCCTTACCGCGCAGCAGGTGCTCATTCTTCTCTGGCTTCAGGAAAAGCAGGCCATGGACATGGCCGCGCTGGAACAGAAGATAGGCGCCTCGCGCGAATCGCTGGCAAGCCTCATTTCCGGTCGCGCAAAAAAGACGGAACGCTCCGCCCTGCCTCAGGAGCAGGACCTGCCCGACTGGAGAAAGGCCCTTTTCGCGGCCCTTGCCTTTGTGCAGGACTTTCCCGCCTCCACCACCCTGCTCATCACAGGTTCCGCCATGGCAGAGGCCCTTGCAGAGCTGGGAGAACCCGCAGCGGACGCTCCTTCCGGGAAAAAGGCCCGGAACGTCAGCGTGTCTGCGCTGGCAGAGTGCTGCGGCCGCAACGAGTACGCCCGGTTGAAACGCGAACTTGACCCCGGCCAGTGGAACCGTACCCTCACCCTTTTTCTGCCGGAAGAACACCGATAGCCATGTCACATCTCAGCGCCCCCGATCTTGCGGGCTGGATCTCCGGACAGTGCGGAGGCAGGCCCCTCGGCATCATTTTCGACTGCGACGGCGTCGTCATCGACTCGCGCGAAGCCAACATCACCTATTACAACTACCTGCGCGCCCATCTCGGCCTGCCGGAGCTCACGCGGGAGCAGGAAGACTTCGTGCAGGCCGCCACCGTGCATCAGGCCATGGACGCCATCTTCCCGAGGCCTCTTCAGCCCCTTCTGCGCGACGCGGCAAAGCGCATTTCCTATGTGCGCGACATCATGCCCCACATCACCTGCTACCCGGGCCTGCACGACGTGCTGAACTTCTGCCGTGACGCGCACATGCACCTTGCCATGAACACCAACCGCACCGACGGCATGGACATGCTCCTGGACAACTGCCGCCTGCACGGCTACTTCGACCCCATTGTTCTGGCAAGTCACGTCGCCCGGCCCAAACCCGCTCCCGACGGAGCGCTGCTCATTCTCAGAACGTGGAATCTCCCTCCCCGCCGCCTGCTTTTTCTCGGCGACAGCGCTTCCGACAAGGGCGCTGCGGAAGGGGCGGACATTCCCTTCCTCTCCTTCCAGACCGAGGGCCTTGCCGAGGCGGCCGTGAAGGACTTTCCCACGCTTCTTCAGGCGCTGAAAACCCTTCGCGTATAACACTCCGCCGCTTTACAACCGAATCTTTATGGTTTAAACAACGGAAATTCAAACGGCAGGGCGCAACAGCCTGCCAGGAGGAACCTTGACCCCTGAAGATCTGGAATATTTCCGCAACCTTCTCAACCAGATGCTCGTCGAGGCACAGCGCAACGGCGACTCCACTCTGGAAGAAATGACGGACAGCCACTCATCGTATGCCGATCCTTCCGACCGCGCCACCGCCGAGTCGGATCGCTCTTTCACTCTGCGCATCCGCGACCGCGAACGCAAGCTCATCACCAAGATACAGGACGCGCTCAAACGCATGGACGACGGTGAATACGGTATCTGCGAAGAGTGCGGCGAAGATATCAGTCTTGCCCGCCTCAAGGCACGCCCCGTCACCACGCTCTGCGTTTCCTGCAAGGCCCGGCAGGAGGAAGGCGAAAAGATACAGGGCAGCTGAGGCTCCCTCTGCGCACTTCCGCCATGGACGCTCATCTCTTCCGTCGTTTCTGCGAGGCGCTCATTCCCCGCATCATGGGTGCGCGCATGGAAAAAATCCATGCGCCCGGCCCCCATGTCACGGTATTCACCCTGTACGGAGGAGAAGGCCGCGAAGGCAAGCGCCACCTTGTCCTGAAGGCGGACCGCAAGTCGCCCCTCATGTTCGTTGCCGCGCATCGCGTACCCGTCAACGCGGAGCCTCCGGCCTTTGTCATGCGCCTGCGAAAGCATCTTTCCGGCAGGCGCGTGGCGCACGCCGTCTGCCACTGGCCGCAGCGGCAGCTTTTTCTCGGTCTTGCCGGAGAACCGGAACTCTGGCTCCGTCTCGACCTGCGCGAAGGCCCCTCCCTGCTTTTCGACGCCCCCTCCCCCTGCGAAGACATCCCCTGGCCCGATGCGGACGTGCTCACCCTGCCGCCTGAGCGGTGGAAGGAGCACATCGTGCTCACGCCGGCGCTGCGCCGCACCCTTGCCTGCCTCGACCCGCTGGACGCGGGCGCGCTGCTCATGGATCTTGAAGCGGGCGGAGGCGATGTCTTTCTTTATGAGGGCGGCGGACGCTGCGAGGTGTCGGCCTGGCCCCTCTGCCCGGAACAGCTTGCCGCCATGGGCGGTTCCTTGAAGGAACAGGTGCTGGAAGACCCGCTGGAGGCGCTCGCCCGCGCGGGAGAAACGCTGGTGTACGAAGACCTTGCCCGGCAGGCCAGAGAAAACGCGGCACGCCCCTTTTCCGCCGAGGCCTCCCGCCTCGGACGGCTTCTGGACAAGCTGGACGGAGAGGAGAAACGCCTGCTGGCCATGAGCGCAAAGCAGAAGGACGCCCTGCTGCTGCAAAGCTCGCTCTACCGTTTTTCCCCGGATGAAAAGGCCGAATCCGTCGTGCTGGACGGGCCGGAAGGCCCCGTGACGGTCCGCCTCGACAAGAAGCTCACCGTGCGTGAGAACATGGCCGCCCTGTTCCATCAGGCCGGACGCGGAAGACGCGGTCTGGAACACCTTGAAAGAAGGCGCGCGGAAGTCCGGGCGCAGAAGGAACAGGCCGAGGCCGCCATGCTGCGCAGCCTCGCCTCCGTAAGCGGCGCAGCCGCCGCCCCTGCAAGGGAAAAAGGCCGGGAGGACAGAAAAAACGCCGCCCTGCCCGGCGATCTGCCCCGGCAGGTGCAGGCCTTCCGCAGCAGCGACGGCTTTCTCATCCTCCGCGGAAGAGACACCAGGGGAAACGGCCTCGCCCTCAAGCTCGCCGCGCCCCATGATTACTGGATACACACGGCCGACGGGCCGAGCGCCCACGTCATCATCCGCCGCGACCATGCGGGGCAGCAGGTGCCGGAAAGAACGCTCCATGAGGCCGGTATTCTCGCGGCGCTCAAAAGCTGGCAGAAGGATCAGGAAAGCGCCGACATCCAGTATTCCCTGGCTAAATACATCCATCCCATGAAAAAGGCCGCTCCCGGCATGGTGCGCATCGACCGCAGTGAAGGCGCGTTCCGCGTCCGCATCGACGCGGAGCTTGAGGAGAGGCTGACCAAGAACTGAAAGGCCGCTCCCGGCCGGAGGATATGTCATGCACGACAATATGCAGCGCTTTGAGGCACGCGCCTTCCTTCTTCTCCTTGCGGCTTCCTCCGTGCTCTTCGGCTGGCTTCTTCAGCCCTTCTTCGACGTGCTGTTCTGGTCCGTGGTCATCGCCGTGCTCTTTTCCCCGGTGAACACGCGCCTGCGCGACAGCTACGGCATGAAGCCGAACCTTGCCTCGCTGCTTACCGTGCTCTTCTGCCTGGTCATCATCATTCTTCCCCTCGCATGGCTGCTCTATTCCTGCCTGGCGGAAGGGGTGGCCCTGTACGACCGGATCTCCTCGGGCAGCACCTCCCTCGTCAATGCGGTGGACCGCCTGCGCGAGCACTTCCCCGAAGCGCAGGCATGGCTTGCCCAGTACGGCTACACGCCGGAACAGATCAAGGCCGCACTGAGCAAGACGGCCCTTTCCATAGGCAGCCTCATTGCCAAGAACACCGTGGCTCTCGGCGGAAGCGCGGCACAGCTTGTCACCAACCTTGCGCTGGTGCTCTATATTTCCTTCTTCCTCGTGCGCGACGGCGGCCGCATACGCGAACTGCTCATCCGCGCCATGCCCTTCGGCAATCACAGGGAGGAACGCCTGTTCCGGAAGTTCGCGGAAGTCATGCGCGCCACGGTCAAGGGAAGCCTGCTCGTGGCCATGGCTCAGGGCGCGCTCGGCGGCATCATGTTCTGGATTCTCGACATCCGCGCCGCCGTGCTGTGGGGCGTGGTGATGACCATACTCTCCCTCATTCCCGTGGTGGGTTCCGCGATCATCTGGCTGCCCACGGCCCTGTACCTCATGGCGGTGGGCCATTACTGGCAGGGCGGACTGCTCATCGCCTACGGCGCGTGCGTCATCGGTCTTGCCGACAACATTCTCCGCCCCGTCCTTGTGGGACGCGACACGAAACTGCCCGACTTCCTCGTGCTGCTGTCCACCCTGGGCGGCTTCATGCTCTTCGGCATGGACGGCTTCGTCACCGGTCCCACGCTGGCCGTGCTCTTTGTCACCGTGTGGCAGATCTTCATGGAAGAATGCGAAAACGGCGTGTACGGCAGGTACCTTTCCGGCGCCGCAGACGGCCCGGCGGCAGATACACGGCAGAAGGAACCGGAAAAGAACGACTGAACGGCCCCGTCAGGCCTCTTCCAGCCACGAGACAAGGCCCTCTATGGCGGCCCGTGCGGCCTGCACGCGCACCTCGTCGCGGCTGCCGTCAAAATGGAAGAGCCGCGCGCGGCTCTCCCCCTTCAAGGCCCAGCCTATCCATACCGTACCCACGGGCTTTTCCGCGCTGCCGCCTCCCGGCCCGGCCACGCCGCTCGTGGACATGGCCGCATCCGCGCCCGTGGCCGCGCATGCGCCGAGAGCCATGGTGCGCACCACAGGTTCGCTTACCGCGCCGAAACGCGCAAGATCATCCCCGCTCACCTTCAGAAGGCCCGCCTTCACGCTGTTGGCATAGGAGATCACGCCGCCCAGATACCAGTCGGATGAACCGGGCACGGCCGTGAGCATGGCGCCCACCAGGCCGCCGGTGCAGGATTCCGCACTGGAGCAGACAAGACCGCGCTTCTGCAGCGCCTGTGCCAGAGATTGAACCAGAACATCATTTTCCGCGAACATACGTTTCCTTCTCCGCCCTCCGTCCGCCCGGCGGAATGAGGGCCGTTGACGATTCCGCCCGGCCTTTCCCGGGCCTTTCCGCACTTCAGGACCGGATGGCGCCTTCCGGCAGGGCCTGCATCGCTCCTGCAAAGGCCGCCCCTGCACGCGCCGCGCCCCACAGGCCTGCCTGCGGGTGCCTGTTCAGCCATACGGGAATCCCGGCAAGCAGCTCCTTCCGCCCTCCCCGCTCCCGCAGAAACTCGCGGGCGAAGGCCTCATGGCGCACCAGCGCAGGGCTTTTTTCCGCCACGCCACCGGTCAGCACCACGGCCTGCGGCAGAAGCGCAAGGGCGGCCATGCGGCAGAAACGGCCGTAGAAGCGCGCGTACAGCGCGCAGCAGTCGGAACCGGCAAAGCCCGGCTCCTTCGTGAACACGGAAGGCTCCTCCGCCCTGCCGCAGAGATATTCATAAAGCCGCGCAAGGCCGGGCCCGGAAAGCACATGCTCCGCCGTCACGGGCCCGCCGCCCACTTTCCGGGCAAGCCATGAGGCAAAGGCGCATTCCTCCTCCCCTTCAAAGGGAAAGGGCATGTGCCCGCCTTCGGAGGCAAGCACGCGCGTCTCCTCCCGGCCGGGCAGAAGCCAGGATGCGCCGAGACCGGTGCCCGCGCCGATCACCGCCACGGGGGCGCTGCTTCCCTCAAGCCCCGACAGGGCGGCCGCGTCAAAGCTCCTCCTTTCCGAAGGCACGCCGCGCCCGGGCAGAAGCGTTTCCGCCTCCCGCATGACGGGGGAGAGGCAGGCCCAGGCCTGCGCCTCGAAATCGTTCATCACAAGGCACTGTGCGCCGGGAAAACGCGCCAGGGCAGGAGCCTTCTCCACGCGGAAAGAAGCGTTGGTCATGACCACGGCCCCGTCCTTCACCGGCCCGGCGGCGGCAAAAATCAGCAGGGATACTTTTTTCAACTGCTCTGCATCTTCAGGCCAGCATGCAAAAATTTTCCCAAGCAGGGCATCGAAACTATGGCATACTGAAGAAAGAACAAGCCCTTCTTTTATTGATATCTCTCCGCCATTACAGGAAAACCTGAAAAAACGGCTTCTGGTGCCGCCTATATCCGCCGCAAGCATCTCCATGTCGAACCTCCCTGCATGGCCATGCAGATAGCACAGACACGCCAACATTGCCATGGCCGGGCAAACAAGATATCATTCTCATGGGAAAGGGGCTTTTCCACGCCCTGAAAAGGGACTATGCTCTTTTCTTCACCTATTACATACAAAAGCTTGCCATTTCGGCGCAGCGTGCCAAAATCCCGGGTTCGCCCTCCTTTTTCCTGACGGGCAGGATTTTCCCAAATCAGAGTTTTCCATGGAATATCATATTCGTCCAGATACGTCACACCCTGCCGGCGACATGAGCCGGGAATGGCTCCTTACCAACAGTCTGGGGGACTACGCCTCCGGCACCGTGCAGGGATGCAACACCCGCCGCTATCATGGACTGCTGGCCGTACAGACTCCTTCGGGGCGATATATGCTCCTCTCCTCCCTTGAGGACTCCGTCACGGTAAACGGCCGGATCATTCCGCTTTCCAGCCGCGTTCACCCCGGCGTGGTCTATCCCGAGGGCTGGCGTTTTCTCAAGGATGTCACCTGCGATCACGATCATGTAACCTTCGCCTTCCGTCTTTCCGGTGAAGGCGAAGAGGAAATCACCCTGCTGCGCACCCTCATTCTCGACAGAACCACCTCGCGCATCATCATCCGTTACGCTCTTGACGACACGCCCGCCGCCCGCGAACTGGGACCGGTGCACCTTGTCCTGCGTCCTCTGGTCTGCGGCAGGAACATCAATCACCTCGCCTCCGCCACCGACACCGCCTTTTCCATCCATACACTGGGCAGGGAATACGCCGATTACCCCGGCTTCACCTTCCAGACGGGAAAGGACGTTCCGTCCCTGTGCATTCAGATCTCCCACCCCGGCCTGCACCGCTCCGCCTTCACTTCCGCGCCCGACTGGTACTTCAAGGTGCTCTATCCCGTGGAAAAGGAACGCGGCTACGATTTTTCGGAAGATCTGTTCATGCCCGGCGAATTTTCCGCCACCCTTGAGGCGGGCTGCCCGCTCTGGCTCTCGGCAGGCACCGAGCCCCTTTCCCTTGCGCCGGAAACGCTGTGGGAGCATTACGCCGCCACCGCGCCCAGGGCCGTCTTCAAGGAAGCGATTCTGGAACATCTGCGCCGCGAATGCGACCGCTTCCTCACCACCGCCGGAGGCGAAGCCGTGGTGCCTGCTGGCTATCACTGGTTCGGCCCCTGGGGCCGCGACACGCTCATCGCCCTGCCCGGACTCACCTTCCTTTCCGGCAGGCTCAGGGAAGGCAAGGCCATCCTGCGCCAGATCAGCGGCACGGTGAAAAACGGCCTCGTGCCCAACCTCATCGGTGCGGGCAACGGCGAGGCGGCCTTCAATTCCGCCGACGCCTCCCTCTGGTACATGCTGGCCGTGCATCGCCTGGCCATCGCCTGCCCGAAGGAAATGCCCTTCATCAAAAGGACCTGCTGGCCCGTGATGAAGGAGATCGTCCGCCATTTCGCCGCAGGCACCATGCCGGATGAAGAGGGCAACATGCTCGTGTATGCCGATGAAGAAGGCCTGCTCCACACCGGCAGCGAAAAGACGCAGCTCACCTGGATGGACGCCTCCATCAACGGCAGCCCCGTCACGCCGCGCCACGGCTGCGCCGTGGAGCTGAACGCCCTGTGGTTCGACGCGCTCACCTTCGTCAGGGAACTGGCCGAAACCTTCGGGGAAAAGGCGCCTGAGGAAACGGCTCTTCTGCCCCGCCTGAAAAAGGCCTTCAACCGTGTGTTCCGTCCTTCGGAAGAAGATGCCGCGCTCATGGGCGGCGGATTGTACGACACCTGGCATCCCGTGGAAGGTCCGGGCCGGCACATCCGTCCCAACCAGATCTTCGCGGTGGCCGTTCCTGCCTCCCCCCTGCCGCAGAAAGTGCAGGGCGCCGTGGTGAAATGCGTGCGCGAGCACCTGCTCACGCCCTTCGGGCTGCGCACCCTCTCTCCCTCCGACCCCGACTATCAGCCCGTGTGCCGCGGACCGCAGGAAGTACGCGACAAGGCCTATCATCAGGGCACGGTATGGCCCTGGCCCGCGGGCGCGTACATGGACGCCGTGATAAAGACGGCCCGCACACCCGCTGCCGTGCGCAGCGCGCTCAGCACGCTCACGCCGCTTTTCACCTCCCATCTGCAGGAGGCGGGACTGGGAAGCATGTCGGAAATTTTCGACGGTGATGCGCCCCACACGCCGGGGGGCTGCATTGCGCAGGCATGGAGCTGCGCCGAAGCGCTCCGCCTGCTGCTGCTCGTCAAACAATACAACACGGGAGAATGGAAACGCTGGCTGGATTCTCTGGAGGAAGACGGCCGGGACATCCGTTAACAACATTTTTCATTATCCGATATAACGGGGGATATCATAATGCGCGTTCTGATGCTTGGATGGGAATTTCCGCCGCACATCAGCGGAGGGCTGGGGACCGCCTGCTACGGCATAACGCAGGGGCTTACGAAAAAGGGAACCGACATCGCCTTCATTCTGCCCAGCATGAAGGCCGATTCTTCGCCGGCGGGAACCTTCCTGCGTTCCGCCTCCGGCGTTCCCATTTCGCGCGCCCTGAAGAAGGCCGTGGAAAAAGTACACCAGCAACAGGAATCCGACGAATTCGCCCACCTGTTCATGCGCCCCGTCAGCGCAAGGCTCAATCCTTACGGTGACTATGACTTCGGCCGGCGCGACATCGACCCCGACGTTTTCAATGAAAACGACCAGTGCGTCGAGGAAATCAGCCACTTCCGGGGTGGCTACCACGACGACCTCATGGACGAAGTGTACCGCTTCAGCACCGCCGCCACCTCCGTGGTGCTGGAAGAGCACATGAAGAAGAAGGCCGACGTCATCCACGCCCACGACTGGATGACCTATCCTGCCGCCATCGCGGCCAGCCGCCTGAGCGGGCTGCCCTTCGTGGCTCATCTGCACGCCACCGAGTTCGACCGCTGCGGCGAACACGGCTACGACAAGATCTACAACATCGAACGTGACGGGCTGCAGGCCGCAGATCACGTCATCGCCGTGAGCCAGCGCACCAAGCAGGTGGCCGTGGAACGCTACGGCGTGCCGCCGGAAAAGGTTTCCGTGGTGTACAACGGCGCCTTCCTGCATGAAAAAGTTCCCACCTTCGATATTCCCGAGCTTGTGCGTGATGAAAAGCGCGTCCTGTTCATGGGCCGCATCACCTTCCAGAAGGGACCGGAATACTTCGTGGAGGCCGCGCGCCTCGTGCTCAACGAAATGCCGGATGTGCGCTTCATCATGGCCGGCAACGGCGACCTTCTGCCGCGCATGATCCGCCGCGTTGCGGAACTGCGCATGGGCAGCCGCTTCCACTTCCCCGGCTTCATGCGCGGCAAGGACGTGCAGCGCATGTACTCCATGGCCGACCTGTACGTCATGCCCAGCGTGTCCGAACCCTTCGGCATCGCTCCTCTGGAAGCGCTGCAGTGCGGAGCCCCCATCCTGCTTTCCAAGCAGTCCGGCTGCGCCGAAGTGCTGCCCGGAGCCCTCACCGTGGACTACTGGGACGTGCGCCAGATGGCCGACAAGATCCTCGACGTGCTGAACCACCCCGACATGGCCGCCGAAAGCCTCAGACGCTGTCAGGAAGCCCTGCAGACCCTCACCTGGGAACGCGCCGCCGACGGCATTCTCGAAGCTTACGCCCATGTCTGCCCCAATGCCCGGAGTTGAGCCATGCCTTCCGTATGCTTTTGCTTTGAAGTACATCAGCCCTGTCGGTTACGTCCCTACGGGTTCTTCGACATGGGCGCCAGGAAAGACTACGAGGACAGGGAACTGAACCGCAGCATCATCCGCAAGGTGGCCGAAACCTGCTACCTGCCCATGAACGCCCTGCTTCTGGAGCTCATCGAGCGCCATCAGGGACGCCTGCGCCTTTCCTTCTCCCTCTCCGGCACCGTCATCGACCAGCTCGAAGCCTACGCGCCGGAAGCGCTGGAAGGCTTCAAGGCCCTTGCGCGCACCGGATGCGTGGAATTTCTGGACGAGCCTGACAATCACGGTCTCGCCTTCCTCTTCTCCGAGGAGGAATTCCGCGCCACGGTGAGGCGGCACCGCGAACGCATGTACCGGCTCTTCGGTCAGCAGCCCCGGGCCTTCCACAACACCGAGCTCATCTACAACAACGATGTGGCTCAGATGGCGGAACACATGGGCTATTCCGTCATTCTCTCCGAGAGCCCGGGATACATGCTCGGCTGGCGCAGCCCCCACTTCGTCTACCGTCCCCAGAGCTGCCCGGGCATGAAGCTCATGCTGAAGAGCTCCTCCCTTTCCGACGACATCGCCCGGCGTTTCTCCGACCGTTCGTGGGTGTCCTACCCGCTCATGGCCGACACCTTCGCCTCGTGGCTGCACCGGGTGAAGGGCAACGGAGAAGTGATCAACCTCTTCATGAATTACGAAACCTTCGGCGAACATCAGGGCGCCGATACCGGCATCTTCGACTTCATGCGGGCCCTGCCGGATCAGATTCTGAAAGACCCGGAATTCAACTTCCTCACCGTGTCCGAAGCGGCCGACCGTTACGGTTCCTACGCCGCTCTGGATGTTCCCTACCATGTATCCCAGGAGGGCGACCTTTACCCGTGGCTCGGCAACGACATGCAGAAGGACGCCTTCCGCGCCCTCTGCGAATGTCAGGGACTGGTGAACTACCTCGATGATGAAGAACTCACCGGAATTTGGAGGAAACTGCAGACAGCCGATCACCTCTATTATATGAGTACGCCCAGAACTTCGGGCGGCAGAGCGCATCCGGCGCTGTCCCCTTACAGGACCCCGCTTGAGGCCTATACCAACTTCATGAACATTCTGGCGGACTTGCGCATACGGCTCGTTGCCAAATCCAACCAGTAGGCATATTAAAGAACTAACGCCCGCGGCCCCGCTTTTCCCCCAAAGGGAAAAGCGAGGCCCTTCGCGTTAGAATTCACCCTTTACGGAGTTTTCATGAACCAACCTTCACGCACCCACCTTTTCGAGGTCAGCTGGGAAGTGTGCAACAAAGTCGGCGGCATCTATGAGGTCGTCGCAAGCAAGGCGCAGCAGGCGATGAACGCCTACAACGGCGAGTACTTCCTCATCGGACCCGATACCAAAAAAAATACGGAGTTCACCGAGACGGACGAACCCTGCTGGGACGCTCTGCGTTACCCCCTGAAGGACAAGGATCTGCGCTGCCGCTTCGGCCGCTGGG
Organism: uncultured Mailhella sp.; assembly: GCF_944324615.1. Classification (GTDB taxonomy): domain Bacteria; phylum Desulfobacterota; class Desulfovibrionia; order Desulfovibrionales; family Desulfovibrionaceae; genus Mailhella. Next base: position 146,811 of record NZ_CALUWY010000001.1, read on the forward strand.
AAATCCCCGGCCGTCCGCGCGTCATCCTCGTGGACTTCAACGGCCGCCACGACTCGAATCAGATACTGCGCCAGCTCTGGGAACGCTTCGGCGTCGATTCTCTTTCCGGCGGCTGGGACTATATCGAACCTGTGCTGTTCAGCTATACCTGCGGCGAAGTCATCGCCACCATTCATCAGGTGCTTGCCACCCGCAACAAGAGCCACGGCGTGGCCCACTTCCATGAATGGATGTGCGGCGCGGGCATTCTCGCGCTCAAGCAGCTCGCTCCTTCCATGGGCACGGTGTTCACCACCCACGCCACGGTGCTCGGCCGCGCCATGGCCGGCAACGGCGTGGACATCTACGCCCGCATGTCGGAAATCTCCCCCTCGCAGGAAGCCTATCGCTACAACGTCACGGCCAAGTGCTCCATGGAAACCGTGAGCGCCCGTGAAGCCGACGTGTTCACCACGGTGAGCGGCATCACCGCCGAAGAAGCCCGCGTCTTCCTCGGCCGCACGCCCGACATCATCACCGACAACGGGCTCGACCTCTCCGTCATCCACGACTACAGCGCCGACCGCAAGAGCGCTCTGGAAAACCGCAGGAAGCTCCTTGCTCCCGTGAGCCGTCTGCTGCGCCGCGAAATCTCCCCCGACACCCGCATTCTCGTCATTTCCGGCCGCTACGAATATCACAACAAGGGCGTGGATCTCTTCCTCGACGCTCTCGCCAAGGCCAAGAAGTCCATGCAGAACACCTCCAACAAGGTGCTCGCGCTCATGCTCATGATGGGCGGTCATACCGGCGTGAACGAAAAGGCCATAAACGGCGATCCTTCCGTGGTGGCCGATCCTTCCATGCCTGAAGCGGGCTTCCTCACCAGCCATCAGGTCTACGACGCGCCCAATGATCCCATTCTCACCACCTGCCGCCGCCTCGGCCTGAACAATACGAAGGACGACAACGTGCAGGTCGTGTTTGTTCCCGCCCTGCTCGACGGGCACGACGGCTTCTTCAACATGCCTTATTTCGACGTGCTTTCCGGCTGCGACCTCGGTGTGTTCCCCTCCTGGTACGAGCCCTGGGGCTATACTCCCCATGAAAGCGCCGCCTACAGCGTGCCCACCGTCACCACCGATCTTTCCGGCTTCGGCCTCTGGATCCGCCAGATGGAAAACGAAATCGGCATTCAGCCCGGCATAGGCGTCATCGCCCGCCGCAACGCCGATTACGCCAAGACCGTGGACTCTCTCGCCGAAGTCATCGTCCACTGCGCTTCCTGCTCCGACGAAGAACTCGATCAGCGGCGCCGCTCCGTGCGCGCCGCCGCAGCCCATGCCTCCTGGGATCAGTTCTTCCAGCTCTACAGACAGGCGTACGACCTGGCCAATGAAAAGGCCCATTCCCGCCGTTTCGCCTCCAGCCACAAAGCATCCTCCATCACCAAGGAACTCGCCATGCGTCCTTCTTCCATTCCCTTCCTGCGCACGCTGAACGCCGTGTCGGAACTTCCCGCCGAACTGAGCCGCCTGCGCGACCTCGCCAACAACGTCTGGTGGTGCTGGCAACCCGAAGCGATGGCGCTTTTCAAGGGCATGGATCCCGACCTGTGGGAGGAATGCGGCCACAATCCCATCGCCATGGTGGAAAGCACGCCTCCGAACCGCCTGCGCGACCTTGCCTCCGACGTCACCTTCGTGACCCGTCTGAAGAAGATCTGTGAAGACTTCGACACCTACATGGCGCAGCCTCTCGTCACCGACACGCTGGAAGACGGCACCACCGTCGTTTCTCCCGAAAGGCCCATCGCCTACTTCTCCACCGAATACGGCCTGCATGAAAGTCTGCAGCTTTATTCCGGCGGTCTGGGCGTCCTTTCCGGCGACCACCTGAAGTCCTCCAGCGACGAACGCCTGCCCCTCATCGGCGTGGGCCTCTTCTACCTGAACGGCTACTTTCAGCAGACCGTGGACAAGAGCGGTCATCAGAACCCGCAGTACCCCGAGAATCAGCCCGCCTGCCTGCCCCTTGAAGCCATGCTCGACGACAAGGGCGACCCGCTCATGATCTCCCTGCCCCTCGGTTCCCGCACCCTCTACGCCCGCATCTGGAAGCTGCAGGTGGGCCGCGTGCCGCTGTACCTCATGGATACCAACGTGTCCAAGAACAGCGACGACGACCGCCGCATCACCGCCCGCCTCTATGAGGCCGACCGCGACGTGCGCATGCGTCAGGAAATCCTGCTGGGCATCGGCGGCGTGCGCATGCTGGCCGCCCTCGGCATCACGCCTTCCGTGTGGCACATGAACGAAGGCCACTCCGCCTTCCTCGTGCTGGAACGCCTGCGTCAGCACATGAAGGGCGACGACCTCACCCTCGATGAAGCCAAGACCCTCGTCCGCAGCTCCTGCGTGTTCACCACGCACACCCCCGTGGACGCCGGCAACGAACGCTTCTCCGTGGATCTCATGAGCCGCTACTTCCAGCCCTATGCCGAGATGCTCGGTCTGGAATGGGCCGACTTCCTCGCTCTCGGCCGTCAGGACGGCGGCGACGCCAACAACTTCGACATGACGGTGCTCGCCCTGCGCATGTCCTCTCAGGCCAACGGTGTGAGCGCCATGCACGGCATGGTTTCCCGCCGCATGTGGCGCAATATCTGGAAGGGCTTCACCGAAGCGGAACTGCCCATCGGCCATGTGACCAACGGCGTGCACACCGCCTCCTATGTGGGCCCCGCCTTCCGCATTCTGCTGTGGCACTACCTCGGCGCCAACTGGCTCGACATGCATCCCGAAGATCCCGCCTGGAACAAGGTGCAGTCCATTCCCGACGATGAATTCTGGGCCGCCCGCCGCGCCCAGAAGCAGACGCTCATCGACGCCCTGCGCGAACGCCTGCCCCACTGCTCCGCCTATTCCGACATCTCCGGCGACCAGCGCGTGCAGTGGCTCTCCAGCCTCACGCAGAACACGCTCATCATCGGCTTCGCCCGCCGCTTCGCGCCCTACAAGCGCGCCACCATGCTCTTTGCCGATCCCGACCGCCTCGCCCGTCTGCTCAACGACCCGAACCGTCCCACGGTGCTCATCATGGCCGGCAAGGCCCATCCTGCGGACAGCAAGGGCATAGAGCTCATTGAAGAAGTGGTCCGCTGGTCGCGCGATCCCCGCTTCTTCGGCAAGATCTTCTTTGTGGAGAACTACAACCTCGAAGTGTCCCGCCTGCTCTCCCGCGGCTGCGACGTGTGGCTCAACACGCCCCGCCGTCCCCATGAAGCAAGCGGCACCAGCGGTGAAAAGGTGCCGGTCAACGGCGGCATCAACCTCAGCATCTCCGACGGCTGGTGGGTGGAAGGCGCCAACGGAAAGAACGGCTGGACCATCGGCCCCAAGGCCACCTATGCCACCCTTTCCGCCGAGCAGAACGACTATGCCGACGCCGAAAGCCTGTACCAGATTCTGGAAAACGACGTGGTTCCGCTGTTCTTCCAGCGTGATTCCGACGCTCTGCCCCACGGCTGGATAGCCGTGGCCAAGAACTCCCTCCAGAGCCTCACCGCCATGTACGGCTGCCGCCGCATGGTCCGCGACTACATGGAAAAGATCTACATCCCCGCCGCCCGCCGCGGCGTGGCCATGGACGCCGACCGTCAGGCCAAGGCCCGCAGGCTCACCGAATGGCAGAAGAACATCCCCGGCCGCTTCAATACCGCCAGCATCCAGTCCATCGAGGTTTCCGGTCTGGAAAGCGATACCGTGTACTGCGGCAAGCCCTTCACCGTGAAGCTCACCCTGAACCCCGGCGAAATGAAGAGCGAGGAACTGCTCGCCCAGTTCGTTCTCGGCCTGAGCGACGGCGCGAACTTCACCGATGAACCGCAGATCATCAACCTCACCCTCACCGGAGAGGAAAACGGCATCCTCACCTACGAGGCCTCCTGCACGGCCAGGGCAAACGGCCTGCATGCCTACGGCCTGCGTGTGGTGCCCTTTGCCGATCCCATGGACAACGTCCTGCGCGCCGGTCTGGTGCAGTGGGCCTAGTCTGACCACCTTCTGAAACAACAGGCGCGCGGGGCCGCAACCCCGCGCGCCTGTCGTATTTAAAGGTATTTCCGGGGCGTTTCCCGCCGGGCCGCACCATGTACCGGCCCGCCGGAAAAAAGGCCCCACGCGCCCCCGAAAAGGCGCCTGTTCCGCCCGTACCGCCTCTTCTCGCACAGGGAAAAGAGGCTTTACTTCGCAGGATAGCCCACAGGCTGTATCATATACACCTTCCAGCCTTCGGGCAGGGAAAGCCTGCCGTCCAGCCGGTCCGTTTCCTGCGCCTTCATCACATTCACAAGCCCTGCGGAGGCACAGTACAGCGCCACGTTCTCATACATGGAGCCGATGTGCATGGCCGAGTAATGGTCGCTTTCCTGCGCGACGTGCAAGAGCACCATGGGCGCGCCGTTGTCGTACATCTTCAGCCAGTTTTCCCCCTGAAGCACCTGCTCAAGGGCATTGTTCCGCGCGTCATAGCGGTACACGCCGTCGGGCAGCACGGCGTACACGCCGATGCGCTGATAGTTCATGGCCGTGGGCACGGTGAGGCGGCCGTCGTCACGGTTCACGCCGCAGGCGGCCCAGAGAATGTTGGACACTTCCTGCACGGGCAGGGGACGACTGTCGAAAGAGCGTTCCACATGCCGTGCGGCAAGGGCCTCCCGCACGGAAAGTCCGCCTGTCTTCTGCGGAGCGGGAAGCTCCACCAGCATATCGGCCGAAGCGGTTACGGGCACGGTGAGCGCCGCGCAGCACAGCAGCGAAAAAAGCATGGATCTTAAGGTCATGGGCACTCCTTGCACAAGAGAGAGAGTGTTTGTGGAGGACGCTCCTTCCGGGAAAGCGCCCGGCGGAAGGCCCCGGGAAAAATCTAGCAGAAAAGCGTGCGCCCGTCCTGCGGGGAACAACATGTTGCAAGATTTTCCCGGAAGGATGCGGCCGCCGCAGCGCCCGGGCCTTGATTGACGGGCAACGGAAGGGAATGCTACTGTGCAGAAAATTTCGCGCCCGCCCTGTGCGGCAACGGCGCGTGGAGATCTTCATGCAGCAGAAAGAACTTGTGGAATTCATCGCCAGGTCGCTGGTGGATAATCCCGATCAGGTGACGGTGAACGAATCGGAAGCAGATCAGGGTTCCGTGCTGGAACTTTCCGTTTCCCGGGACGATCTCGGCAAGATCATAGGCAAGCAGGGGCGCACGGCGCGCGCCATCCGCACCATTCTCGGCGCCGTGTCCGCCAAGACGAAAAAGCGCGTCGTTCTGGAAATTCTCGAATAATGCCCGCCTCCTCTCTTGTTGTACTGGGGCGCCTCACCAAGCCCCACGGCGTCAAGGGCGAACTTCGCGTGGACTACTACGCCGATTCCGCCGACCTTCTGGAAAAGCCCCTCATGCTCCGCGCCGGGCGTTTCGCGCCGCGCCCCGTGCGCATCCGCGAATGGCATCTGTGGAAAGACCAGCTCATTTTAAGCATAGAAGGCTGCAACGACCGTTCCGCCGCCGAACAGCTGCGCGGGCAGGAACTGCTCATCGACGCCTCCTTCCTGCCTGAAGCGGAGGACGACGAACCGTACCTGCGCGACCTCATCGGTCTTTCCGTGCGCCTTGCCGACGGTACCGTGGTGGGCGAACTGGAGGATGTGGACTTCCCCGCCGGACAGGAAATGTGGGTCATCCGCGCCCCGGAAAGCGAGGGCGGCTACGAAATTCTCTTCCCTGCCGTGCCTGAATTCGTGCTGGACATCGACCTTGACGCCGGAAGCGCCACCATCGCTCCGCCGGAAGGCCTGCTCGACCTGTACCGGGAAGGCGCCTCCGCCGACGTTCCCGACGACGGGCAGGAGGAACAGGACCCGGCAAACTCTTCTTCCCGAGCATAGACGCCATGCGTTACAACCTGGTCACCCTGTTCCCGGAATGGTTCGACTCGCCCCTTTCCAGCGGACTCATGGAAAAAGCGCGGGAAGCCGGGATCGTGGAATTTTCCTTCTTCAACCCGCGCGACAAGAGCACGGACCGCCATCACTCCGTGGACGACCGCCCCTACGGCGGCGGACCGGGCATGGTGCTCATGCTCGACCCCCTGGTGCAGACGCTGCGCGCCCTTGCCCCCTGCAACGGCAGAAAGGGCAGGCTCATCGCGCTCACGCCCGCAGGCAGGCCCTTCACCCAGGCCCTTGCCCGGGAACTGGCGCAGGAAGAGGAGCTCACCCTTGTCTGCGGCCGCTACGAGGGTTTCGACGCACGCCTTTTCGAGCTTCTGCCGGTGGAACCGGTATGCGTGGGAGAAGCGGTGCTCAACGGCGGAGAAGCCGCGGCCCTTGCCGTCATCGAAGCCACGGCGCGCCTTCAGCCCGGATTCATGGGCAAGGATGAATCGGGAGACGAGGAAAGTTTCAGCAACGGCCTTCTGGAATACCCGCAGTACACAAGGCCGGAAAACTTCGAGGGACTTGAAGTTCCCGCCGTGCTTCAGGGGGGCAACCACGCCCTCATCGCCGCGTGGCGCAGGGATCAGTCGTTGCTTGCCACGGCAAAGCACAGGCCCGACCTGCTCGAACACGCCGTACTCACCCGTCACGACCGGGAAATCCTGCGGGCCGCTCCCCGCTTCCGTCCGGCGAAGAACCTCTTCGTGGCCCTTCTGCATCACCCCGTGCGATTAAAAGATCGGAAAACGGGCACAACATCTTTGACAAACCTCGATATTCACGATATAGCACGAATTTCCCGCACCTATGGGATCAGTGGATTCTTCGTGGTCACGCCGCTGAAGGATCAGCTCAGACTCTTGGCAACACTGCTCTCCCATTGGACGGAAGGGCCAGGACTGTCGTTCAATCCCGACAGGGCCGAAGCCCTTCGACTGGTCAGGCCTGAGGAATCTCTGGAAAGCGCGATTGCGACGTTGACAACCGATCGCGGCCTGCCGCCCTTTGTGGTCGGCACCAGTGC
>NZ_CALUWY010000002.1 GCF_944324615.1 uncultured Mailhella sp.
CACTGGAAGCACGGCGGCATCGTGGGCGTGTTCGGTTACGGCGGCGGCGTTATCGGCCGTTACTGCGACCAGCCCGAAAAGTTCCCCGGCGTGGCCCATTTCCATACCGTCCGCGTGGCTCAGCCTTCCGGTAAGTTCTACAGCACCGAATACCTGCGCGGCATCTGCGACATCTGGGATCTGCGCGGTTCCGGCCTGACCAACCTGCACGGTTCCACCGGCGACATGGTGCTCATCGGCACCCAGACTCCTCAGCTCGAAGAAATCTTCTACGAACTGACCCACAAGATGGACGTCGACCTCGGCGGTTCCGGCTCCAACCTGCGTACCCCCGCGGCCTGCATGGGCATGTCCCGCTGCGAATACGCCTGCTACAACACTCAGCTCGCCTGCTATCAGCTCACCCAGGACTACCAGGACGAACTGCATCGCCCCGCCTTCCCCTACAAGTTCAAGTTCAAGTTCGACGGCTGCCCCAACGGCTGCGTGGCTTCCATGGCCCGTTCCGACTTTGCCGTGATCGGTACCTGGAAGGACGACATCAAGATCGACCAGGAAGCCGTGAAGGCCTATGTGGCCGGTGAAGAAGGCTTCAAGCCCAATGCCGGCGCCCACTCCGGCCGCGACTGGGGCAAGTTCGACATCCAGAAGGAAGTCATCGACCTCTGCCCGACCCACTGCATGAGCTGGGACGGCTCCAAGCTGTCCATTGACACCGCGAACTGCGTCCGCTGCATGCACTGCATCAACACCATGCCCCGCGCTCTGCACGTCGGCGACGACCGTGGCGCCTCCATCCTTGTCGGCGCCAAGGCCCCCATCCTCGACGGCGCTCAGATGGGCTCCCTGCTCGTTCCCTTCATTCCTGCGGAAGAACCCTTCGATGAAATCAAGTCCGTCATCGAAAAGATCTGGGACTGGTGGATGGAAGAAGGCAAGAACCGCGAACGTGTTGGCGAAACCATCAAGCGTCTCTCCTTCCAGAAGCTGCTTGAAGTGACCGAAATCCCGGCCATTCCTCAGCACGTCATCTCGCCCCGCACGAACCCCTACATTCTCTTCAAGGAAGAGGAAGTGCCCGGCGGCTGGACCCGTGACATCGCTGCTTACCGTCAGCGTCACCTGCGCTAATCAGAGAGGAGAGCAAAAATGGCTTTTATTTCTTCCGGTTACAATCCTGCAAAACCCATGGAAGGTCGTATCTCCGATATCGGACCCCGCAAGTACGACTCCTTCTTCCCTGAGGTCATTGCCAAGAACTTCGGCAAGTGGCTCTACCACGAAATTCTGGAACCCGGCGTGCTCATGCACGTTGCCGAAAGCGGTGACAAGGTCTACACCGTCCGTTGCGGCGGCGCCCGTACCATGACCACCGTGCATATCCGTGAGATCTGCGAAATCGCCGACAAGTACTGCGAAGGTCACGTCCGTTTCACCACGCGTAACAACGTGGAATTCATGGTGACCGACCTTGAGACCCTCAAGGCCCTCAAGGAAGACCTCGCCTCCCGTAAGTTCGCCGGCGGCTCCTACAAGTTCCCCATCGGCGGCACCGGTGCCGGCGTGACCAACATCGTGCATACCCAGGGCTGGCTGCACTGCCACACCCCCGCCACCGACGCCTCCGGCCCGGTGAAGGCCCTGATGGACACCGTGTTCTCCGACTTCCAGAACCATCGTCTGCCCGCCCCCGTGCGCATCTCCCTGGCCTGCTGCCTTAACATGTGCGGCGCCGTGCACGTTTCCGACATCGGTGTCGTGGGTATCCACAGAAAGCCCCCGATGATCGACCAGGAATGGGTTGACCAGCTCTGCGAAATTCCTCTGGCCGTCGCCGCCTGCCCTGTGGCCGCCGTGCGTCCCGCCAAGGAAGAACTCGACGGCAAGAAGATCAACACCGTGGCCATCAAGAAAGAACGCTGCATGTACTGCGGTAACTGCTACACCATGTGCCCCGCCCTGCCCATCTCCGATGGCGAAGGCGACGGTGTGCTCGTGATGGTCGGCGGCAAGATCTCCAACCGTATCAGCCGTCCCAAGTTCTCCAAGGTCGTCGTGTCCTACATCGAAAACGAACCGCCCCGCTGGCCCACGCTGTGCGCCACCGTCAAGCGTATCCTTGACGTGTACGCCGCCAACGCCAACAAGTACGAACGCCTGGGCGACTGGGCCGAACGTATCGGCTGGGAAAAGTTCTTCGAACTGACCGATCTGGAATTCACCCCCCAGCTCATCGACGACTTCCGCGAACAGGCCTACTTCAGCTGGCGTCAGTCCACCCAGTTCAAGTTCTCTGAACTGGCCGCTGAAGCCTACAAGGGCGCTGAAGCCCATGCCGAAGCTGCCAATGCCGGCGTGACCGAAGAAGACAAGACTCTGGTGTACAACTGGCTGGTGGACAAGACCAGCAAGCCCGGCGCCAAGACCAAGTTCTACTTCAACCAGTTCCTCGAACTGTTCCCCGGCGCCAGCCCCCGCAAGGTCAAGAACGTCCTCACCGCTCTGGTGGACGACGAAAAGGTGGCTTACTGGTCCTCCGGTTCCACCACCATGTACGGCCTCAAGGGCGCCGGCAAGCAGGGCGCTACTGAAGAAGGCGAATAATATCGCCCGCTGAAGGGCAGGCCGCTTTAAGGCGGCCCGCGCAGATTCAGCAAGCCGAAACATGAAGGGGAAGATCTCTCGGGATCTTCCCCTTTTTGGCAGATGGGCTTTTCCGCCGCCATGCGCTGCAAGACGTGCGGAAGGCTCCTGTGCAGTCGCCCCTGCATGCAAAACCGCGCTCTCTTCTGCGCCGCAGGGCAGAAGCGGCATCCTGCGCTCTTCCGGGAGGAGGCGCTCATGCGGCCCCGAAAGGCTTTTCCCTGCCGCATGCCTTCTCCTCCGCTTTTCCGGGCCTGCTGCGGCCTTCAGGGCAGCGAGCCTTCGGCCGTGCAGCATGCGCCTTGAGTCCGTCTGCCCGGAAGACGCGTTTTTGGAAGCAGGCTTTCCCGGCATATATGCCGCCGTGCCGCGCCGGACGCTTCTTCTGCGGCGCACAACAACCTCTTCCCCCTCCTTTTTTCATGGAACAGGCACGACTTGTCATTTCCGGGCTTTCCGGCGGAAGCGGCAAAACGCTGGTTTCGCTGGGTCTCACGCGACTTCTCGCCAGGCGCGGCCTTGCCGTGCAGCCCTGCAAGAAGGGGCCGGATTACATTGACTACGCATGGCTCGCACTGGCTGCCGGAAGACCCGCCGCCTGCCTTGACCCGTATTTTCTGGAAGATGCTGCCCTGCTGCGGCAGTTTGCCCGCGTGTGCGCAAAGCGCCCCGCCGACATCGCCGTCATGGAAGGCAACCGGGGTCTGTTCGACGGGCGCGACGTGGAAGGCACCTGTTCCACCGCCCATGTGGCGCGCCTTTTAAAGGCTCCCGTGATCCTTACCATGAACTGCGCCAAAATGACGCGCACGGCGGCAGCCATTGTTTCCGGCATCGCCCGCTTCGAGCCGGACCTGAACCTTGCGGGCGTTCTTTTGAACAACGTGGCCGGAGAGCGGCACGGTTCCATGCTGCGCCGCGCCGTGGAGCAGTACACCGACATCCCCGTCATGGGCATTCTGCCCCGTCTGAGAAAAAATCCTCTGCCGGAACGGCACATGGGCCTCTCTCTTGATGAAGCCGACCCTGCCGCCCTTGCGGTTCTGGATTCCCTTGCCGACCTCATGGCCGAAAACAGCGATGCAGAACGCCTGCTTTCCCTTGCCCGCACCGCCCCGGCTCTGGACGTTGTTCCCGCCCCTCACGAGAAAAAGACGCCGCAGCACGGCCCCCTCATCGGCTATGTGCACGACAAGGCGCTGTGGTTCTATTATGACGAAAATCTGGAAGCCCTGCGCGAGACGGGGGCAGAGCTGGTGCGCCTGAGCCTTTTCGACGACAAGCCCTGGCCGGATATCGACGGACTGTATCTCGGCGGCGGCTACCCGGAACTTTTTGCCGACGAGATCAGCGCCTCGCCGCACCTTGCGCACATCCGCGCCCTTTCCCTGGCGGGCCGCCCCGTCTATGCCGAATGCGGCGGCTTCATGGTGCTGTGCGACGCGCTCCTTCTCGACGACGGGCCGCGCCCCATGGCGGGCCTTCTGCCGCCGCGGCCGCGCTTCTTCCGCCGTCCCCAGGGGCTCGGCTATGTGACGGCGCGCGTGACGGCACAAAACCCCTTCCATCCTCTGGGAAGCGTGTGGCGCGGACACGAATTCCACTACTCCCGCTGTGAATGGCCCGAAGGCCCCCTGCCCGCCTGCTGTCTGGAACTTGCGCCGGGTACGGGCATGTATGAAAAAGACGGCATTCACTACGACGGGCTGCTCGTGCGCCGCACCTTCGCCTGCTGGACGCACCTCTTCGCCCCGGCGGTGCCGCACTGGGCGGAAGCTTTTGTCCGCGCCTGCATGGACGCCCGCGCATCCCTTTAGGCATTCCTGCGGCAGGGCCGCCCTGCAACGGCAACGCTTCGTTTCTTCAGGCTCCGCCGAAAAAAGCCTCTGCGGTGATGCTTTTTCAGAGCACACAGCAAAGGCAGCCCCGGATACGGAATCCCGGCAGGATTCAAGCCTTTTCCACCTTGGGATTCGAGACTCAGCGCCCGCCGAAAACACAAAGAAAGGCCCGGAAGCCGAAGCCCCCGGGCCTTTAAACTTCTCCGGCCCCCTGCTTTAGTGCCGCCTCTCCATACGGCGGCCGAGCCATGCCCAGAAACAGGAAACAAGAAGGTACATGGCCGCCGTGACCAGCCACAGTTCAAAGGTCATGCGGGAAACGGCCATGACTTCCAGACTCTGAAAGGTAAGCTCCGGCAGGGAGATGGCCGACGCCAGCGCCGTTTCCTTGAAGACGGAAATGCACTGACCCGTAAGCGGCGGAGCCATGATGCGGAAGGCCTGCGGCGCAATGATCCAGCGCATCTGCTGCCATGAGCTCATGCCGAGAGAGGCCGAGGCGTCCCACTGGGTTCTGTCCACGGCTTCCAGCGCTCCACGCACGATTTCCGCCACATAGGCCCCGGAATACACGCCCAGCGTGAGCACGGCGGCGGCCATGCGGTCCATCTGCCCGGGCGGGGCGAAAAGCGCCGCACTCAGAGACTGCGCCCACGCAGGCAGAGCGGCCACCTTGTCTTCCAGCAGCAGAAACGGCTCGGAAAAAAAGGATCCGGCAAAGAAGTATACGAGAAACAGCAGTACCAGCGGCGGCGTGTTGCGCAGCACGGTGATGTACAGCACGGCGGGCAGGGCCGAAAGCCCCCTCTGCCTTGCGGACAGCGCCCCCACAAGCCCCCCGGTCAGAAGCGCCACAAGAAGCGACCAGAAGCCCAGGCGCAGGGTGCCGAACAGGCCCTTGAGCAGCATGCCGGCCTGCCATGCGCCCGAGGCATCGCGGGAAATGATGTACGGCCCGAGGGCGGCCCAGTCCCAGGCATGGCGCGTCACCGCCATGGAACGCCATACGAATGCGACGACCAGCACCACGGCGGCCGCCGCAAGAAGCGCATCCCAGCTGTTCAGCCGGTTCCAGGCCCGCGGCCTGGAATGACCGGGGATGAAGTTCAGTTGATTCTGCTCTGCCATGCGTCAGACTTGAACCAGTAGTTGCGGCGTTCCTGGAGCCAGCCTTCCTCTTCCACAAGGCGGATCCAGCCGTCGAACACGTTGAGGGTATCGAAATCCCCCTTGGGCACGGCAAAGGCCACAGGCTGCATGGCAAGGCCGGTTTCAAACTTCTGCACCAGCGTATCACCGTGCTTCAGGGTTTCCATGGCGGGGAGAGGCGCGCTGGAAACAAAGGCATGGGCGCGGCCGGAAAGCACTTCCTCCACGGCGGGAGCTTCGTCGTTGAACATCCTCAGATTCGCCTTAGGGAAAAGCTTCGCCGCAGCGGCCGCGGCAGTGGTGCCGGTACGCACGGCAATGGTCACGCCCTCCGCGTTCAGGTCCTCAAGCTTGTTGATGGCGGCGGACTTTTCGCGGTTCAGCGTCAGATCCACATAGGCGTGATCATAGGGGATGGTGAAGTTCACCGACAGCAGGCGCTGCGGCGTGATGCTCATGCTGCCGATGATGACGTCGAACTTGCCGGAAAGCAGCGCAGGAATGATGCCGTCCCAGTTGGTGGGCACCAGCTGGAGCTTCACGCCGAGATCCTGGGCCAGTCTTTCGGCCACGTCGATTTCAAAGCCGATATATCTGCCTTCCTTGTCCTGCATGGCCCAGGGCACGAAGGAGGAAAAGCCCACCCGGAGCGTACCGCGCCGCACCACCTTTTCCACCACGGATTCACGGTCGGCGGAATACCCCTGGGAGGGAAGGGAGAACACAAGCCCGAGAGCCAGAAGAAAAACGGCGAGACAATGTTTCATATATGCTCCTTTCGTTCCAGAAGCCGGGCAGGAATACTGACCAGCGAGGTAAGAACAAGGTACACGGCCGCAGCGAGCAGCCACATTTCAAAGCTGAGAAAGGTATCGGTAATGATGACGCGGGTGCGCATGGTCAGATCGGCCACGGCAATGGCGCTCACAAGCGAGGTATCCTTGACGAGGGAAACCAGCTGCCCGGCCAGCGCGGGCAGTACCTGCCGCATGGCCTGCGGAACGATGACATCCCTTGCGGCAAGGCGCACGGGCATGCCCAGACTCAGGGCAGCCTCCCACTGGCCTCTCGGCACCCCCATGACGCCCGCACGGAAGATTTCCGCCACATAAGCGCCCTCGAAGAGTCCGAGGGATATCACCGCCGCCCAGAACGGCCCCACGCCGATCACCGGCGCAACCACGAAATACACCATGAAAAGCTGCATGAGCAGAGGCGTATTGCGGAGCGCGCCCAGGGTGAAGAAGGAAAGGGTGCGCGCCACCGGAGAGGCGGAAAGCCGCATGCCTGCAAAGAGCGCCCCGGAAAAGAGCGAAAGGGCAAGGCTTGCCAGCGTGAGCTTCAGCGTGACGCCGAGGGCCTCAAGAAGCGGCCCGGGCTGGAACACGCCCTCTTCCCACACCCCCACGAAGCGCCAGACGCGGTACCATTGCCAGCGGTACTGTTCCGATGCGGTATCCATGAACCACAGGACAAGGGCAAGCATGAGCGCAAGCAGAAGCACGGGCCTCCACAGGGCCTTCAGGCGTTCCCTCCGGGCAAAGACGACACAGCGATCGGGCATGAGCTTTCCTCAGCGACTCAGCGAACTCTCTTTCAGCGAAGAGCCCTCTTCCAGTTTCTTTTTCATGGAACGGCTGTCCGGCGCCTGCGTCACCACGGCCTGCCCCTGCATGTATTCCACCGCGCTGCTTTCCACCAGCTCACCGGCGGAGGCGTCGTTCTGCACCGTAACCCTGTTGTAGACATGGTCCAGCACCATAAGCACATAGGGCTGAAGCACCGGAGTCTTCAGGTCGATGATGACGAGGTAATATTCCCGGAAACGGCGCGGCGTGTCGATGTAGCCGGAACGGCACAGCACCAGCCAGTCGTCCACACCGTCGTTGTTCCAGTCGGTCACGGCCACAAGTTCCAGCGTCACGCGGTTCATGCCGTCCTCTATGGTGGCGCGGGAATCCTCCAGGGTCACCTTCGCCTCAGGACTGAGCATGGCGCGGAAGGTGGGCGCCACGGCGACTCTGGCATGAGGGAAGCGGAACGCCGGGGACAGCCTGTCCACCAGTATCTTTCCGGCATCGGCCGGACGGGAGGAAAACATGGGGGAATACCAGTTTCCGTCCTTGTCCACCATGTTCTTTTTCAGCATCACCGGCCGCATGGCGCGGGACATGGCGACAAACTGCCCGCCGTTCAGAGCCTCCACCATACGGCAATCCTGCGGGGCGCAGGAAGTCAGCCCGAGGCCGGCACAGAGCGCAAGGCAGGCACAGAGTCTTTTCATCATCTTTCCTTCTTCCAACAGATATTCACATGATCGCGCGGGGCGTTGTGCCGCCGCATCTTCCACGGAGCGCATCCCGCCATGCCGCAAGAATGCCCCCGCTCCCTTTCCGTCGCAGGCGCCGCGGGAAAAGGCAGTCTCAGTCCCCGCCCTTTTTCACGCCGCAGCGCGGGCACAGGGAAAAAAGTTCACATTCCGTGCATGCGGGCTTCCGCGCGTCGCACACATCGCGCCCGAACCACACCAGACGATGATTCACATCCCCCCATTCCTCCCGGGGAAAAAGAAGCATGAGGTCTTTTTCTATCCGCACCGGATCGGTGTGCTCCGTAAGGCCCAGACGGAAGGAAAGCCGCTTGACGTGCGTGTCCACGGCCAGCCCCTGATTGATGCCGAAGCCTCCCCAGAGCACCACGTTGGCGGTTTTGCGCGCCACGCCGGGAATGGTGATGAGTTCCTCGATGGTACGCGGCACCTCGCCTCCGAAATGCTCCGTCACGCGCCTGGCCGCACCCAGAAGATTCCTTGCCTTGTTGTGGTAGAAACCGGTGGGCCGTATCACGGCCTCCAGCTCCTCCTGCGTGGCCCCGGCAAGTTCCGCAGGTCCGGGCCAGCGGCGGAAAAGTTCGGGCGTGATGGTGTTCACCCTGGCGTCGGTGCACTGGGCGGCAAGCACGGTGGCCACCAGAAGTTCCCACGGATTTTCATGCACGAGCATGGTTTCCGGTACGGGATAACGCTTTTTTAAAAGCTCAAGCACGGCCAGCGCACGGGCCGCCTTTTCCGTTTTCTTCATCAGGCAGTTCCTCTGGAAAGAATCCCCTTCCGGGGCACGCGGCCCCGCGCACCTCTCATGGGGAGCCACATCTTCGCACAAGAGGCAGAGGAACCGATACGTCTTTCTGACACATTATTGCCCGGCGGGCAAGAAAAGCCCCCTTCCCCGGCCGGACCGCACTTGTCAAAGCCCCCCCGCTGCCGTTAAAAAAAGAAGAAAACTGCCATGTCCAGCGGCATGGAAACCAACCTCACGGAGCCTTGCATGATCCATATTTCCGGTTCTCTCGCCTTCGACCGCATCATGACCTTTCCCGGCCATTTTGAAGAGCATATTCTCCCAGAAAAGCTGCATTTTCTGAACGTCTCCTTCCCCATCGACCGCCTTGAGGAAAAGATGGGCGGCACGGCGGGCAACATTGCCTATTCCCTCTCCCTTCTCAAGGAACGCTCCGCCATATACGGCACCGTGGGCAAGGACTTCACCGGTTACGGCAGAAGACTCGCCGCCATGGGCATAGACCTCGACGGCGTGAAGATCGACGATGAGGACTTCACCGCCTGCTGCTACATCATGACCGACAGAAGCAGCAACCAGATCAACGCCTTTTCTCCCTCGGCCATGAAGACCCCGGTCTTCCCGGAAAAGGCGCCCGTTGTTTCCGAAGGCGACTGGGGCCTCGTCGCACCCGGCAATGTGGACGACATGGTGAACTTCCCGGCCTTCTACCGGGAACAGGGCATTCCCTACATTTTCGATCCCGGGCAGCAGATCACCGTTCTCGGCGGCGAACAGCTCACCTCCGGACTCACCGGGGCCCATGTGCTCATCGGCAACGACTATGAAATCCAGCGTGTGGAAAACCTGACGGGCCTTTCCCGTGAAGAGCTGCTCGACCGCGTGGAATTTCTCATCATCACCTTCGGCGGCAAGGGTTCCACCATTCTGCACAAGGGCGTGAAGCCCTACGACATTCCCGCCGTGCCCGCCAGAACCGTTTCCGACCCCACCGGCGCGGGCGACGCCTACCGCGCAGGCCTGCTCAAGGGCCTGCACAGCGGCATGGGTCTGGCCTTTTCCGCCCGCCTCGGCGCGGTGCTCGCCAGCTTCTGCGTGGAACAGTACGGCACGCAGCTGCATCAGTTCTCCATGGAGGAATTCCAGGAACGCTACGAATCGACCTTCGGCCCCATGCCGGTGCTGAAATAACACGCCGCCTCCCGCCGACCGGGCGGGAATGCGGCGAAACGCCCGTCGCTGCGGCATGAGCCTCATGCCTGCCCGGAAAAGACGACGTGCGTGCCTTTTCCTGCAAAAAAACACCTTTCCGGCCCCGGCAGAAAACAGTTCCGGGTTTCAGAAAGGTGTTTTTTTCTTTTCAGGAAAAACAGGGGCGCCGGTCACCGCTGCGGAGCGTCTCCCTCCGCCGCATGCCCACGGACAGGAACATCCTGCGCCCCTTTCCGCCGCCCGCACTCGTGGAACAGTCCACGCGCCGCACCTTCTGCGCGGGGCGGCATGTCGTTTTCCGCCATGCTGCGCTAGAACGTCGACGGATACAGCCCGGTATCCAGCGCCTTGAAGCCCTTCTTCAGCACTTCCCTGGCCTTTTCCACGGAGTCGGGGCTTGCCGCAAGCACCAGAATGGCGCTCACCATCTTGCCGTTGGAGCACATGTAGGTCACACCGCTCATGGCCTGCTTCTGCAGCGTCACCATATAGGCGTTGCCGAGGGGCGAAGGTTCGGAAACCGTGAAGCCGCCGTCCTTCATGTTGGCGGCGGACTGCCCGGCGAAATCCTTTGCGGACATGGCAAGCGGCGTAATCGTAATGGTCATGATGGTATTGGAAGCCTTTTCCTGCATGACCACCATGTCCACTCCCTGCGTCTGCGCCGTCTTGTATTCCCAGCTGTCCGGAACATTGAACACGAAACTTTCCGTCTTGATTTCCTTTGCCAGAGCGGAAGAGGCAAGAAAAACGGAAACAAGTCCGCACACCAGAGCGGATGCGATTCTGTTCATGGCATTCTCCATAACTGAAAGTTGTCACCAAAGCCTGTTCACGGTGCGGAAAAACAGACTCATCCCTGTAACGTTCGGAGTATATTCCTTTTCTGCTGCATGACAAGAAATCGCCCCCCTGCCCGCAGGGCTTCCCGCCAGGCCTTGACAGAGACTCCGGCCCCTTCTATGCTTTTTTTATGAACATCATGAATGCGACGCACAGCTTTTTCTTCTGGTGGCCGACTCGCTGAAGCGGGCCGGGTTTATGGTGTTCCTTTTTCTGCATCACAATCACGGCGGATTCCCGGCGTGATTTTTTTATGGAGAAACGTCCCGCCGGGGCCCCTTCGGAGGCTCACATGCTGCACGCTCCCTTCCCGGCGCACTCCTCGTTTTTTGAGGAGCCTGTCGTTTCCCGATCCCTGCCAGTCTTCCCCCCGTCCCAGCTTCTGCCTGCACGGCAGTCCGCGCGAGCTCTCCTTTTTGCGCGCCATCGCACGGCCTGCTCTTCCGGCCTCCTTCTCCACGGAAGTGCCCTGTGAAGGCCGCCGGTCCCTTTACCGCAGGAAGCGGACGGCACAGGGTGGAGGCTTTCTGCCTCATGGCGGGGGAAGATCTCGTCGTTTCCGTAAGCGGCGGTGAAAAGCCCCATGTGGGAGCCGTTTCCCTTGCCGTTCCCCGGGGAAAGAACAGGGCCGACAATACCGGTCTGCTCTGCGCGCCCGGCCACAGGGACGATATGCCCGCACACGCTCTGGCAAAAAAGCTCTGCGCCCGGCTGGGGCGCACGGTATGCCTTACCGTGGGCCTTCATGTGGATGACGCCGGGGCGGACGACATCGCCCTTCTCATGAAAAACGCGGAAAAAGCCGTCGACGCCCTTGCCTGCGCGCTGCAGAACGGCATTTCCGCCTGAACTACGCCCTTTTCCACTTTTTACCTGTTTTTCGGAGGAACCATGAATCTGCAGGATTGCCTTCATACGCTGGAAAAATCCGGCCGCATCGCCCATATCCGAAGCGAAGTCGACGCCGTGCACGAGCTTTCGGGCATTGCCGCAAAACTTGAGGGCGGCAAGGTGGCCTTTTTCCACAAGGTACGCGGCTACGACTACCCCGTGGTCACCGGGCTGTGGTGGAACAGGGAAAACCTTGCCGAAATCTTCCACACCACGGAAGACGACCTCTCCTTCCTCTTTGCCCGTGCCGTATCCGAAATGCAGAGTGCGCCCGTGGCTCCGGTGCTGGTCGAGAACGCGCCCGCACAGGAAGTGGTGATGGACGAGCCCGATCTTTCGCGCATTCCCGTGCCCACCCATGCCCTTCTGGACGGAGGCCCCTATTTCTCCAACTGCATCATCATCGCCAAGGACCCGGAAACCGGGGTTCGCAACACCTCGGTGCACCGGCTGATGGTTTCAGGCAAAAACAGGCTCGGCCTGCTCATGGATGTGGGCAGGCACCTGCGCGACTACTACGAACGGGCGGAAGCCATGGGCAGAGCGCTGGAAATCACCATCAACAACGGCGCGCATCCGGCCTATTATGTGGCGGCCATCACGCCTTCCGCCGCCGCGCCCATCGACGTGGATGAACTGGCCGTGGCCTCCAGCCTGCTGGGGGAACCTGCGCGCCTTTGCCGGAGCAGAAGCGTGGATGTGGAAGGCATAGCCGACGCACAGCTCATCATGGAAGGGGAAATTCTGCCGTATGTGCGTGAACCGGAAGGCCCCTTCGGAGAAGTGAGCGGCTACTACGCCACCCGGGAAGACCGCTGGGTGGTTTCCATAAAGACCATCACCATGCGGAAGAATCCCGTCATCCACATGCTGCACCCGGGCAAGGAGGTGTGGAACTCCGTAGGGCTCGGGGTGGAGGCCAGCCTGTTCCGCACCATTTCCCGCCAGGTGCCCGGCCTGAAAAAAGTGTACATGACCCACGGGGGGAGCCACTATCACGTTGTGCTGCAGATGGATCCGCCCAGAAACGGCATGGCCAAGAACGCCATACTTGCGGCCTTTGCGGCCTTCCCTCCCCTGCAGATGGTCACGGTCGTGAACAGCGACGTGGACATCCGCAACCCCGAGGAAGTGGAACGCGCCATGGTCACGCGCTGCGACCCCGCCTCCGACATCATCATCGTGCCCGGAGCCTTCGGGCACGAACTCAACCCGGTGCTCAAGGACAACGTGGGGGCGAAAATGGGCTTCGACTGCACCTGTCCCCTGCCCCGTTCGCCGCGCTATGAAAAGGTGGCCTACAAGAACGTGTCCCTGAAGGATTACATCATCGAATAACGAAGGCCCCCTTCCCCTGCCCGGGGACGCCATGCCCCGGGCGCCTTACATCCGAAAAAAAAACGCGCGGATGAAGCACCCCGCGCGTTTTCATCAGCAGGCAGGGCGGCCTTCCCGGCCGCCCGCCTTTCGACCATACTTTTTCCGCGCCCGTCGCGCTACTTTTCCGCGTCCACATCCACAAACGTGAACCTGTCCACGTCGAAAAGCCCCCGGGCCGTGATCTTCAGGCTGGGAATAACGGGAAGCGCCATGAAACTGAGCGTCATGAAGGCATCCGCCCCTTCCCAGATATGATAGTGCGAAGAGGCGACCTCCAGAAGTTCCTTCAGCTTTCCGGCCACTTCCTCGGCGGGGCTTTCGCTCATGAGCCCGCCCACGGGCAGAGGCAGAGAGGCCAGCACCCTGCCCCCGGCAACCATGACGATGCCGCCTTCCATGCGTTCCAGCTCACGCACGGCAAGGAGCATGTCGTTCTCGTCGTCACCGGCCACCACGATATTGTGGGAATCATGGGCAATGGTGGTGGCTATGGCCCCGCCGTGCAGCCCGTAGCGGCCCTCCAGCAGGCCCACGCCGATCTTGCCCGTGGCGTGATGACGTTCCAGCACGGCTATCTTCACAAGGCCGGGATTGAGGGAAAGTTCCACCTCGCCGTCCGGGCCGGTGTTCACGTCCCGCACCTGACACTCCGTAATCAGGGAATGGGGCAGAAGCCCTATGACTCTGGCCCTGCCCGAAGGCACGCGCACGGAAAACGGGCGCTCCGGCAGAGGAGCCAGCACCACGCTCCGGCAGAGTTCTCCGGGGTCCGCCTGCGGCAGGGAACGCAGCATGCGCCCCTCCTGCGCCACGAGCTCGCCGCCCGCCCAGCAGGAAAGTACCCGGAACGATTCCAGATCCTCCACAAGCACAAGGTCGGCGCGAAGGCCGGGCGCAATGCCGCCTCTGTCGCGCAGACCGTAGCATTCCGCCGCGTTCAGCGTGGCCATGCGCACGGCGTTCACCGGGGCGATGCCCGCGGCAACGGCCATGCGCACGTTGTTGATGATATGTCCGCGCCTCAGAATGTCGGCGGGCTGTCTGTCGTCGGTGCAGAAAAGGCAGCGGCGCTGATTTTCCGCCGTCAGGCCGGGCAGAAGCTTCTGAAGATCGCGCGCGGCGGTGCCTTCGCGCAGCAGCACATACATGCCGCGCTCAATGCGGGCCTGCATCTCCTCCACCGTGGTGCATTCATGATCGGTGCGCACGCCGAGCGCGGCATACACGTCAAGCCCGGCGCCCGAAAGCAGCGGCGCATGCCCGTCGATGACCTTGCCCGCAGCAAGGGTATCCTCCAGCTTCTGCAGCACGTCGTCGTCACCGGAAAGCAGCCCCGGCACGTTCATCATTTCCGCAAGTCCCCCCACCTTGTCATCGGCAAGAAGCGGGGCG
Organism: uncultured Mailhella sp.; assembly: GCF_944324615.1. Classification (GTDB taxonomy): domain Bacteria; phylum Desulfobacterota; class Desulfovibrionia; order Desulfovibrionales; family Desulfovibrionaceae; genus Mailhella. The sequence continues at coordinate 14,432 of NZ_CALUWY010000002.1, forward strand.
ATGTCGCCTGCGCAGAGCACGGCTCCGGCATCCTCCACCGGCAGGGCGGGCACGCAGGAAGAAAGCATGATGCGCACATCAAGCGGCAGATGACGCGAGGCCTCCAGCATGTAGCGAAGCCCTGCCATGCCCTTGACGTTGGCGATTTCGTGCGGGTCGGCCATCACGGTGGTGGTGCCGAAGGGCAGCACCATCTCGGCAAAACGCGCCGGGCAGAGCATGGAGGATTCGATATGCACATGGCCGTCGATGAGTCCGGGCAGAAGATAGTGCCCTCCTCCGTCCACCACCTCGCGCGCGTCGAGACGGCTGAAACCGAGAATACGGCCCTGCCCGAAGCATACGCTGCTCTCGCGCACCGTTCCGCTGAACACGTCCACCACGCGCACATTGTCCACGCGCACATCCGCAGGCATGCGCCCGGCGGCCATGGCCCAGAAATCCTTGTTCATCAGCCTCACCTTCTTCTCAGAACTTGCCCTGCCTTCACGGCGAAAGGCGTTAATATGCAGGTTGCCAGCATACCGACTCCCCGGCCGCGCGGCAATGCGAAAATCGCCCCCGTCAGGCCGCCGTCCGGGTATTCTTCATGCGTATTTCCCTGTCCACGAGCTGGGCCAGGGCAAGAGACATCACCGTCAGCACCGCGCCGAAGAAGAACACGGACTGATAGCCCAGATGCAGCCACATCCAGCCGCCCAGTGCGGGAATGGTCACGGCGGGAATATGGTTGATGGTCTGGGCTATGGCCATATTGGGCGCGGCATCCTCAGGAAAGGCTATCTTCTGGAAGAAGGTGCGCACGGCGATGGAAAAGTTGAAGGTGAGGCTGTCGAACACATACAGAAGCACGATGAGATATTCGTTTCTGGTCAGGGCATAGCCCATGAAAATGATGAAGGCCGAAATATACTCGATGGTCATGAGGCGGCGTTCGCCCAGCCTGTTGATGATCTTCCCCACCATGGGATTGAACAGCCAGTTCACCGTATAGTTGAACATGAACATGAGCGACACGCTGCGCACGGAAAAACCGAACTGCTCCACCATGAGAAACACGGCGAACACGGAAAACACGATGCGGCGGCCGCCCATGAGCAGGTTCAGCAGATAGAAAAGCCAGTAGCGCTTCTGAGGCAGCATGCGCTTGCGCTGCTTCGGCGCGTTGCTACCCATGAGCGGATGCACCAGGGCGAAGAAGCCGAGCACAAGCCCCACGGCACCGGGCACGAAGAAAAGCCACACGAAGCTCAGTTTTTCGGAGAAAAGGAACACGAAGACGGAAATCATGAGACTTCCGCCCGCCACCAGCCCGCGCAGACGCCCCATGACGATGGGCGTCTGCCTGAGGTCGAAATGCTGGATGGCCAGGGAATTATTCATGGCCTCAAAATAATGAAAGCCGAAGGACATGAGCATGCTGGTGAAGATGATGGGCACGAAGGAGGGGAAAAAGCCGGTGAGCATGGTGCCGAGCCCTGCGGCCATGACCGAAAGCGCGGCCAGCTTGTGTTCCTTCATGAAAAAAAGAAAGACAATGAGCGTGACGCCCAGAAGTCCGGGTATCTCGCGCAGGCCCTGTACCAGCCCGCTTTCGGCGGGAGAAAGCCCCGCACAGTTCACCACGAAGTTGTTGTACAGCATGGTCCAGCCCTGCATGGCCACGGTGGAACCGAAATTGAGCATGGCCATGAACAGCAGAACATGTTTCTTCGATGCGGGAAGCCCGGTAAAAAGCGCCATATCTCCACCTTTGAAGGTATGAAAATCCTGCCGGACGGCTGCCCGGAACAGGGCAGGACATCAGCCCTCCGCACAGGTCTTCTCATCACCCGGAATAAAAAGTTGACCGTTGTTTTCCTTGGAAGATTCAGGTGTATGCCTTATCAGGCGGCGCGTCAAAAGGCGGGAAAAAAACTTGCTCTGCCGAAAATCCGCCCTCTTCCCGCCCGGCGCAGGAAAAAAGCCGCTCCCTGCTCCCGCACCGGGAAAGGCTGCCGAAAAGCCTGTGCCCTGAAAAAAAGAGCGCTCCCCGGCCCGTGCAGCCCCCAGCCTGGTACGCAGGGGGAAAAAACAGCCCCCGGCCACGGCGCAGAAAAGGCCCCCTCCCGGATCCCCTGCGGCGCGTTTCCCGGAAGGGACGTATGCAGGGCAGAAAAAAAAGGGGAGGCCTGACCTCCCCTTTTCCTGTTCTTCCCTGTTTTTGCGGCAAAGGGCCGTGCAGGAAGCACCGCGGCCGCAGTGTGCGTACCATGCGGCATGCGGCGCCCCGGCAGCAAAAACCTGATTTACTGAAAAAGCGTTATCTCTCGCAGTATTCCAGCAATCCTTCCCCGCCTGCCACCATACGCAGAAACGCGTTGTTGTGCCCGTGGCCGGAACAGGACACCGTGAAGGAACCCAGCAGCGGTCTGCCCAGCATGGCCATGTCACCGATGAAGTCCAGAAGCTTGTGGCGCACGAATTCATCGGGGAAGCGCAGGCCTTCCTTGTTCACCACGCCCTCGTCGCCCACCACGACCACGTTGTCCAGCGAGCCGCCGCGCGCAAGGCCCTTGCTGTGCAGGTATTCCACTTCCTTCAGAAAACCGAAGGTGCGGGCAGGCGCGATCTGTTCGGCAAAGGATTCGGGCGTCACATCCAGCGCAAAGCGCTGTTCTCCGATGACGGGATGGGGGAAACGTATGGTGTAATCCACATGAAAGCCGTCGAAGGGGCGCGCAATGATGGATTTTCCGTCCTTTTCCAGGCGGCATTCCCGCGCGATGCGGGCCACGCGGCGCGGCGCATCCTGCCGCACAAAACCGGCGCTGCGCAGGGCCTCCACCACCTCTCTGGCCGAACCGTCGAGAATGGGCACTTCTCCGCCGAAGACATGCACTTCCACATTGTCCACGGCAAGGCCGCCGATGGCCGCAAGCACATGCTCGATGGTGGACACGCTGGCCCTGCCGTCGCTGATGGTGGTGGCAAGCTCCGTCGTACTCACCGCTTCAGGGCGCGGCGAAAGCAGATGCACGCCGTCCTCGGCGTGAATGTGGAACACAATGCCGGAATTCTCCGGCGCGGGCCGGAACTCCATGCCGACCTCACGGCCGGAATGGAGAGAAACACCCTTGCAGCTGACCGCCTTGCCAAGAGTGATCTGAGACATGAGCAACTCCTGTCGCTCCGGCGGAAGGCACTCCGCCGCAGCATCCCCGGATCTGCCGGGGGCTTATACGCCGGAGCGACGCACCGCGGAAAGGAAGCGATCCTTCCCGGCGAGGTCGCGCCCCGTGCGCACATCCGTCCAGTATGCGTCCGGGCACAACGCCCGGCACGCTTCGCCCTGAAGATGGCCGTGCTCCATGAGAAACAGGCCGCCTTCCTTCAGCAGGGCGCGTGCTGCCGCCTCCACCGCGCGGGGATGTTCCAGGCCCTGGGGCCCGGGAACCAGCGCGGAACGCGGTTCGAAATTCCTTACGCCCGCATCAAGCGCGGCGTATTCTTCTTCACTCACATACGGGGGATTGCTGACCACAAGATCAAAGCTCCCCTCTTCCAGAGGCAGAGGAAGAGTGAAGTCGGCATGCAGAAAGGTCAGCCGCTTTGCCGTTCCGTGACGGGCGGCATTGGCTTCCGCCTTCTCCAGCGCATCGGCGGAAACGTCCACGGCCGTGCCCTGCCACGAGGGCCTCTCCGCCGCAAGCGTCACGGCAATGCAGCCGCTGCCCGTGCCGAGATCGAGAAAGCGTACCTGCTCCTTCCCCTGAAAGAAAAAAAGCGCTTCCTCCACCAGATGTTCCGTCTCCGGCCGGGGGATCAGCGTATGGCGGTTCACCAGAAAATCCCGGCCGTAAAATTCCCTTTCCCCGAGAAGATAGGCCACTGGCTCCCCGGCAAGACGGCGGAGAAGCAGCGCTTCAAGCTCCTCTCCGGCCTGAGGGGAAACGGGTTCGTCGTCATGGGCCACAAGTGCCACCTTGTCTATGCCGAGGACATGACAAAGGAGCATCCCCGCCACAAGGGCAGGGGATTCCGTACCGGCAAGACGCGCCGTCGCCCGTATTTTCCACTCTCGTCTGGTCATCACGGCATCCGCCATGCACATTTTGCTCCCGCAGTCTGCTCCGGTGAAGTAAGGCCGGAACAAGGCTTCAAAAGCATGATCTGACACCTGCATCCGCTCCGTGCGCAACGTATGTACGGCAGAAAAACCGCTTCTCAGGCCGTAGTCTCCACCACCGCAGGAAGAAAAACGCCGTATATCCGCAGGCACAAAGCATGCATGCGCCGAATCTAGCACAAAACCACGCCCAGTACAAGAATATCCGTCCCCCGCTCTTCCCGGTCCTTCCGCCCCGCGGGCGCCTTCACGCCCCGAGCACCTTTCCGCAGTACTGCACAGAAGTTCAAAAAAAATCTCCCCCGGCAAAAGCCGGGGGAGAAATGCCGCAGAACGCCACAGGAAAAGCGCACCCGGCACCGGAAAAGCCCGTGCGGGAAGCTACAGCGTGAAGCCCGTATCTTCGGGCAGATTCTTTTTTACCGCCTCGCCCCGGGCAAGTTCGTCGCAGCGTTCGTTTTCCGCATGCCCGGCATGGCCCTTGAGCCAGTGAAAATGCACCTCATGCCTGGCCAGAAGGGCCGGCATGCGCTGCCACAGATCCTGATTCTTCACCGGCTTTCTGGCCGACGTGAGCCAGTTGTTGCGCTGCCAGTTGTCCAGCCAGTGATCCCGTATGGCTTTGGCCACATACTGCGAATCGGTATAAAGCTCCACCGTGCACGGTTCCTTCAGCGCGCCGAGCGCCTCCAGAACAGCCAGAATTTCCATGCGGTTGTTCGTGGTACGGGCAAAGCCGCCGCACATTTCCCGGCGTACTCTGCCCTGCGCGCCTTCGCAGGAAAGCACGGCCGCCCAGCCCCCGGGCCCGGGATTGCCGAGACAGGAGCCGTCGGTATGAATGGTCACCGTCTTCATGCTCACTTCTCCGCCGCGGCCTTTGCGGCAAGGCGTGCGGCCTCAATATGATCCTTGCCGTTGTTGTGCAGCAGGTACTGCGAGGTATAGTAGAAGTCCATGAGCTTCTGCCGCATGGCCGCCGCACGCTCCGGCTCTTCGCTTCTGAGGTCGCGGGGATTGTTGTCCGGCGTGCGCTCATCCAGAAGGTACAGGGCGTCGCCTTTGGGCCGTATGGCGTACACATAGCCCTGTTCCAGAAGATAACGGGTGTGGTCGTTGTCGCTGATGAAGACCACGGCGTCCTTGTCGTTGTCCGGGTCGAGCAGGTTCCGGCCCAGGGTGTTGGTGTAATAGTCCAGCCCGGCCAGAGACGCCATGGTGGGCAGAACGTCCGGCTGAATGTGCGGGGCCGGATTCACACCCGGGGCCACCTGTCCGCCGGGGGCGTAGATGAGCAGCGGAATATGCCAGGCCTGCAGGTTGCAGGCACGCACGGCGGGCGTGATGTTGGTGGAATTGTTGTTCAGCCCGTGATCGCCGAAAATGGCGAAGATGGTGTCGTTGAACCAGGGCTCTTTGGAGGCCTTCTCAAAGAAGCGGCGCAGGGCATGATCGGAAAGATGCAGGGAGCGGAACTCCTCCGCACTTTCGTACCCGTACCAGGCCAGCGCTTCCGGCGAAGGATCGGGAGGGGAAACATAGCCCTCGTTGTCGTCCGGTATGGTGTAGGGCCTGTGGAAGGAGGCGGACTGCATCACGGCGATGAAGGGCTTCGGGCTCTTGTCGAGCACGCCCACGGCCTCGCGGAACATGGCGATGTCGGAAACGCCCCACACGTCGGTATTGGGAGCCTCCCAGGCCGATTCCTCCAGAAGATGCAGATCATCCACATTGTGCTGGAGCATGCCGCGGATGTTGGCCCAGTTGGCGTTGCCGCCGATCATGTAATATTTTTCATAGCCCTGGAACTCGTTGAACACGGTGGACTGGTCCACAAGTCTGGGGTTGCGCGACGTGGTACCGCCGGAGTGGTTCACATCCGGCACGCCGCTTATGGTGGTGAACACGGCGCGGGCCGTGGTGCGCGTGGGCGCGTAGAAGTTGGGGTAATAGAGGCTCTTCGGCGCAAGTTCCCTGAGGAAGGGCGTGGGATCAATGTCCCTGCCCAGCGATGCGGGCATGGAAGGCGCAAGGGAGGTGCGTTCCCAGCAGAGCGACTCCATGATGATGATCACGATGTTGGGGCGCTTTTCCATCTCCCTGCCGGGGAAATGGCGCAGATACGTCAAAGGCGGCTGACCTTCCGGCACGCGCAGGTACGCGGCCATGCGCGGCCAGGCTTCCCGCGTGGCCGCCTCGTTGGGAGGAATGGCCTTGCCGAAATTGCGCGTGTCGAACAGGTTCTGAATGGGGTTCACGGCCAGAAGCGCGATGTTCTTGTCGGAACTGAAGTAGGCGTTGCTCCAGCGCAGGGGGAAGAAGTTCGAGCTTATCTGCCCGTAGCCCACCACAAAGAGCATGACGAGGGAAGAAACCGTGACAAAGGCGCGCCACTTGCGGCTGCAGCCTTCCCCGCCCTTTTTCGGACGGATGGGAAAGGGAACGTGCGTGCGCAGAAAGGCCGAAAAAAGCCATACATACAGCGCAACGCAGGCGGCGAAGGCCGCGGCGATGAGCAGCACGGGATAGCTCTGCCACACCATGCGCACGGATTCCGAAGGATCTTCCAGAAAGACCCTGGCGCCCATGTCGATGTGCTGATGCAGATAGAAGAAGAAGCCGAAATCAAAAATATGGATCAGCATGGCCCCTGCGGCCATGATGCCCGTGACAAGGCACAGCACGCGGCGCGCCGTGGACGCGCCCTCACGCGAGACTGCGCGCTCCAGCCTCGGCCAGAGCAGGCAGAAGGCGAGAGGCAGGGTCATGAACACGGCCATGCGGGCATCGAACTTGAGCCCTATGTACAGCGCGTGCGGGATATGCCCTCTTTCGGTGATGTCGGGCAGAAGAAAATACAAAAGCGCGAGCCTCGCGGCGAAAAACAGCGCCGTGTTCACGAGAATGAACAGGGCGATGTCCACCAGAGGCTGAAACGCCGCGAAAACTTGACGGCGGAAACTCATAATCGCTCCTTCTGGGGGAAAAGCCGCCCCGGAGGGGCGGCCTCCGGCAGGAAATCTACACGCGGTCCGCGTACAGCCGTTCGAGGAATTCTTCCATCACGTCATCCATACGGCTGATGAACTGATTGAGCTTGAAGGTGCGGCGGCAGGAGGAACACTGCATATACGCCTCATGGCAGGTGCGGCGTATATCCAGCGGGGCTCCGCATTCCGGGCACGAAAGGGTGGTTCTCGCCTCGCGGGGCGCAAAGTAAAAGGCCATGATGCCTCCGTGTGTTGTGGTATCAAGAAGCCGGAACCGGAGCCGTCCGATACGGGCCCGGGTGCGGCCGTATCCGCCGGCCTTCCTCCCGCCCTGTACGGCAGAGGGAAGGCAGAGCGCTCCCGGCTACAGGGCCTGACGGTAGCGCAGCGACTGGCGCAGAGTTTCCCTGTCCATGTACTTCACCTCCGCTCCCAGAGGAATGCCCTGGGCGAGACGGGTGACGCGCACTTCGGGAAAACGCGCGTTCACCTGGTCTTTGACGAAGGTGGCCGTCGCCTCGGCTTCCGCCGTGGCCCCCAGTGCGAGGATGAGCTCCTTCACCCTGCCTTCGGCAAGGCGGGAGCGCAGACGGTCCATTTCCAGCATTTCCGCGGGGCTGTGATCCAGCGGGGCGAGCAGACCGCCCAGAATCATGTAGTAGCCCCGGTAGAAGTTGCCTTCTTCCATGGTAAGCATGCTGTCCCACTCCGCCACAAGGCAGAGCTGACTCTCGTCGCGTTCCTTGTCCGCGCAGATGGGGCAGGGGTCGGAATCCGAAAGGCCGCCGCAACGGCTGCACAGATGCAGCGTGTCGCGCAGCTCATACACGCCCTTGCCCAGCCTGCGTACCTCGGCCTCGGGCCACTTGAGCAGCGTCATGGCGGCGCGCATGGCGGACTTGGGGCCGAATCCGGGAAGGCGGGCGAGCTGATCCACAAGATTTTTCAATGGTTCGGGAATACGCTGCACGGATATTTCCTTCTCTCAAAAAACTTCCCCGGAGGGAAAAAGCACCCCGCCACGGCGGCAGTACCGCCATGACGGGAAAAGAATGCGGGCCGGAAACCCGTTACTGAACAAGCTTGCCCAGACGGCTGAGGCGCGGGGTATGGGTATTGGCGTCCCACGACCAGTAGATGCGCCAGGCCTTGCCGTGAATGTAGGAACGCGGCACGCAGCCCCAGTCGCGGGAGTCGTCGGAATTGTCGCGGTTGTCGCCCATGACGAAGTAGCTGTCCTCAGGCACCGTGACGGGCCCCACATTGTCGAGCCTGCCGATGACGTTGGGGTAAAGCTGCTGGATGTAATCCTCCTTCACCGGTTCGCCGTTTCTGTAGAACTGCTTGTTGCGCATTTCCACCACGTCGCCGGGAAGCCCCACCACACGCTTGATGAAGTCGGTGTCGGGGTCCTTGGGATACTTGAACACGATGATGTCCCCGATCTCAGGATCACTTCCCCGGAAAAGATACTTGTCGGTAAAGGGAATCTTCACCCCGTACACGAACTTGTTGACAAGCACATAGTCGCCGATCTGCACGGTCTGGAGCATGGAGCCGGAGGGAATGGTGTAGGCCTGAAGAACGAAGGTGCGGATGATGACGGCCAGAATAACCGCCGTAAGCAGCGCCTGACCGTAGTCGCGGATCATGGAACCGCCTTTTTTGTTGGAATATTCGGACATGTGAGCAGGCAGGGCGCAAAGGCCTCGGTTGAGGGTTCGGAAAAAGACGGACCAGCGCAGAGTAGCACGGCCGGAAAGGACGCGCAAGGCGACATTTTCCGCTGTTTTTTCCAAGGGTAAAGCCCGCCCGCGCGCTCCCGCGCCCTTGCGCGGCACCGGCAACTGTGGCAGATTGAAGACGCATTCCAACCGGAACGGAGAACTTTCCATGATTCAGATACCTCAGGGTTTCCGCCTCGCCGCGGCCAATGCCGACTTCCGGGGCAAACATCTCGACCGCAACGACGTTTCCCTTGTCTTCAGCACCGTGCCCGCCACCGCCGCGGGCGTCTTCACCACCAACCTTTTCCGCGCAGCTCCCGTGCTCGTCTCCGAAGAGCACATTGCCGCTTCCGGTGCATCCGGCGTGCGCGGCGTACTGTTCAATTCCGGCCAGGCCAACGCCTGCACCGGCGAACAGGGCAGGGAAAACTGCCTGCGCACCCTCGACATGGTGAGCCGGGCGCTTTGCGAAGCCGGAGAAGAGGTCTCTGCCGAAAGCCTTCTCCCCGCCTCCACCGGCGTCATCGGCGCGCAGATGCCCATGGACAAGTGGGCCGCCGTCGTGCCCGCTCTGGCGGCCTCTCTGGGCAAGGTGGATCTGGAGGGCCTCGCCCGCGCCATGATGACCACCGACGCCTTCCCCAAGATGGCGGGGCGTGAACTGGCCCTCAAGGGCGGCACCGTGCTTCTTGCGGGCGTGGCCAAGGGCGCGGGCATGATCTGCCCCAACATGGCCACCATGCTTTCCCTCGTCATGTGCGACGCGAAGGTCGAACCCCCGGCCTGGCGCGACATGTTCCGCCGCGCGGCGGACGCCACCTTCAACCGCGTGAGCGTGGACGGCGACACCTCCACCAACGACTCTCTCTACGGCCTTGCCAACGGCGCTTCCGGCGTCACCGTTGCCGCAGAGGAAATTCCTCTTCTGGAAGCGGCGCTCACCGAGGTTCTGGGTGAACTCGCCTACATGCTGGTGAAGGACGGCGAAGGCGCGACCAAGGTCATGCACATCCATGTCACGGGCGCCGCCTGCAATGCCGACGCGGAAAAGGTGGCCCGCACCATCGGTCACTCCCAGCTCGTGAAGACGGCCATGTTCGGCCGCGACCCCAACTGGGGCCGCATCGTGGCCGCCGCAGGCCGCGCGGGTGTGAACTTCGATCCTCTGGCCCTTCGCGTGAGCCTCTGCGGCGTGGAGCTTTTCCGCGACGGACGCCCCACCGACCTCGACTTCGACGCGCTTCTTGAGGAACCGCTCAAGGAAGTGGATCTTCCTCTGGAAGTCTCCCTCGGCGACGGCCCGGGCGAATCGCGCCTGCTCGCTTCCGATCTGTCCCACGGCTACGTTTCCCTCAATTCCGACTATCGCTCCTGACAAGGCGGCCCGGCATGGTCATCGGCGTTCTCACCGTGGAATACGCGCTGCACGGCAACGATTCCCTCAAGGGAAAGCGCCGCGTGGCCAACAGCCTGAAGCAGAAGGTGCGCAACACCTTCAATGTGGCCATCGCCGAAGCCGGCACCGAGGAATCTCTGGTGCGGCTCCGCCTCCAGGTGGTTTCCGTGAGCAACAGCGAAAGGCACATGCAGTCGCGCATGGACAAATGCCTGCTCATGATGGAAGCCGTATGCGAAGAAGAAATGGTCTACAGCGACCTTGAGTTTTTCTATGACGACTGAACCTTCCGTTCCCGAAGAAGTGCTCTCCGCACTCCGACACCATCAGCGCGTGCTCATCGCCGCCCATACGAACCCCGACCCCGACGCCATGGGCTCCTGCCTTGCCCTGGCCTGGGCCCTGCGCTCCATAGGCGTGGATGCGCTGGTGTTCAATGAGGACGGCCTTCCCGAGCGCCTGCGCTTTCTCACGCTGCCCGGGCCCGTGCTTTCCAGCCTGGAAAGCCTGCCCTGCGAACCCGACCTTGTGGCCTGTCTCGACTGCGGAGACAGAGCGCGCCTCGGCGATGCCCTGCAGCCTCTGCTCGACCGCGTGCCCAGCGTGAACATCGACCATCACCTCGCCAATCCGCTCTTCGGCACCGAAGCCAACTGGGTGGATCCGGCCATGGCTGCCACGGGGGAAATGATAGCCATGGTGGCCAAGGCCCTGCGCGCCCCCCTGCACGGCGCCCTGGCCGAAGCCCTGTATGTGGCCATTTCCGCCGACACGGGCAACTTCAGCTACGGCAACACCACCGCAGGCGCCCTGCGCCTTGTGGCGGAAATGGCGGAAGAAGGCCTGAACATCGCCCGCCTTCGCGAGTGCATGGAAAACAACTGGAGCGAAACGCGCCTCCGCCTGTGGGGCCGCCTCATGCAGGAGGCGCTCCTTCTTGAGGAAGGCCGCCTTGCCGCCGCCCTCGTCACCCTCGATACCCTGCGCGAGTGCAACGCCACGCGCGATGACATCGAAGGCTTTGTGGAGCAGCTCCGCCGCCTCAGGGGCGTGCGCGTGGCCCTTGTGCTGCGCGAGGAGGAAAAAGACGGCAAGGTGAGAACCAAGGCCAGCCTGCGTTCCTCCGGCAAAGACAACGTGCGCGACGTGGCCGCCCAGTTCGGAGGCGGAGGACATCGCAACGCCGCCGGAGCCACGCTCCCCCTCGATGCGCAGAAGGCCCTCACCGTCATGCAACCCTATATCCGGTTCGTCTGGAACCGCCTTCAGTAAGAAAGGCCCGGGCGGCAGCCTCCGCCCGGGAACGACCATGAAAGAGATCCATTTTCACAAGATGCACGGCTGCGGCAACGACTTCATCTTCATCGACAACAGGGAAGCGAAGGTGAGCGTTTCCGAAATGGCCTCCTGGGCCCTCGTTCTGTGCCAGCGCAAAACGGGCATCGGGGCCGACGGCCTGCTCTTTCTCGACACCACGCCCGAAGGCCGGGAAGGAGACTTCATCTGGCATTTCTACAATGCCGACGGTTCCCGCGCGGAAATGTGCGGCAACGCCTCGCGCTGCGCCTCATGGCTTGCCGTCGACCTCGGCCTTGCGAGCAGAAAACAGTGTTTCGGCACCGATGCGGGCCTCATCCATGCCGATGTGGATGTGGAACACATGCGCTCCCGCGTGGAACTCACCCGCCCGGAAGGCATGGTGCTGCACACCCCTCTTGAAGCGGACGGAAAAACCTTCGACGTTCACTTCGTGAATACCGGCGTACCCCACGCCGTCATTCTCTGCGAAGACTGCGACAAGGTGGACGTGGAACATCTCGGCCGCCTCTTCCGCTACCATGAGCACTTCGCCCCCAGAGGCACCAACGTGAACTTCGTCACCGTCACCGGAAAAAACGCCCTTCATGTGCGCACCTACGAGCGCGGCGTGGAAGGTGAAACCCTGGCCTGCGGCACCGGTGCGGCGGCTTCCACTTGTATCGCTCATGCACTTGGCTTGACGGATCGCAGCGTCAATGTCACTACTTCAGGTAAGGAAATCTTGGGCATTGAACTTGTGGGCGACTCCGTATTCCTGTCCGGAGCCGTGGCCCGCGTCTTTACAGGCGTCATCGACCCTTCCCTGTTCAGCCTTTTGAAATTCTGACCGTCCGGGGCCCAGTCGTCTGGAAATTCTCTTCATCCATATTATCCCGCTCGGAGAAAAGCATGTTTCACGGAACGATAACTGCTCTGCTTACCCCGTTCAAGAACGGTACCATCGACGAAGAAGCCTACCGCGCCCACATCGAATGGCAGCTTGAACAGGGCGTGAACGGCGTGGTGCCCTGCGGCACCACCGGCGAATCCGCCACCATGACCCATGCGGAACACGAATCCGCCATCCGCATCTGCATCGACCAGGTGAAGGGCCGCGTGCCCGTCATCGCCGGGGCCGGTTCCAATAATACCGTCGAGGCCATCAGCCTCACCCGCTTCGCCAAGAAGGCCGGTGCCGACGCCGCTCTGCTCATCTCCCCCTACTACAACAAGCCCACGCAGGAAGGCATCTTCCAGCACTTCAAGGCCATCAACGACGAAGTGGCCCTGCCCATGTTCGTGTACAACGTGCCCGGCCGCACCGGCTCCAACGTGCTGCCCGCCACCCAGGCCCGCATGGCCCGCGAACTCGAACACGTCATCGGCTGCAAGGAAGCCACCGCCAATCTGGTGCAGGTTTCCAACATCCTTGAACAGTGCCCCGAAGACTACATCCTGCTTTCCGGCGACGACTTCACCGTTCTGCCCACCTATGCCGTGGGCGGCAAGGGCGTCATTTCCGTAACGGCCAACGTGCTGCCGGACATGATGAGCGCCCTCACCGCCGCGTGCGAACGCGGCGACTACGAAGAAGCCCGCCGCCTGCACTTCGCGCTGGAACCCATGAACAGGGCCATGTTTGCGGAAAGCAACCCCATCCCCTGCAAGACCGCCCTTTCCCTCATGGGCCGTATGAGCTCCGAAGTACGCCTGCCTCTCTGCCAGCCCTCCGAAAATACGGTGAAGCTGCTGCGTGAGGTTCTCGCCTCCTACGGCAGAATCTGAGCTTCTCCGGCCTGAGCCGGAAGACATCCGCAAAAAAAGCGCCTCCCTGCACAAGGGGGGCGTTTTTTTGTGCCCGGATTCCCCTTTGCAAAAAAAAAACGACGCGCCCTGCCCGTGCCGTTCCCCCTTCCGGCGCGAGGAAGCGCCCGCCCTCCTGCGAGAGGCCTGAGCACGCCGCTTCGCTTCCCTTTCTGCGTTCCGAGTGCCGCAGGCTTGAAAAAACAGCACGCCTTCTGATGGAGCAGCCTATTGATATCATGTAATTTATTGAAATTTCATGAAATATCATCTATCTGCCGAAAAATTCATTTTCTTATCAGGAATTATTCTTGACAAGCGGAACTTTCATGCCCATATTGGTCTCAACAGAGATGCTTCAGGAACGGCGAACCGCCGCCCTCATCCCGCACAAGGAGACCACCATGCAGTACAATACCTCCGAACAGCTCAAGGCCTTCAGCAGCCTTCCCATAGAATGGAACCTCGATCCCGCCGACGCCGTCACCCTTTACCTTGAATGGGGCAACAACGACTGGCACGCCGAACACGCCCCCGTGCGCTCCAAGGACGATTTCGCCCACTATTTCGTGCTCGACAACTGGACCGAGCAGCCCACCCTGCGCCTTGTGATGCGCAATTCCGAAGCCACGGAAGACCTGTGGGTCTCCCCTCTGCCCGAAGAACTGGAAGGTGACTTCCACAAGGAATTCGGCACGCTGAAGGGCGTGTTCATGCCTTCCGATCCCATGAAGGACTGGCTCAGGGAAAAACTTTACGCCGCGTAAAAAAACTCCTCTCTCCGCCGGGAGGGCCCGTCCGGTGCACGCACGCGCCGGGCGGGCCTTTCCATCGAGATCCGGCCGCAGAACGACGCAGGCAGGGCGCAAAAACACGGTGAACAGCGCCCGGGCGCAGTGCCGGAGGCGCAGTACGGCTCTTGCTTCCGGCGCAAAGCTGTGTTAAATTCTTCGCCTTGCAGTATATATGGCTCTTGCGTGCGAGAGTGGCGAAACTGGCATACGCACTGGATTTAGGATCCAGCGGAGTGATCCTTGAGAGTTCAAGCCTCTCCTCTCGCACCATTTTCTGCGCCATTTCTCTGCCTTCCGGCAAGGCCGGGCAGATCATTCATAAGGAGTTTTACCGATATGGCTCACAGCATCGAAGTCGTTTCCCCTGTCTCCCGCAAAATCAGCGTGACCGTCCCGGCCGAGGAGGTCAATGCCGCTCTCAACGCCGCCGCCCGTGAAGTGGGCGCTTCCGTCACGCTGCCCGGCTTCCGCAAGGGCAAGGCTCCCGTTTCCGTCATCGAAAAGCGCTTTGCCGGCGAAGTGCTTTCCCGCGCTTCCGAAACGCTGGTGGAACGTCGCGTGGCCGACATCCTGAAGGAAGAGGACATCAAGCCCCTCTCCCGTCTGGACTACAACGGCGACCAGATCACCCGCGGCAAGGACTTCAACTTCTCCTTCTCCTTTGAAACCCTGCCCGACGACATCAGGCTTCCCGAAGACCTGTCCGCCCTCAGCGTGGAAATGGATTCCTCCGAAGCCACCGAAGAAGAAGTGGAAGCCTTCACCAGGCGCCTGCTGAAGAGCACCGCCACCCTGGAAGAAGTGAAGGAAGCGCGTCTTCCCGAAAACGGCGACATCGTCACCATCGACGTGGACGGCGATGTGGAGGGCAAGAGCGTGCCCGGCATGAAGGTGGAAAACTACAGCATCCAGCTTTCCGAACCTGCCGAAGGCAAGGAACTCTCCGAACTCGACAACATCATCCGCGGCCTGCATGCGGGTGAGGAAGGCACCGGCACCATGGTCTGCCCCGAAGATCACATCGACGAAAGCCTGCGCGGCAAGACGGTGAACCTTCGCGTGAAGCTCAACAAGATCAGCCGTGAAATCCTGCCCGAACTCGACGAAGACTATGCCAAGAAGCTGGGCTTCCCGGATCTGGCCGCGCTGAAGAAGATGCTCGCCGACCAGGCCAGCCACAACAAGGTTGCTTCCGCCCGCAGCGCCGCCGAACAGAAGCTCATCGCCTCTGCTCTGGAAGGTCAGGATTTCCCCCTGCCCGAAGCCGTGGTCAAGAATCAGCAGGTTGAATACGAAAACGAGATACGCGAATATCTCAGCCAGCAGGGCCTGGACAAGGCCGCCATTGACGAAAGCGTCAAGAACATGGAAGGCGAAATCCGCACCCGCGGCGAAGAACGCGCCCGCGTGCAGGTGTTCCTCACCGCTCTCGCCCGCCGTGAAAAGCTTGAAGTTTCCGCTCAGGAAGTGGACATGCAGATCATGCAGATGGCCCGTGAATACAAGCAGGACTTCCGCAAGCTGCGCGAAGCTCTGTATCAGAACGGCGCCGTCAACGACATTCAGGACCGCATGCTGAACAGCAAGGCCATGAGCCTCATGTTCGACAAGGCCCAGAAGGTCGCTCCCGCCGAAGCCAAGGCCGAATAACGAATCAGGAAAGGATTCCCCGGCTTCACGGCCGGGGATTTCCTTTCTTAAGGAGCCCAGACGTGACTATCCCCTTTGTCATCGAATCCACCGGACGCGGAGAACGTTCCTACGACATCTACTCCCGTCTTCTCAAGGACCGCATCGTTCTTCTGTGCGACGAGGTCAACGACGCCACGGCCTCGCTTATCTGCGCCCAGCTGCTTTTTCTGGAATCGCAGGACCCTGAAAAGGAAATAAGCCTGTACATCAACAGCCCCGGCGGGTCGGTCACGGCGGGCATGGCCATTTATGACACCATGCAGTTCATCGCTCCTCCCGTGGCCACGCTGTGCATCGGTCAGGCCGCCAGCATGGGGGCCTTTCTCCTGGCCGGCGGCGCCAAGGGCATGCGCTACAGCCTGCCCAACAGCCGCATCATGATCCATCAGCCCTCCGCCGGCGTGCAGGGGCAGATCACGGACATGGATATCCATGTGCGCGAAGGTCTGCGCCTTAAAAAGAACCTGAACCGCATCCTTGCGGAAAACACCGGCAACAGCGCAGCGCGCATCGCCGCGGCCACCGAGCGCGACCATTTCATGTCCGCCGAGGAAGCCCTGAAGTTCGGTCTCATCGACCGCATTCTCAGCTCCCGCCGCGACGTGGCGAACAACACGGGAAGTCAGGCATGAACGACGATCAGAAAGAAATCCGCTGCTCCTTCTGCGGAAAGAGCGGCTCTGAAGTGCGCCACTTCGTCACGCAGGGCGAAGTGTGCATCTGCGACGCATGCGTGGCTGCCTGCGCCGACATCATGGCCGAACAGGACCGCAGGGAACATAACGGCGAGGAACCGGGCGAACTGCTCACTCCTCAGGAAATCAAGGCCCGGCTCGACGATTACGTCATCGGTCAGGAACGCGCCAAGAAGATCCTTTCCGTGGCCGTGCACAACCACTACAAGCGCGTGTTCCATGCCGGCGCCATCGAAGGCGTGGAGCTTGAGAAGAGCAACATTCTTCTGCTCGGCCCCTCGGGCAGCGGCAAGACGCTGCTTGCCCGCACTCTGGCCCGCGTGCTCAAGGTGCCTTTCGCCATTGCCGACGCCACCACCCTCACCGAAGCCGGTTATGTGGGCGAAGACGTGGAGAACATCCTCGTCCAGCTGCTTCAGAACGCCGACTACGACCTTGACGCCGCCTGCAAGGGCATTATCTATATCGATGAAATCGACAAGATTTCGCGCAAGGCCGACGGGCCGTCCATCACCCGCGACGTGTCGGGCGAAGGCGTGCAGCAGGCTCTTTTGAAAATCATTGAAGGCACGGTGGCCAACATCCCGCCCAAGGGCGGACGCAAGCACCCGCAGCAGGAGTTCATCCGCATGGATACCTCGAACATCCTGTTCATCATGGGCGGCGCGTTCATCGGGCTGGAAAAGCTGGTGGAATCGCGTTCCCGCGGCACCAGCATGGGCTTCGGCGCGCATATCGAGAAAAAGAGCGAACACCGCCTGGGTGAGCTTCTCGATCAGGTGGTTCCCACCGACCTCGTGCAGTTCGGGCTCATTCCCGAATTCATCGGGCGTATTCCGGTCATCACCCATGTGGAAGAGCTCAGTGTGGACGATCTTCTGCGCGTCATGACCGAACCGAAGAACGCGCTGGTCAAGCAGTATCAGAAGCTCTTCGAGCTCGACGGCGTGACGCTGCGCTTTGAAGATGACGCCCTGCGCGCCGTGGCCGAAAAGGCCCTGGAAAACAAGACGGGCGCCCGTGGCCTTCGCAATGTGCTGGAAAACGTGATGCTCGACATCATGTATGAACTTCCCACCCTCAAGGACGTGACCGAGTGCGTCATCACCCGCGGCGTCATCGAGGGTACGGACAAGCCCATCCTCACGCACGCCGCGTAAAGGGTGGAACCGTTTTTCCCGGGGTTCTTCCCCGGCCCCGGCAGTTGCGTTCCTGCTTCCCGGCCTTCCGGCCGGGCAGGGACGCAATTGCATACCGGGAATATTGAGGATCTCTATGGCTGAACAGACTCCGCTGGAATTGCCCATCATTACCCTGCGTGAAGTAGTGATGTTCCCTCATGCCGTGATGACGTTCCATGTCGGGCGTTCGGCTTCGGTGAGTGCCATCAACAGCGCCGTCACCGAATACGACAAGCAGATATTTCTGGTGGCGCAGACAAGCGCCGCCATCGAACGCCCCGGCCTTTCCGACCTGTTCCAGATGGGCGTGGTCAGCCGCGTGCTCCGCGCCGACCGCCTTCAGGACAATACCATAAAGCTGGTATGCGAAGGGCTGTACCGCGCCACATGGCTCCCCCTGAACGCAAGTTCCGCCTTCGGCGACCGCGCCTTCCCGCGGCTGCGCACCGTGCGTGTGGAAGAAACGCTGGAAGAGGATGCGGAACTGCCCGCCGTGGTGGAGGCCCTGCAGGATGCCCTTTCCGAGGCCTGCCGCCAGAACCGCCGCATCACCCCCGAACAGCTGGCCGCCTTTGCGCTGCTCGATGATCCGGGCACCCTGGCCGATGCCGTGGCTCCCTGCCTCAAGGTGGACTACCTGCACAAGCAGGCCATTCTGGAAACCCTCGATCAGGGCAAGCGTCTGCGCCAGGTATATGAATACCTGGGCGGCGAACTCATCGCCTCGGGCGTGGACAAGACCATCAAGAGCCGCGTCAAGGCTCAGATGGAACAGAACCAGAAGGAATATTACCTCACCGAGCAGCTCAAGGCCATCAACAAGGAACTCGGACACGACGACATACAGGCCGAGATCGTGGAGCTTGAGGAAAAGCTCAAGGCCAAGAACATGCCCGAAGACGCGCGGGAACGCGCTCTCCGCGAAGTGCGCAAGCTCCGCCAGATGCCCCCGGCCTCCTCGGAATATGTGGTGGCCAGAAACTATGTGGACTGGATCATCGACCTGCCCTGGAACAAGCTCAAGCCCGTGGACATCGACCTGGCAAAGGCCCGTTCCGTGCTCGACGGCGGACATTTCGGGCTGGAAAAGGCCAAGACGCGTATTCTGGAATACCTTGCGGTGCAGAAGCTTTCCGGCTCCCTCAAGGGCCCCATACTCTGCCTTGTGGGGCCTCCCGGCGTGGGCAAGACCTCTCTTGCCAAGTCCATAGCCGAGGCCACGGGCCGCGAATTCGTGCGCATTTCCCTGGGCGGCGTGCGCGACGAGGCGGAAATACGCGGTCACAGGCGCACCTATATCGGCGCCCTGCCCGGCAAGATCATCATGGCGCTCAAGCGCGCGAAGTACAACAACCCCCTCTTCTGCCTCGATGAAATCGACAAGATGACGGTGGACTTCCGCGGCGACCCGGCTTCCGCCCTCCTTGAGGTGCTGGACCCGGAACAGAACTGCGCCTTCAACGATCATTATCTCGACATGGACTACGACCTTTCGCAGGTCTTCTTCATCACCACGGCAAATTCCATGCAGAGCATTCCCGCTCCTCTTCTCGACCGCATGGAAGTGCTGGAGCTTTCCAGCTATCTGGAAGGCGAAAAGGTGCATATCGCACGGGATTTCCTGCTGCCGCGTCAGTGGAAGCTGCACGGGCTCAAGGCGGAGAACATGGAGCTTTCCGACGAGGCGCTTCTTGAGATCATCCGCTCCTACACCCGGGAATCGGGCGTGCGCAACCTGGAGCGGCAGATCGCCGCATTGTGCCGCAAGACGGCCATCCGTCTTGTGGACGCCGCGGACACCTCCCTCTGCGTGTCCATCGGGGAAAAGGATCTGGAAGACTTCCTCGGTGTGAAGAAGTACCGGTATGACGAGAAGGAGAATCATCCGCAGCCCGGCGTGGCCGCAGGCCTTGCCTACACCGGCGCCGGGGGCGACATTCTGTACATCGAAACCGTGGTCATGCCCGGCAACGGCAAGATTCAGGTCACGGGCAAGCTCGGCGACGTGATGAAGGAATCCGCCCATGCGGCCTTTTCCTACATCCGTTCCCGTTCCAGCCTGCTCGGCCTGAAGCCCGACTTCTACAAGGACATCGACATCCATGTGCATGTTCCCGAAGGCGCCGTGCCCAAGGACGGCCCCTCCGCAGGCATCACCCTGGCCACGGCCCTTTCCTCCGCCCTGCTCGGCATTCCCGTGCGCGACGACGTGTGCATGACCGGCGAAATCACCCTTCGCGGCCGCGTGCTCGCCATCGGCGGACTCAGGGAAAAACTGCTTGCCGCGAGCCGCTCCGGCATGAAGACCGTGCTCGTGCCCGCCGACAACGAAAAGGACCTCAAGGAAGTGCCCGAGGAAATACTGCACACTCTGGACATCCGCTTTGTGCGCGATGCGGATGAGGTGCTGCCCCTCGCGCTTCTCGCCTCGAAGGAGGAAATCTTCTCCGGCGAGGATACCCACGCCCTCATCCATTCCCTGCGCGCTTCCCGCGCTCTCGGTCAGGATCTCGGCGGAGCCGTGCTGTAACGCGCTCTTTTCTTCTGCAGAACGGACCTGAACACTGCATGCCCCCGAAGTAATATCGCTCCGGGGGCATTTTTTGTCCTCTCCCCGGTGTCTTCACGGGCATGACGATGCCCTGAACCCCATGAAAATTCACGCAAATGCATTCCACAGCTTCGAAGATCAGGCTTGCCTCATCAAAAACGTCGGAGCTTCTCTCCCGTCAGAATTTTTCTGTTTTCGAAAAGGGCCTGTCCTGCATGTCTTTTACTTACGGCTTCATCAGCACCGGCAGCACAGCCCTTCTCCCGGAAGAGATCTCCTCTCTCACAGTCGGGCTGTTTCGGTAATTCTCTCAGCATAAAACCTCTGTCTCTTTCTGTGATGCCAAGGCGGGACATATACTTTGATGATAATTAAAGAAATTTTTCCCAAATTTATTTCATACAAAAATACTTCCTGCTTAGTCCGGCATATTTTCCAGACAAAACGCAAGATGCCAATAATCATCTGTTTTTTTATCAAAAAATATTATTTCCGAGCAAGACTTTTCCATGGTTTTCACTGCCCTGTCCCTCACCGGATTCTCTCACAGCGAAGCACCGACACTTCCGGACCTTCTTTTGAGAAAAACAACACAAAAAATTAGCTGGGACTACAATGCCGTTTTTTACTGAAGGTTACTTTATTCACGAGCCTGAAGAATCAGTCGCCGAAGGCTGAATCCATTTTTATGAGGAGGTCTTATGTTACGTTCCATCGACCAGGAAAAATGCATCGGATGCGGATCCTGCTTTAAAACGTGTTCATTTGATGTATACCGTCTGAATACACATCAAGAAAAAGTATCGCCCTGTGCAGCGGCCTGTCCCGCCGGTGTCGATGTCCGCAGCTATATGCATCTGCTTCAGCAGGGCCGTCATGCCGACGCTGCAAATGAACTGTTGCAGTACAACCCCTTCCCTCTGTTCACCAGCCTGATCTGTCCGCATTTCTGCGAAAAAACCTGCACCCGTAAAAAGATTGATGCTTCCGTCAACATTGCGGCCATGGAAGATTACCTCGGCCACTGGATTCTTGAACATGATCCCATTCTGCCGGACATCAGCCGCGCAGGCACGATAGCAGTCATCGGCTCTGGAGCATCCGGTCTCGCAGCAGCCTATTTCATGCGCAGGCACGGATATTCCGTCGTCGTCTACGAAAAAGAACAGAGTCTGGGCGGACAATTCCGCGAAAACATTCCTGCCGACCTGTTCGAAGCACAGATTGCCTGGTTCAAAAGCTGCGGCATAGAATTCAAGACCGGCACTCCCGTCGGTGATGATGAAGCCATCACCGTACGCGGCCTGCGCAGGGAACACACCAAAGCCGTCATCATAGCCACTGGTAGAAACAGCGCGACGCAGTTCGCTTCCGTCGTAGACGTCATCGACGGCAACATCGTCGCCGATCCCATCACGCGAGCCACAAGAACCAACGGCGTATTCGCAGCCGGCCCCGTGCGGGGAGCCTCCCATGACCCTGCTCATGAAATCGCCGAAGGTCGTGAATCCGCCTATTCCGCCAACTGCTTCGTGGACGGCTGGGACATGCTGGAATCCCGTCCCGGGAAAAAACATGGCATCGCGACGATGCCCACGGAAAAAATGTTCCAGTACTCGCAGGAACTGCCCATCGGCAACCTGCCCGCCACCCCCCGCAATGAAGTCTCTCCCGGCCGGATCTTCGACTATGAGACCATGATTCTTGAGGCCAACCGCTGCGTCACCTGCGGTGCAAAGGCGGAAGCAGCATACAAGAACGACTGCATGACCTGCTACTTCTGCGAAATAGCCTGTCCTGTCGGCGCCATCCTCATCGACCCCTTCAAGGAACGGCTGCCCCGTACCATCGAATTCGAACGTGAAGGAGTGTAGAGATGAAACAGACGAATATCGACCATCATATCAAAGCGGACGTACTCATCATCGGCGGCGGTTTCTCCGGTCTCTGGGCAGCCATCAGCGCACGTGAACATGTGGAAAACGTTGTCCTTGTCGACAAGGGACCCGCCGACTGGGGCGGTCTCGGTACCGCTTCCGGCGGCGACTTCCAGTGCGTGCAGGACACGACAGTGGAAGCCGCACTGGATGACGTCGTTTATTACTATGACGGACTCTGCGACCAGCCGCTGGTCAAGCATATACTCGAACAATCCTATGAGCGCTTCCAGCACTATGAACGTCTGGGAGTACAGTTCGCCCGAGACGAAAATGGCACGCTGCTTGCCATTCCGCAGCGCAACCTCAAGCACATGAAAATGCTGCTCATCCGTCCGTACGGTACCGGCGGCCCCAGCATGCGTGACGCGCTGGTCCGTGAAGCCGACCGTCTCGGAGTACGCCGCATCTGCCGCGTAGCCATCACCGATATTCTCAAGGATGACGCTGGCGAGGCTGCCGGAGCTGCCGGATTCCATACTCAGAGCGGCGAAACCTTCGTTTTCGAGGCTCCCTCTATTGTGCTCGCCACAGGTGGCGGCGGCTGGCGCCCTTCGTACATCACCATGTCCAACTCCACGGGTGAAGGCGGCTACCTGGCCTACAAGGCAGGTGCGGAACTGTCTCATAACGAATTCATGAACATATGGATTCAACCCGTCGTGTTCTCCTGGGAAGGACAGACAGGTCTGCTGCCTCTGGGGGCCCGCCTGGTCAACAAGGACGGCGAGGACTTCATGAAGAAGTACTACTCCGAAAAACTCGGTCCCAACACCGACACCACCTACAATTCCCGGGGCATGGCTTTCGAAGCCAGGGCCGGCAGAGCCCCCATCTTCTTCGACACTACCCCCATGACCAAAGAAAATGCCAAGCTGATGGAGCCAGTCCGTGGCTGGGCCAAGATCAATTATGATCGTCTCGTCAAGGAACACGGCATGAAGTTCTTCGACGGCAAAACGCGCTGGATGCCCCAGATCATGTGGCACAGCGGAGGTCCCGTCACCGGACTCGACTATGAAACCACCATTCCCGGCATGTTCGCCGCCTGCCGATGCAAAGGCTTTGACCCCGGCGTCTATATGGGAGGCTGGGCACTCTGCACCACCGCCGTTACAGGATATATCGCCGGAGCCAATGCGGCCCGCAGAAGCCGGGACAAAAAGAATGCCGTGAATATGACTCAGGCCTGCGAAGCCCTCAGGGAAGCCATGGCCCCCATAGGCAGGAAGGGGATCGACACCAAGGATATCATCCGTGAATCTCAGGAAATCGTCTATCCGGCCGACGTCTGCCTCATCAAGAGTGAAACAAGCCTGAACAACGCCCTCAAACGCGTGGACTATGCCAACGAACTGGCCGCTCGTATGATGGCCAAAGACCCCCGCGATCTTTGCAAGTACTATGAAGCAAAGACCATGCTCATGCGCTCCGAACTATTTGTCCGCTCCTCTCTGCTGCGTAAGGAATCCCGTGCCGGTCACTACCGCGAAGACTACCCTGAGCGCAACAATGACGAATGGCTCGCCTGGCTGCATGTGCGTCGGGGCGAAGACAATCAGCCTGTCTTCTCCAAGGTCCGTGTACCCGTAGAAGAATACCCCGTGCAGCCTTACCGCTACTACATGGACAACTTCACCTTCCCCAAGAAGTAACCTCAGGTACCACGAAGGGCGGAGTACCGCTCCGCCCTTTCATCTTGGAGAACAAAATGCAGAAAAAGCTTGTCAGTTTCATCGGTATCGTTCTGCTCTCCCTTGCCCTGTATCTGCTGCCCACACCTGAAGGCCTGACGCCCAACGGACAGTACTCCATCATCTTCATGCTGGCCGCAGTGCTTTTCTGGGTGACGGAAGCCCTGCCCATCGCTTTCGCTGCCATTCTCTTCACGGTACTTCCGGCCATTTTCCACATTGCCCCCTGCCCAAAATGATGGGTAACTTCGCAACGCCCACGGTGTTCTTCGTTTTTGCCATGTTCATCGTGTCCATTGCCTTCCAAAACTCAGGATTCAGCCGCCGCATCGTGCTCTGGGCCAGTGTAAAGTCCAGGGGAAAGCCCGGCAAGCTTCTGCTTTATCTGATGATGGCAGGTGGCATTCTTTCCTCCATTCTTGCAGACATTCCCGTTATGGCCATGCTGCTGCCCGTAGCTCTGGTCATTCTTCAGAAAAACGACTGTATGCAGGGAGCCAGCTCCTTCGGCCGCGCCATGATGATAGGCCTGCCTTTTGCCTGCCTCATCGGCGGCGTCGGAACGCCGGCAGGTTCCTCCATGAACGCCATGACCATAGGCATGCTCAAGGATACCGCCGGAGTCAACATCTCCTTCCTTGAATGGGCCTGTGTAGGCATGCCCATGGTGCTCATACTCACGCCCCTCGCATGGTTCTTCACCATCAAGATCTATCCCCCTGAAATGGACAATCTCGTCGGCATGGAAACCGTGGAGGAAGAATACCGGCGTCTTGGAAAACTTCAGTCCAAGGAATGGAAATTTCTTATCATCCTGCTCATCAACATGACTCTCTGGATGACCGACAAAATCCACGGCATCCCGCTTCCCATAGCGTGCGTGCTCGGTGCAACCGTATTTCTGCTGCCCGGCGTCGGTCTGATCGACTGGGGGGGAAGACAGCCACAAGATCGGCTGGGAAGTACTCATGGTCGTCGGCTCAGCAAACTCTCTCGGCGTATTGCTGTGGGATCAGGGCGCCGCTTCCTGGATAGCCGCCAACTGTCTCGGCGGCATTGCCGGCCTGCCGTTGTGGCTGATGATTGCCGTCATCTCAGCCTTCACCGTAGCCGTACACCTGATCATCCCCGTAAACACCGCCATTGTGGCCGTCATGCTGCCTGCTCTTGTGGCCCTTGCCGGAACCATAGGCACCAATGCCGCCATTCTGGCCATTCCCATGGGATTCAGCGTATCCGCGGCACTGCTTCTGCCGCTCGATCCTGTGTCTCTGGTCTCCTACAACTCCGGCTACTATAAAATGGGAGACATGTTCAAGCCCGGCATTTTCATTTCCATAGCCTGGGTCATTATCATGCCTCTTATCATGCTTGCCATTGCCAGGCCCATTGGTCTCATGTAAGGTATCTCATCTCCAATTTTACAAATTTCCGACCTTTTCTTCCTTTTTGAAAAGGTCGGATTCCGTTCTTTCCCAACAGGAGCCTCCATGTTCATATCCGAATTACTCTCTAAGCAGACTCAAACGACGCCATACGTCGCAAGAGAGTTTCCCGGGTATGTTTCCGCATGCCCACCTTTACGTTCCGTGCCTGGAGTGATATCCAATACAAGCAATATATGGGAACAGGTACTCGATATTGCATATATGTTCACTCTTAAAAAAGGTGAAATCATATATCCTGACACTGGTGATATTGTACCATTTTTATATCTTAAAAAAGGAAAAGTTTGTATTAATCAAATTAATGAAGAAGGAAAAGTATTCAATCCTCATTTAATTTTCTCAGGATCACTTATTTATGAAGCATTCTTCATTACAGAAGGACAGTTTCATGTTATGCCGATCAAAGCCCTCGAAGATTCAGAACTCTATATTTTTCCTAAAAA
Organism: uncultured Mailhella sp.; assembly: GCF_944324615.1. Lineage (GTDB taxonomy): Bacteria > Desulfobacterota > Desulfovibrionia > Desulfovibrionales > Desulfovibrionaceae > Mailhella. The sequence goes on from NZ_CALUWY010000002.1 coordinate 40,190, forward strand.
TCTTACTTTTGAACATATTCTTGCAATCAATCCACTACTTGTAAAAAATCTTACATATTCTCAAGCCGTTAAAGATTTATGTTATTCAAAACTTTCGTGCATCAATATGTATGTCAAGCCATTAAACAGAGTATGTCTTTTTATATATGAAATGTATATGCTTCACCAGAAAAAAACTATACATTCCTATATTACTCAGGCTGAACTGGCACTTCTACTTAATATGCACAAAGTAACAATGTCAAACATTATCACGCATCTTAAAGAAAAGCATATTTTAAAATGTTTTACTAAAACAGAGCTGACTATTCTCAATCTTGAGGAACTGCACGCTCTTGCCCTGCATGAATGATGTTCCCGGAACGGTCATTCCATACCACGGTGCCTTTTCTGTCCTTCTTCTCCCTGAAGGAACACACTCAATTTCTGTCGCCGACAGTGTCGTCCCGCACGGCACGCCCCTGTCGGCGACAATACTTTGTTCTGAAAAGGGATCTGTTTTTTCTACACAGACATCGGACGACCTTTCTCCGAAAGACAGAAAGACACCCCAGCTGTCTACGGCAAGGTTCTATTGGAAACGTCTCAGACGCAGGGCGTTGAGCACCACGGACACGGAGGAAAGGGACATGGCCGCCCCCGCCAGCATGGGCGACATGGCGGGGCCGCCGAAGAGAAGCAGCACCCCCGCGGCCACGGGCACGAGAAGCACGTTGTAGGCAAAGGCCCAGAACAGACTGAGGCGGATGTTGGCAAGGGTGGCCCGGCCCAGAGAAAGCGCCGTCTTCACGCCGGAAAGACCGCGCAGAAGCACCACGTCCCCCGCTTCCATGGCCACGTCGATACCGGAACCCATGGCCATGCCCACATGGGCGCGGGCAAGCGCGGGCGCATCGTTGATACCGTCGCCCACCATGCCCACGATGCGCCCTTCGGCCTGAAGCGCGGCAATGACCTTTTCCTTGCCGTCGGGCCGCACACCGGCCACCACCTCGTCGATACCGGCCTTTGCGGCCACGGCCCGGGCGGTGCGCTCGTTGTCGCCGCTCAGCATCATGACACGGCAGCCCATGGCCCGGAGGTCGGCAATGATGCCCGCCGTTTCCTCACGCAGAGGATCGGCGACGCCGAGCAGGGCGGCAGGCGTTCCGTCCACGGCAAGAAGAAGCGGCGTCTGCCCTTCGTCGGCCAGGGCAAGCAGGCGTTCCTTCCACCCGGAGGAAAGGCTGACGCCGTTTTCCTCTAGCAGGCCTTCATTACCGAGAAAAAGCGTGCGGCCGTTCACCGTGCCCGTAACGCCCTGTCCGCCCACGGCCCTGAAGCCTTCCACCGCGGAAAGGGCAAGCCCCTTCTCCTGCGCCCCTTCCAGAACGGCCCGCGCCAGCGGATGTTCGGAAACGGCCTCAAGGGAAGCGGCAAGGGCAAGCGCCTCATCTCCGGCCATGCCTTCGGCCTGAATGCCCATGAGGCGGGGACGACCTTCCGTGAGCGTGCCCGTCTTGTCGAACACCAGCGTGTCGAGACGGCCGGAATGTTCCAGCGCGGTGCCGTTTTTCATGAGCACGCCGAGCTGAGCGCCGCGACCCGTGGCCACCATGATGGACATGGGCGTGGCAAGGCCCAGCGCGCAGGGGCAGGCCACCACCATGACGGAGACAAAGACGCGGAGAGCCTCGCCGAAGGGCAGATGCCCGGCAAAGAGCCACAGAAGCCCGGCCAGCGTGGCCACGGCAATGACGGCGGGCACAAAATACAGGCTGATGCGGTCGGCAAGGCCGGCAATGGGGGCCTTGGACCCCTGCGCCTCGCGCACGAGATGAATGATGCGGGCAAGGGCCGTATCCGCGCCCACGCGCCGGGCCTCCATGACAAAGGAGCCGCTCACGTTCAGCGTGCCTGCGTTCACTTCATCTCCGGCCGTCACATCCACGGGCATGGATTCGCCCGTGAGGCTGGACATGTCGAGGCTGGATGCGCCTTCGGCCACCACGCCGTCCACGGGAATGCGGGAGCCGGGCTTGATGAGCAGCCGGTCGCCGGGCATGACGGCCCGCACCGGAATTTCCTTCGTGCTCCCGTCCTCAAGCATGCGCTCCACATGCTCGGGCGTCAGCTCCATGAGACCGCGTATGGCTTCGGAAGTGCGCGTGCGCGATACGGCCTCCATATATTTGCCCAGGGAAATGAGGGCGATGAGCATGGCCGCCGATTCGTAGTACAGGCCTGCAACGCCCGCATGCACGGCCTCCGGCGAAGAGGCGGAAGCGATCTCGAACGTGCTCCACAGACTGTAGAGCAGCGCCGCCCCCGTACCCATGGCCACCAGGGAATCCATGTTCGGCGCGCCGCGCAGAAGAAGCGGAATGCCGTGGCGGTAAAAATCGCGGCCCGACCAGATGACGGGCAGGGTCAGAAGAAGCTGGAACAGGGCAAAGCTCAGGGGGCTTTCGTGCATGTCCAGCCAGGAGGGCATGGGCAGGCCCCAGTGGCTTCCCATGGCCACGAACACCAGCGGCACGGCAAAAAGAAATTCCGTGATCAGGCGGCGGCGACGGAGGGCAAGATCCGCCCTGGTCTTTTCCTGCTCGCTTTCCCACAGGTCGTGCTCATCCACGTCGGGCGGCAGATAGGAAGCCTTGAAGCCCAGCCTGTTCACCCTTTCCGTCACTTCCTGAATGAAGGGTTCCAGTCCCTCATCCAGCGCGCCTTCCGCCGGGCGCACCTGCGCGGTGCCGTCGGCCAGACTCACGGTGGCGCTGTCCACATGCTCCATGCCGTTCAGCACTCTCTGCGAACGGGCGGAACAGGCCCCGCAGGCCATGCCTTCTATGCGGAACCTGAGAATTTCCGGGCGGGTTTCCATAGGTTTTCCTTTTTCGGCGCGCCCCTGAAGAGCGCGGATCTTGCGGCGCACCGCCCGTTCCCGGAAGGGAAAGAGCGAACGCCTCCGGATGAAACAGAAAAAATAAGCCCCGGAAAGGCACGGGCCATGCCCTCCCTGTCCGGGGCGACAAGAAACGAATCTGCCGGAGGAACGGCATCCGCCGCCTTTCCCCGGCCGGGGCAGAAAATCGCCTTCCGCCGCCCCGGCAGAGCCGGAAAGACGGCAGCCTTCACGCCGCAGAAAAAGGCATGAAGGCGGAAGGAGAGCTGCCGTTATGTCAGCGGATGTTGACGACCTGGAAGCCGAGATCGTCCACAGCCTTCCTGAGCGTTTCGTCGGTCACGTTTTCAGCCGCTTCCATGGTGGCCGTTTTGGCGGCAAGATCCACCGCCACGCCGCTGACGCCGGAAATTCCGCACAGAGCCTTTTCCACATTGGCCGTGCAGTGGCCGCAGCGCATTCCTTCAATGGTCATGACTTTCTTCATGGCTGTCTTCTCCTCGTGTCGGGACGGGCAGAGCCCGGGCCGCCGCGTTTTCGTTTGACTTACCTTTCTTTTATAGCTATGAATATGCTATTCGCAAGAATGTACTTTTTTGATATATAGTACCTGAAAGGATACTGTTATGAACGACGCGAAAGGCTGCTGTGGTCACGGCGGCGACCTTCCCTCCGGCGAAGAGCTTCACTGCCCCGTGGAAGCCACTCTCGGCATGATCGGCGGCAAGTACAAGACACTTATTTTATGGAAACTCATATCAGGGCCCATGCGCTTTTCGGAACTGCGGCGCACCGTGCCCGGCGCCACGCCCAAAATGCTCACGCAGCAGCTGCGCGAGCTGGAAAAGGACGGGCTTGTTCACAGGGAAATCTTCCCCGTGATTCCGCCGCGCGTGGAGTATTCGCTCACCGACTTCGGCCAGAGCATACGCCCCGTGCTGGAAGCCATGTATGCCTGGGGAAGCGCCTGCCTCGAACGAAAGGGCCTGCGCGCCAACTGCTCCATGGAACCTCTGCCCTGACCGCATCTTTCCCCGGACTCTTCCGCGGAAAGTTTTTTCCCGCCCATTGCCGTAACGGCCGTCTTCGGCTAGAATCGCTCGTTATCAACCTTTTAACCACCCGGCCCGCATCATGACCGCGCTCATCAGCACCATCGTTCTGGCCCTGTCCATCTCCGCCCTCTGCTCCACCATGGAAGCCATGCTCTATTCCATTCCGTGGACCACCCTTGAAAAAATGAAGGAATCCGGCTCCCGCGCAGGCAGACTTCTCTACCAGATGCGCTCCAACGTGGATCAGCCCATTTCCGCCATCCTCACCCTGAACACCATCGCCAACACGGCGGGCGCCTCTCTGGCGGGCGCACTGGCCGCAGGCGTTCTCGGCGCGGACAGCATGCCCTATTTCGCAGCCCTGTTCACGGTGCTGGTGCTTCTGTTCGGCGAAATCATTCCCAAGACGCTGGGCGTCTCCTACCCCGGCGGCCTGGGCCGTCTTCTGGCCTTCCCGCTTTTCATCATGACCGTCGTGCTGCGCCCGGCCACCTGGCTTTCCGGCCAGATCACAAAGCTCATCACGCCCAAGAAATCCGGCCCCGAAGCCACGGAAGACGACATCAACGCCATGGCACGCATCTCGCGGCAGGCGGGCGTCATCCAGAGCTATGAGGAAACCGCCATCCGCAATATCCTTGCGCTGGATCAGAAGCGCGTGCACGACGTCATGACGCCGCGCACCGTGGTCTTCTCCCTCCCCGAGGACTGCACCGTGGAACAGGCCTATGCCATCCCCTCCTTCTGGAACTTCAGCCGCATTCCCGTGTACGCCGAAGACAACGAAGACATCGTGGGTCTCGTGCTCAGGCGCGACGTGGTGCTGCACCGCGATGCCGACGACGGCGAAATGCGCCTCGGCGACATCATGCAGCCCGTGCACTTCGTGCTGGAATCGCTCACCCTCGACAAGGTGCTCACCGAATTTCTGGAACGCCGTCAGCACCTTTTTGCCGTGCTCGACGAATTCGGCGGCCTTGCGGGCGTCATTTCCCTCGAAGACGTGATGGAAGAGCTGCTCGGCCGGGAAATCGTGGATGAAAGCGACGTGGCCGCCGACCTGCGCGCCGTGGCCAGAAGCCGCCGCGCAAGGACGACGGCTTCCGCCAGAGCCGAAAATGCCGCCGAGAGTAAACAGGAATAATTCCTACTTGCAAGGTGGGCATAAATCTGTCAGAGTCCTTCCGGGGTGAAGAATGAAGCGGGGCGGACCCTGTTTTCCCCCCTGTGACTTTGGTCACTGAAAACAGCCGCCGGCTGAACGATGCTCATAGCCCAGGAGGCGACATGTCGACGAAAAAGAAAAATCTTTCCGTATATCTTACGGCGTTCGCCCTCTTTGCCGGAGGAGCGCTGTTCATGCTGTGGTCGGCCCTTTCGGAAGGGACCATGTATCATCTGAACGTATCCGAGGCCGTGGCCATGCCTTCGGAAAAGCTCAAGTCCGCCCGCCTGTTCGGCGTGGCTGCGGACGACATCGTCAGGCCCGAGAACGGCCTCGGCGCGAGCTTCACGCTTCTTGATCTGGAGCACCCCGAAAAGGGCATCCGCGTGCACTATCGCGGCGTTCTGCCCGACACCTTCGACAAGGGCGCGGAAGTCATCGTGGAGGGCCGCATGGAAGGCGCGGACTTCAACGCCAAGACCCTCATGACCAAGTGCCCTTCCAAGTACGAAAAAAGCAACAGGGAAAAGGCCTGAGATAAAAAACGCGCTCTGCATGCGCGTTTTTTATCTCTGTGCCCTTTTCCTCCGCGTTTCCCCGTTTCTCAGGAGCCGCCATGTACCTTGCCGCCTATATCTGTCTGCTCGCCACCCTGTTTTTCTCCCTGGCCGGAGGCGCCGTCGGCACGGCGCAGCTCTGGCAGGGCAAAACCTCCGAACTGCGCTGGCTGGAAATGGCGCAGGCCGCAGGTTCCCTCTGCCTTCTGGCAGCCTCCGGCGTACTCATGTATGCCCTGGTCGTCTGCGACTTTTCCGTGGACTATGTGGCGAACTATACCGACAGGGCCCTTTCCCTGTTCTACCGCTGCACCGCCTTCTGGGGCGGGCATGAAGGCTCCCTGCTCTTCTGGGCGCTCATGGTCTCGGTGTGCGGCACGGCCTTTCTCTTCACGCGCACCTACCGGACCCTTTCCGTGGAAACAAGAAGCTGGTTTCTCGTCTTCTTTCTTTCCGTCATGGCCTTCTTCGGGCTTCTGCTCTCCACATGGAGCAATCCCTTCCTGCGCAGCCTGCCCGCTCCGGCGGACGGCTACGGTCTGAACCCCCTGCTGCAGAACCCCGGCATGATCTTCCACCCCCCGCTGCTCTTCCTGGGCTACGGCGGATTCGTCATTCCCGGCTGTCTCGCTCTGGCGCAGGCCATGAGCCGCCAGCAGGATTCCATGCACTGGATTGATGTGGCCCGGCCCTTCACCCTCACCGGCTGGCTCTTCCTTACGGCGGGCATCGTGCTCGGCGGCTGGTGGGCCTATATGGAACTGGGCTGGGGCGGCTACTGGGCCTGGGACCCCGTGGAAAACGCCTCGCTCCTGCCCTGGCTCATCGGCACGGCGGCCCTGCATACCTGCCTTCTGGAAACAAGGCGCGGCAAGCTGCACCGCGTCAACATCTTCCTCATGAGCCTGACCACGGTTTCGGCCTTCTTCGCCACCTATCTGGTGCGCGGCGGGGTGGTCAATTCCGTGCACGCCTTCGGCGGCAACGGCACGGGGCCGTATCTGCTCTTCTTCGTGCTGGCCTTCCTCCTCGTCATCAGTGTGATTTCCCTGCTGGCCGGGGAAGGCAACGGGCGCGAACTCGGCGGACTGGAAACCCGCGAGGGCTTCGTGGTCATGACGGTATGGCTGCTCATGGCCATAGGGCTCATCATTCTTCTCGCCACGCTCTGGCCCGTTCTCAGCAAGCTCTGGTCCGCAAGCTCCATGGGCCTCGACCAGCACTTCTACAACAGCGTATGCCTGCCGCTCTTCACCGTGCTTCTCGCCCTGCTGCTCGCCTGCCCGTGGATACGCTGGCAGGGCGGAGTGCGCAGCTGGCGCAGGCTCGTCATCGTGGGCGCGGCCTTCTGCGGCGCTCTCGTGATCTTCTGGCGCACGGGCGTCACCCAGGCGCTGCCCCTCATGGCCGCCTCGCTGAGCACGGCGCTGCTTGTGAGCATGGCGCTGCTTCTCACGGAAAAATCCATCCGTTCCTGGCGCCCCTCGCTCATGGCCTGCATCGTGCACGCCAGCCTCGCCCTCGTGGCTCTCGGCATTTCCTTCTCCGGCCCCTACAAGCAGGAAGTGGAAATGGAACTTGCCCGGGGCGGAAAGGCGCAGGTGGGAGCCTATGAAGTGACGCTCGTGAATCTCTACGAAGGCAGAGGTTCCACCTTTGAATTCATCGAGGCGGAACTGCAGCTTTCCTCCAGCGGCAAGGTCGTGGGCACGGTGTCGCCGCAGCGCCGCCTGTACGACAAGTTCCCGAGTTCCGCCTTTTCCGAAGCCACCACCTACCCCTCGCTGGGCAGCGAGTTCTACGTCACCCTTCTCGGCATCAGCGGCGGACGGGCCGTGCTCCGCATGAGCACCAATCCGCTGGTGAACTGGCTGTGGATAGGCGGCGCGCTCATGAGTCTCGCCCCGCTCATCGCTCTGGGCCGCAGACGCCGCCCGGAAGATCAGCGCGCGGAAGGCTGACATGGAAGGCGCGCTTCTGGAACTCAAAGGCGTTGCCAAGGCCTTCGGGCCGAGGCTCCTTTTCCGCCATGTGAACGCCGTCCTCATGCCCGGCACCCTTTCACTTCTGGCAGGGGCCAACGGCGCGGGAAAATCCACGCTTCTGCGCATCATGGCCGGGCTCACCCGGCCGGACGCAGGTACGGTGACATGCCGTGTGCCGGAAGAGCGGCTGGGCTACATGGCCCATGCCACCTTTCTCTATCCGGGGCTGGACGCGGAGGAAAATCTGCGCTTCTGGGCCCGGGCCGCAGGCCTTGACCGCGTGGATGAGCGGGTGAAGAACGCCCTTGCGCGCGTGGGGCTTTCCCGCCACGCCCACGAACGGGCGGGCATCTTTTCCCGGGGCATGGCGCAGAGGCTCAACCTGGCGCGCCTTCTTCTTTCCGACCCCATGCTCATCCTGCTGGACGAACCCGCCACGGGGCTGGACGTCTCTTCCCGGGCCATGCTCATGGAACTCATGCTGGAGGCGCGCGGCCGGGGCGCCGCCGTGCTCTGGATCAGCCACGATCTCAAGGAAGACGCCCCCCATGCGGACGCCGTGTTCACGCTGGACAAGCGTGCCCTCATCCAAAGCGCGGGAGGCTCCTCATGCTGACGTGCGCCCTCGCCATCTGCGGGAAGGATCTCAGGCTCATCCTCGCCCGGGGGGCGGGCCTTCTTCAGGCCCTGCTTCTGGGACTGCTGCTCGTGTTTCTGTTCAGCCTGTCCCTGAATGCGGGCGACAGACTCAGCCCGCAGGCCGCAGCCGCCATGTTCTGGCTGGCTTCAGCCTTCTGTCAGGTACTTATCTTCAACATGCTCTATGCCGTGGAGGAAAGCGCGCAGGCGCGCCTCGGCCTGGTGCTGCTGCCCGCACCGGTACAGGCCGTATGGCTGGGCAAGGCCATGGCCGGATTTCTGCTTCTTTCCGCCGCCCAGTGCGTCTTCATACCCGCCGTGTTCGTCTTCCTCGGCCAGCACCTCGGGCAGGGCTGGCACTGGGCCCTTGCCGGCATCGTGCTCGGCAACGTGGGCATGGCCGCCTCGGGCTCGCTGCTCGGCGCGCTTTCCGTGGGCCGCTCCGGGAGGGAATCGCTGCTTTCCATCGTGCTTTTCCCCCTGCTCGTGCCCATGCTCCTTGCCGGCGTGCGCCTCGCCTCCATGGGGCTGGACCCGGAACCCATGCTGGAGGACGCCCTCCGCTGGCTGGGCCTTGCCGCCGCCTTCGACGCGCTGTTTCTGGCCGCCGGGCTTCTCCTCTTTCCCTTCGTCTACAGCGGAGATGACTGATGAAGCGTTCCCCCGTCGCTCTTTTCGCCGTTCTCGGCGGTCTTGCCCTGGCATGCTGCCAGTGGCTCGTCTTTGTCTATGCCCCGGAAGAACAAGTCATGGGGCTTGCCCAGAAAATCTTCTACATCCATCTTCCCCTTGCCTGGTGGGGGCTCATCAGCTTCGGCGTTTCCTGCGCGGCAAGCATCGCCTACCTGAAAAGCGGCAAGGCGAAGTACGACCTGCTTTCCGCCTCCTCGGTAGAAATCGGCATGCTCTTCTGCACCCTCACCCTGGTGACCGGCTCCATCTGGGGGCGGCATTCCTGGGGCGTGTGGTGGACGTGGGATCCGCGCCTGACCACGGCGCTCATCCTGTGGTTCATCTATGCCGGGTGCATGGCCCTGCGCTCCATGCCCATGCCGGAAGGCCGTCGCGCGTCTCTGTGCGCCGTGGTGTCCATTGCGGGCTTTCTCGATGTGCCTCTGGTCTTTTTCTCCGCCCGGCTGTGGCGTTCCATACACCCTTCCGTCTTCGCCTCCCAGGGCGGCGGGCTGGAAGCGGAAATGGCCGTGGCCGTGGCCTCCTGCGTCATAAGCTTTTTCTTCATCTGGCTTGCGCTGCTTCTTCTGCGCTACAGGCAGAAGCTGCTTTCCCGCAGGCTGGATGAGCTGTTCTTTGAACGGATGATGGAAGAATCGGAAAACGAACAACACTGATACCGCGCCCGAAGGCGGGAGATACCCTATGACTGCTGTTACCTGGCTCATGGCGGCCAATGCCGCACTCTGGATAGGACTGGGGCTTTACACGGCCTTCCTGGCCGCCGAACAGAAAAGGCTGGAACGCCGCATGGCACAGTGGGAGGCCGACCATGACTGATGCCTCCCGCCGTATCGTGCTCGGCGCGCTTTCCCTCGGACTCGGGGTCATGTTCGCCCTTTCCCTGGCCTGGCGCATGGGCGACCATCCGCTGGTACGTCAGAACACGCGCCCGGCCGCGCAGGCTGCACCGAAGGCGCAGCCCTCCGCCTCAGCCGACGCGGAAAACGCCCCCATCATGGCGCTCATGCAGAAACTGCAGAGCAATCCCAACGATGTGGAGGCGCTGCTGCAGCTGGCAGGTCTTTTTGCCGAACGGGGCGACAACGACGCCGCAAAGGAAATGGCCCAGCGCGCCGTGGTGGCCGCGCCTTCCGATCACCGTCCGCCCTACCTCATGGGCGTGGTGCTCGCCCGGCAGGGCCAGTGGGCCGAAGCCGCAGACAGTCTTGAGCGTTCCATCCATCTCAAGGACGACGCCGCCACCCGTTACAGTCTTGCCGTCATTTACCGCTATCACCTGAACGACGAGGCGAAGGCCCGCGAGAACTATGAAGTCGCGGCAAAGATCTGCGAAGATCCCGCCCTTTCCTCCATGATCCGTGCGGAGCTGGAAAAATGAGCGCCGTCGATTTCAGAACCGATACCGACACCATCGCGGCCATAGCCACCGCTCCCGGAGCGGGCGGGGTGGGCATCATCCGCATATCGGGGCCGAAGGCGCACGACATTCTTCTTTCCATGTTCCGCCCCTCCTCCCCCGCCTTCCGCGATTTCACGCCGCGCATGCTGCATCACGGCCGTATGCTGGATGCTGAGAACCGCGAAGCCGACGACGCCCTTGCCGTATTCTTCAAGGCCCCCCATTCCTTTACCGGAGAAGACTGCGCCGAAATACAGGGGCATGGCGGTGTGGCCGTGCTTTCCGCGCTGCTCGACTCCGTGCTTTCCCGGGGCGCGCGCATGGCCGAGAGGGGGGAATTCACCCGGCGCGCCTTTCTGAACGGCCGCATGGATCTCTCCCAGGCCGAAGCCGTGGCGGAACTCATCGCCGCGCCCTCGCGCGAGGGCGTATACTTGGCTTCCGCCAAGCTCGACGGGCTTCTCGGCCGCAAGGTGGAGGAGCTGCGCGGCAGGCTGGAATACCTGCGGCAGAGGGTATGCCTTGCCATCGACTTTCCCGATGAGGAGGGAGAATGCCTGCCCCCGCAGGAATTTTCCGCCATCACGCGGGAAGTGGCCGGAGGCATACGCGGCCTTCTGGCCGGTTACGAACGCGCCCGCTGCTGGCGGGAAGGTGCGCTCGTGGTGCTGGCCGGGCAGGTGAACGCAGGCAAATCCAGCCTCATGAACGCCTTTCTCGGCCGCCAGAGGGCCATTGTCACGGAAAAGCCGGGCACCACGCGCGACTATCTGGAAGAAATGACCACCCTTGCGGGCCTGCCCGTGCGTCTGGTGGACACCGCAGGCCTGCGGGAACACAGCGAAGACAGCATCGAACTGGAAGGCATGCGCCGCGGCAAAGAACTTGCCGCCAACGCGCGCTGCGTGCTCGTGGTGCTGGATGGAACACGCTCCGCCTCATCGGGCGATCCTCTCGCCCCGTATACTGCGGAAGAGGCGCTCATCCAGGAACTCGGGGAAAAACGCTGCATCGCCGTGTGGAACAAGGCCGATGTCACGCCCCCGCCCTCCGGCCTTGAAGATTTCCACGGCGCAAGGCTCATGCCCGTTTCCGCCCGCGAAGGCACGGGCATCGACGAGCTGTGCGCGGCCATCCGCGCCCTCTGCCTTGCCGACGACAGCCCGGAAGAAGGAGACATCGCCCCGAACCTCCGCCAGGCGGCCCAGCTTCAGAAGGCGCTCTCGGCCCTGGAAGAGCTGGACAAGGCCATCGCCCTTTCCGTTCCGCCCGATCTGTGCAGCATTCATCTCGAAGCCGCCTCCGCCCACCTTGCGGACATCACGGGTCTGAACAGCACGGAAGAAACGCTGAACGCCATCTTCTCATCCTTCTGCATCGGAAAATAGCCTTCCGCACAAGGCCCGGCCCCGCGCCGGGCCTTTGTGTGCCGATCCGTGCCGCGAAACTTTCCGGCGGCATGACGGAAAACACCAGGTATCTTTCCCTGAAAAACACCGTTTCCCCTGTTAAATACCGCAATATGCGCCTTTAAACGAAAAAAACGACCGTCCTTTTCCCCTTCGGCGCCTCAGGGGACATCTTGCCCCCCCGCTTTTTCCATGATAATGCTTGACTGCAAGGTTAAATTATGCCCGTCGATACCGTTTCCCCGCCCCATTCTTCCAGAAAACAGGCCTTTTCACCTGTTGTTCTTCAGCCGTGCCTGAGCAAGGAGGAGATCAACCTTCTGCCCATTCAGGCATGGGAAGGCCCCGTCGTCCTTGTGCGCGAAGAAGAGTCCCTTGCGGCCGCTCTGGAAAAACTCCGGCAGGAACCGGTACTCGGCTTCGATACCGAAACAAGGCCCACCTTCACCAAGGGCAAGACCTGCCGCCCCGCGCTCATACAGCTTGCCACGGCGGATACGGCCTACCTCATCCAGCTCACCCATCTGCCCTTCAGTGAAGGTATTGCCGAACTGCTCTCCTCTCCCCGCGTGCTGAAGGTGGGCGTGGCCATTCACGACGACATGAAGGCGCTGGCCCGCATCCATCCCTTCCAGGCCGACGGCGTGGTGGATCTGGCCGTCATGGCCCGCGCACGGGGCATTCAGGCCCAGGGCCTGCGCACCCTTGCCGCCAATCTTCTGGGCTTCCGCATCAGCAAAAGCGCCCAGTGCTCCAACTGGGAAAACCATGAGCTCACCCCCCAGCAGATCAAGTACGCCGCCACCGACGCATGGGTGGGCCGTGAACTGTACTTCCACATGCTGCGCATGGGCGTTCAGGCGCAGAAGAACAGACGGCAGAATCAGGCCTGAACGGCTCTCTCCCCTCCCGCGCACGGCGTTTTTCCCAGGCTCTCTCCTCTGTGCCGGAACATCCGGAACGTCATGCCGGAGTCTTTTTCTTCCCTGAACCAGGCAGAACACCATGACCACCTTTTCCAGCAACAGATACGCCTCCGTATCGGAGGCCGCACGATACGCCCATATCTCTCCCTATCTGGACAAGGGCTATCCCTGCGTCATTTCAGGGATCAGCACCGTATGGAAGGAAGCAAGGGCCTGGGGAGTGGAAAAGCACCTCATGAAGGGGCAGGTCTTTTCCTTCGACGACGAAAACACCACCAACTTCGTCTACGTCAAATCCGGTACCGTGCACTGCATCTTCTACGAAGGAAACGGAGCTTCCCGCACCAACCTCATCTGCAAGGCAGGCGCGCTCATCAATGAAACCTGCACGGTAACCCAGTCCATATCCTCGAAAGTGCTCTTTGAGTGCCGTACTCCGGTCACACTTTACTATTTCAGCGGTGAGCTCCCCTTCAACAACAGCTTCATCGCCGACTTTCCCCACCTCATCAAAAACATGTTTCTCTCCAGCGCTACGAAGCTCCTGCACATTCAGGCCCTGCTCAACGCCGTGTGCACGCGGAACAAGCTGCACCTCGTCTGCTGGTACATCTATTCCATGGTCATGCATCACCAGGGAAAGACCTGCTTTTTTCCCGATATTTCCCAGACCGACATCTGTGCCCTTCTCGGGCTGAGCAAGAGCAGCATGAAGCGGAGCATGGGATACTTGAAGGAAGAAGGTATCGTGACACAGTTCACAAAACATCATCTCGTCGTGGAAGACCTGCCTCGTCTTGCCGAACTCGCCATGCCCGGAAGCTGACACCTCCCCCTTCCGTCGCCTTCCTTTTCCTCCCTTTTTTTCATAAGAACGCTACTGCTTCCCAAAAAGGGTCATTTGGACTATTTTAAGCTCTTTTTTGGGGTAAAGTCGGAATCAAGCTTGCAAGCATACTTTTTCACAATGGGAGTATGTCATGATCTTCGATTTCCGCCTTCGTCCCCCGTACAAGGGCTTTGCCGAACTTTCGATCTTCAACCCTGTCTGCAATGCCGTCGCCCCTCATGACGTGAATGCATGGCGCTCCGAATCGGCCCACCGGAAATCCTTCCCCCTCTTTCTGGAGGAAATGAAGGAAGCCGGCGTGGATAAAGGCGTGGTCATGGCCCGCGCCACCAGTTCCTTTGCCGCCTCCGTGCCCAATGACGACGTTCTTGCCCTGGCGCAGGAATATCCCGGTACCTTCTTTCCCTTCGGGGCCGTGGATGTAAGCGCGGGCATTCTTCCTGCACTTGCCGAAGTACGCCGCTGCAAGGACATGGGCTTCTACGGCGTCGCCGTGGAACCCGGCTTCTGCGATCCTGCGCGCAAGGCCGACGATCCCACGCTCTACCCCGTCTACGCGCTCTGCGCGGAACTCGGGCTCATTGCCGTCATCACCTCAAGCTTCATGGTCGGGCCCGACATCGACTATTCCAACCCCGTGTACATCCAGCACGTCGCCTCCGATTTTCCCACGCTGCAGATCGTGGTTTCCCACGCCTGCTATCCCTGGCTCATGCAGATGGTGAACATCATGCTCATGTGCCCCAATATCTGGATCGTGCCCGACATGTACATGCACAACCCCTCCGCTCCCGGGCACGAGATGTACGGCAACGCCATACGCTGGCTCAAGGGGGAACGCGTCCTCTACGGTTCCGCCTACCCCTGCTACGACATCCGTCAGGCCGTGCATGACTTCCATCTCTTCGAGCTTGGTGAAGAGCTCACGCAGAAGGTCATGTGGGACAACGCCCACAAGCTGCTCGCACTCTGATACCCGGAGGGCCTCCGCTCCGGCGGAGGCCCCGGAGCTACGCCATGAAAACATTCTTCGACTTCCTCGACCGTCTGGTGGAAACACTCGGCATTCTCGTGACATGCGCGCTCATCGTCATCGCCTTCATTCAGGTGTTCTGGCGCTATGCTCTCGGCAACGCCCTTTCCTGGCCTGAAGAAACAAGCCTCATGCTCTTTCTCTGGATGAGCTATCTCGGTGTTGCCATGGCCATGAAGGAGGAGGCGCATCTCCGGGTGGACGCCTTCGTCATGGCCCTGCCGCAAAAAGGGCAGCACATCATGCGCGTCATCTGCCTCGCCGGCGCCGTGCTGCTCTGCGCGGCCATCACCTGCATGAGCTTCAACACCACCATGAAAATCATGTCCCGCGGTCAGACGGCCATATCCATTCCCCTGCCCATCTGGTACGTCTGGCTCGGCATTCCCTTCTGCTTTGCGCTGACCACGCTGCAGGCGGTCCGCCGCCTCTGGCTCGCGCTCACGACTTCGGAGAACTGACATGGATCCCGCCGTCATCGCCGTTTTCCTTTCCCTCATCGTTCTGCTCTTTCTGGGCTTCCATATAGGCGTCGCCATGAGCGCGGCCGTGCTCATCGGCCTGTATGTGGGTGACCTTCCCTACCTGCTCTTCACCCAGCGCCTCTACAACACCTTCGACTCCTTCCCGCTGCTGGCCGTGCCCTTCTTCATACTCGCAGGCGAAATCATGCAGCGCGGAAGCATGTCGGGTTCGCTCATCAGCTTCTCCCGCACTCTGGTCGGACACATGCGCGGTTCCCTTGCGCAGATCTCCGTGCTCACCTGCATGTTCTACGGCGCGCTCTGCGGTTCCGCCCCCGCCACCACCGCCGCCGTGGGCGGCATGATGATCCCGGCCATGGAAAAGGAAGGCTGCCCCAAGGCTTTCTCCACCGCGGTCAACGCCTGCTCCGGATGCCTCGGCCTGCTCATTCCGCCGAGCACCACGCTCATCATCTACGGTTCCACCGCGGGCGTTTCCGTAAGCGACCTCTTCCTTGCCACCATCGTTCCCGGCATCATCACCGGCCTTGCTCTCATGATGGTCTGCCACGTCATCGCCACAAGGCACGACTACGGACAGCCCTTCCCGAAATGCAACGCCGCGCAGCGCCTGCGCGCCCTGTGGGAGGCCAAGTGGTCGCTCATGGTGCCCGTCATCGTGCTCGGCGGCATCTACGGCGGCATCACCACGCCCACGGAAGCCGGCGCCGCAGCCGTCATCTTCGCCCTGTTCGTGGAATGCTTCATCACCCGAACCATGTCCCTGCAGAAATTCCGGGAAATCTGCCGCTCCTCCCTCGTCACCATCGGCGCCATCTTCTTCGTGGTGGCGGCGGCCAACGCCCTCGGCACCCTGCTCATCTACTACAACACCCAGGACATCATCGCCCAGTTCATGCAGAAGACCATGATCAACCCCTGCGTCATGATGGTGGCCCTCATCGTGCTTCTGCTCATCCTCGGCACCTTCATGGAAACCGTGGCCTGCGTGCTCATCCTCACCCCCATGCTGCTGCCCAGCTTCGTGCAGATGGGCATAGACCCCATACACTTCGGCGTGGTGCTTACCCTCGGTCTCACTCTCGGCCTCATCACGCCGCCCGTGGGCGTCAACCTCTTCGTGGGCTGCGGCATCAGCGGCGTGTCCTTCAGCGTGCTCAGCCGCGCGGTCATGCCCTTCCTCGGCGCCTGCATCGTGGTGCTTTTCCTCGTCGGCCTCGTCCCCGCCCTTTCCCTCTGCCTCTTATAACTTCCCAAGGAGGATACATGAACAAGCTCATTTCCCTCATGGCCTGCGCCGCAGCAGCCTTCGGCCTTGCCCTCACCGCCGCTCCCGCCTTCGCCGCGCCCAGAAACATCAAGGTGGCCCATGCAAACTTCCCCGGGACTCCCCATTACCGCGCCTGGCTCGACGCCAAGGCCTTTCTCGACTCCCATTCCGGCGGGAAATATATTCTCGACGTCAACGACTCCTACCGCCTCGGCACCACCGCCACGGTCTTCCAGGGCGTGCAGTTCGGCACCATTCACATCTGCGAGGACGGCTCCCCCAACTTCGCCGCCTTCGACCCGGCCATCGGCATCTTCGACCTGCCCTACCTCTTCCCCGATTATGAAAGTGCCGACACCATTCTGGACGGACCCGTCGGACAGAAAATTCTCGACCATCTCTCCCAGAAGAGCGGCACCCATGCCGTGGCGTTCCTTGGCAACACCTTCCGCGGTATCTTCACCAATGAAAAGCTGGAACACATCACCCAGAGCAGGGGCATGAAAATCCGCTCCACCCCCTCCAGAGCCCATGTGGAAGGGCTCCGCGCCCTCGGCTTCGCCCCCACTCCCATGGCCTGGTCGGAAACCGTCACCGGCGTACAACAGCGCGTGGTCTCCGGCTTCGACATCGACCTCGTCACCGCCGTCACCATGGGCCTTGGCGAAATCGCTCCGTACTGCTTCATGAGCCAGCACATGTACACGCCTCATCTCGTGGTGGCGGGCGCCGACTGGTGGGAAAGCCTGAGCGCCGAGGACCGCGCCCTCTTTGAGCAGATGTTCGACGTGCTCAAGAAAAAGTCCATTGAATACACCCGCAGCGCCGACAGAACCGCCCCTGCCGACCTGACCGCACGCGGACACGTCCTGACGCCCATCCAGCCTGAGGAAAAGGCCGAATGGATGAAGGCTTCCGCCGACGTGTACAAGGCCATTCCCCAGATTCCCGCGGACATCCGTGAGGAAATCGAGGCCGAACTCAAAAGGATGGGCAAAATCTGAGCTGACGCCGCTCCCGTCTCCGGCGGGACGGCCCCCATTGCTCCCCACCAGGAGGATCTATGGCAAAAGTAAGAATCACGGTACTGAAGACGGATTTCGATGCGGAACTCGCAGCGCGCTACGGCGACAACGTCACCGGTCCCTGTCAGCTGGTGAAACCCGGACAGGTCATCGAATGCGACAGACACTATCAGCCCGCGGAGCTGTGCGGAGAAGCCTGGAAGTGCATACAGCACTATGTGTACGCCCTGTATCACGGAGCAGGGGAACCCCTGGGCAGGGGATGGATGAAGGAAGGCGGCGTGGCCATAGCCACCTGCAACGACGGACTCCGCCCCGTGACCTTTAAAATTGAACGCGTGGAAGACTGATCCGTCGTAAACGCAGAACGATTTTCCCCGCAAAACATGCTTTTCCTCCGGACGCGCCGCGAAAATGCTCCCTGAAAAACAGAGCCTTTCCGCAGCGCGTTTTCTCATGACCGAAGTACGGAAAGCCCCTCCGCTGAAAGGCTCATGAGCGCGACCGGCCCGCATGCGGGCCGGTCGCCCCCCCCCTTGCTCTTGACTTCCTGAGATTTCGCCCGAAAATACCGGAAAACATCCTGCCGCGCCGTCACTTCTTCCTTTTCCTGAGGTTCGCATGAACACTTCCCCCCACAAGACCATACGCCTGCTTCCGCCGGAACTTTCCAACCAGATCGCCGCAGGCGAAGTGGTGGAGCGCCCGGCCAGCGTGGTCAAGGAACTCATGGAAAACAGCCTCGACGCCGGGGCCACCAGCATCACCGTGGAGCTGGAAAACGGCGGCCAGACCCTGATCCGCGTGACGGACAACGGCAGAGGCATAGGCGCCGATCAGCTGGAACTTGCCGTCACCCGCCATGCCACCAGCAAAATCGCCGAAATAGGCGACCTCATGAACATAAGCTCCTACGGCTTCCGCGGCGAGGCCCTGCCCAGCATCGCTTCCGTGTCCCGCTTCCGCATGGTGTCCGCCCCGCAGGAGGAAGACGGAGGCACCGGCGAAGCCGCCTGCATCGAGGTCGTGTACGGCACCATGAAGCCCGTCTCCCCGGCGGCGCTCAATCAGGGCACCACGGTGGAAGTGGCCGAACTTTTTTCCAACATTCCCGCCCGTCTGAAATTTCTGAAAAGTCCGGCCACGGAACAGAAAAAGGCGCAGGAGCTCTTCACCCGCATCGCCCTTGCCCGGGAGGACGCAGGCTTCATTCTGAAGGCCGGTTCCCGGGAAATCGTGCGCTTCGAGGCGGGGCAGAACCTTGCCCGGCGCATGGCCGTGCTCTGGCCGCCCGCCATTGTGGACGCCCTGCGCCCCTTTGATATCCGCATGGCGGGCATGCACCTTTACGGCCTCACGTCCGACCCGCGCTCCTCCCAGCCCCGCGCCGACCGCATGCTCTTCTACGTCAACGGCCGGGCCGTGAACGACCGCCTGCTCATGCGCGCCGTGCGGCAGGCCTATCAGGGCCGCCTCACCAGCCGCGACTACCCGCAGACCGTGCTCTTTCTGGAACTGCCCGCTCATGAGGTGGATGTGAACGTGCACCCGGCCAAGAACGAGGTTCGCTTCCGCGACGAGCAGGCCGTGTTCTCCGCCGTGCTCCGCGCCGTGGGCAGCGCCCTTGCCGGCGTGCCTCTGGCTTCGGAACGCTTTGCGGAACGCGCCGGATACGCGGCGGAAAGCACGCCCGACACCGCGCCCCTCCCCGTGCGCGAAGAAAAACCGAGGCCCGCCCGTCCGCTGGGCTTCTGGGGAGAGGCCGACGCCGTGCGCGTCATGCCCAGGCGCCCCGCCCCCCGGACTCAGCCTGAGGAAGAAGTCACGTTCATGAACAATGCCCTGCGCGAACCGTTCCAGCCCGAGCGTGATTTCCGTACCGGAAGGCCCCTGACCGGTTCTGCCCCGGAAAAGGACTTCGTCCCTGCGCCCGCCTTCCCGCGCGCTCATGTATCCGAACCTTCTCCCTCCGCTTCCGGTCCCCTCTCTTCCGAAGCGGCCCGCCCGGAGAAAAAGCCCCTCATGCGCGAAAAAGCGCCGGAAACTCCTGCACCGGAGGCCGAACACACGCAGAAAAGCGCCGCTCCCGTGCAGGAGTCGGAACACACGCAGGAAAACAAGGCCTCCGCAGCGGAGGTGCTCCCTCTGCCCGCAGAGGAAAAGGACATGCCCAGGCCCGGGGTCTCTCCGCTCCAGGGCTTCCGGTATCTGGGGCAGGTGGCGAAAACGTATCTTGTGCTCTCGCAGAACGACGACACCCTGCTTCTGCTCGATCAGCACGCCATGCACGAGCGCATTTTCTACGAAAAGTTCCGGGCGAACGGTTCCCGCGGGGTGGCGCGCCCCCTGCTGGTTCCCCTGGAACTGGACCTGCACCCTGCAGAAAAGGAACGCTTTCTGGAACTGAAGGAAACGCTCACCCGACTCGGCTTTGAAGCCACCTGCCGGGGCATGCGTCTTGCCGTGCAGGCCATGCCTCCGGAAATGGACCGTTCCGAAGCCTCAGCCTTCCTGCGCGAAGCCCTTTCCGGCCGTGTGGACGACCTCACCTCCGTATGGATACACCATGCCTGCGCCACGGCCATACGCGCAGGGCAGAAGCTCACGCCCGACGACGCCATGCAGCTCGTGCGTCAGTGGCTGCGCACCGAGGAGCCGGATTTCTGCCCCCACGGCAGGCCCTGCGCCGTGACTCTGGAAAAGGCCGATCTGGAAAAACTCTTCAAGCGCAGGCAGTCTTAGGGCTGCAACTGCGCGCCGTTCCGGGGATGTTTTTTTGATATTGCCCTGCTTTTCCATGATATCCGCATGATATCACTTGCCTTATTTCCCTGTTCCTTACATGGGGCAGGCCCTGCATACGGCCGGGAGCATCAAAAAAAATTTCCCTTTCCTGCTGATAAAATGAGAAAAAAATACCAAATACGCATTGACTTGCTGTTGCCGTTGGGGCATACCTGATAGACAGGAGAGACACTCTGGGCAATCGGTTTGCCGGAGCAGGGTGTGGGTTTTAGATTTCTTTTGTGTGAGGTTTTTCTCATGGCCAAGTCTATTTATGTCGGGAATCTTCCCTGGTCCGCCACCGAAGAGCAGGTTCAGAATCTTTTCGCCCCTTACGGCGCCGTGCTCTCCGTAAAACTGGTGAACGACCGTGAAACCGGCCGTGCCCGTGGTTTTGGTTTTGTTGAAATGGAAGATCCCGCTGCCGCCGCTGCCATCGAAGCTCTGGACAACACCAACTTCGGCGGCCGTACCCTGCGCGTCAATGAAGCAAAGCCTCGCGCTCCCCGTCCCCGCTACTAGTCGTCCTGACTGATCGCAGCATTCCACGCCCCGGTTCGCCGGGGTTTTCCTTTTAAAGAGCCTCCGGCGTCAGAAACGCCTCCTTCCGCTCTTCACACCGCATCTTCCCGGCGGAAAAAGCCCCGCGCCGCAATCATTCCTCCTTCATCACGGCCGCATCTTAACTGGACATTCCACGCAAGCTGGTTATGATGGAGCCACTCTTGTTTCCACCCTGCCCGACAGGAGGCTGTTATGCATGTTCGTACACCTGCGGCCCTTATTCTGACCGTCATCATGGCAACGGCGCTTCCCGCTCTGCCCGGATGCGGTCCGCATCTCGGCGGCTATGATTACAATGCCGGGGAAGCCCGGCAGGCCAACAGCATCTATTACGGCACCGCCGTCAACGTGCAGGAAGTGAACATCAACAGTCAGTCGAGCGGCAGGCAGACCGTGGGCGCGCTCATCGGCGCGGTGGCGGGCGGCGTCATCGGCAGCACCATAGGCAGCGGAAGCGGGCGCACTCTGGCCACCGTGGGTGGTGCGCTTCTGGGCGGTGCGGCAGGCGCCGGAGCGGGTGAACTCACTGCCCGGCAGACCGGGCTCCAGATCACCGTCCGCTACGACAAGGGCGATGGCGAGGAAGTCATCGTCCAGGGCAATGATCCCTACATCACCCCCGGGCAGCGCGTGCGCGTCATCGTCAGCCCCACGGGTTCCCGCAGAGTCGAACCCGCATACTGAGCCGCCGGGGCCATATTTACTTTTTTTCAGCAACACTATCTATTCTGGGAGGACCAGATGCTTGATCCGAAACAGTGCGTTCTCTTCAGCGGCGGCGCAGCCGGCGCGGAGCAGTTCTTTGGGGCTCAGGCCGAAGCCTGGGGCATCGAAGAAGTCAACTACAGCTTTGAAGGCCATCAGATAGAGCGCACGCGCGGCGTTCGCGTGCTCACTCAGGACGAACTGGCGCTCAAAGACGTCAGCATGACGTATGTTTCCCGCCTCATGGGCCGCGAATACACCCGCGCGCCTCTGTTCCGCAAGGTCCTCCAGTCCATCTGCTGGCAGGTGAGCAGCGGCAGCGAAGTGCTCGTCGTCGGTGAAATTCAGGAAGACAAGACGGTCAAGGGCGGCACCGGCTGGGGTGCGGAATTCGCCAAGCTGTGCAACAAGCCCCTGCTCGTGTTCGACCAGAAGCGCGACGCCTGGTTCCGCTGGATCAACGACGAATGGGTGAAGAAGGACGATCCCGTCATCAAGCATTCCCGCTTCACCGCCACGGGTACCCGCTTCCTCGAAGCCAACGGCCGCCGCGCCATCGTGGAACTGTACGCCCGTTCCTTCAACCGCTAGTGCCAAAAGCGCCGCAGGGTGGCAAAGCGCTTCCAGACGCGCTTTGCCGGCCTGGCGACGCCCTTTTTCATGCTCCGCTTCCCGGAAGAACGGGCGCATGCCGCGCCCGAAGGTTCCGGGAAACGCCGCCTTCCTTTTTCTCTGTGCAGTCCGCTCTTCCCTCATGCAGGAAGGGCGGACTGCTCCTTACAGGCGAGCCTCCGCGCGCCGTCTTTTTCTGCCGGCCGACGAAGGCACGGGTGAAACCTTCATCACGCTTTCTCCATGATGCACTTTTCTCTGCCCCATCGCCCCCACGAATGTTCCGCTTCCTGTGCGGGAGGCGGCGCGGGACTGTGCGCGCACCTTCTCTGGGGCTTCGCCGTTCTGTTCTGGCCTCTGCTCGGCGCCCTGAACCCCGTTTCCATCATGGCGCACCGCATGATATGGACGGTGGTGTTTCTCGGCATCGTCCTTCTTGCTGAAGGACACCTGCATGCGGTGAAAAGCGCCTTCCAGAACAGACGTACGCTCATTTCCCTGTTCTTTGCGGCCGTGATGCTCGGTCTGAACTGGACCATCTACCTTTTTGCCGTCACCACCGGGCAGATCGTGGAATCCTCCCTTGGCTACTTCATCACCCCGCTTCTCAACGTGCTCATGGGGCGCGTGTTTCTCGGTGAAAAACTTTCCCGGGCGCAGGGCGCGGCCATAGCCCTGGCATTCTGCGGCGTGGCGGCAAGCGTCATCGCCTACGGGCGCATTCCGTGGATAGGCTTCATTCTGGCCCTTTCCTTCGCCCTGTACGGCTACATGCAGAAAACCCTGCGCATGGACGCCGCGCCGAGTCTCTTCGTGCAGGCGCTCATGCTCATGCCTGCGGCCGTGCTCTGGCTCGGCTTCACGGAAGAGGGCTTCGGCATCATGGGCTACGGCCCCTGGCGCCCCGTGCTTTTAATCTGCACCATAGCCTTCACGGGCCTGCCGCTTCTTCTCTTCGGCTATGCCGCCCGTCATGTCACCCTGGCCACCATAGGCATACTGCAGTACGTCAGCCCCTCCATTGCCTTTGTTCTGGCCATCACCGTCCTCGGGGAAAGCATGAAGCCTTCGGACATGATATCCTTCCCCGTCATCTGGCTGGCCCTTGCCATCTACACATATGACGCGCTACATCACCTGCGCAGCATCAAGGAGAAGCCATGAACGCCCCCCACAGGAACAGCACCCGTCAGCTCAGGATAGGCGATGTCGTCATCGGCGGCGGCGCCCCCGTGGTCGTGCAGAGCATGACCAATACCGATACGCGAAATGTTGCCGCCACGCTGGAGCAGATTTCCCGTCTCCATGCCGCGGGCTGTGAAATCGTGCGCCTCGCCGTGCCCGACGAAAAGGCCGCAGCGGCGCTAAAAAGCATAGCCGCATCCTCTCCCGTGCCCCTTGTGGCCGACATCCACTTCGACTACCGCCTGGCCATCGCCGCCCTCGACGCAGGGCTCCGGGGCCTTCGCATCAACCCCGGCAACATCGGGGGGGAAAAGCCGGTGGACAATCTGGCCGCCGCGGCCAGAGCCTGCGGGGCCGTCATCCGCGTGGGCGTGAACAGCGGCTCCGTGGAAAAGGAACTTCTGGAGTGTTACGGCGGTCCCACGCCCGAGGCTCTGGTGGAAAGCGCCCTTTCCCATGTGCACATGCTGGAAAAACGCGGCTTCTACGACATCAAGGTTTCGCTCAAGTCCTCCTCCGTGGCCGACACCATAGCCGCCTACAGGCTCATGGCCTCCCGCGCGGATTACCCCCTGCACCTCGGCGTGACCGAAGCGGGCACGCCCATGCGCGGCACCGTGAAATCCGCAGTGGGTCTCGGGCTTTTGCTTTTTGAAGGCATAGGCGATACCATACGCGTCTCTCTCACGGCCGACCCTGTGCGGGAAGTGGCCGTGGCATGGGAAATCCTGCGCGCCACGGGCCTGCGCAGCAGGGGCCCGGAAATCGTTTCCTGCCCCACCTGCGGGCGCACGGAAATCGACCTCATCGGCATGGCCGAAAAGGTTGAGGAATATGTGCAGTCCCATCCTCTGGCCGCGAAAAGCACGCTCAAGATCGCGGTCATGGGCTGCGTGGTCAACGGCCCGGGCGAGGCCCGCGAGGCCGACATAGGCCTTGCAGGCGGACGCGACAAGGGCGTCATTTTCCGCAAGGGCAAAGTCCTCCGTTCCGTGAACGGGCAGGAGGCGCTGCTTGCGGCTTTTCTTGAAGAACTCGACAAACTTCTTACCCCTAACGACTGAAGGACACTCTATGCGCTGGAGCCGTTATTACATCCCCACCCTGAAGGAAGCCCCCGCCGACGCTGAAGTGGTCAGCCACAAGCTGCTGGTACGCGCGGGCATGATCCGCAAGCTCACCAGCGGCATCTACACCTGGCTGCCGCTGGGCCTCCGCACCCTGGACAAGGCGAAAGACATCGTCCGCCGCGAAATGAACGCCGCAGGCGCCATTGAAGTACTGCTTCCCATGGTGCAGCCTGCGGAACTGTGGGAAGAATCCGGCCGCTGGAAGAAATACGGCAAGGAACTGCTCCGCTTCAAGGACAGGCACGACCGCGACTACTGCCTCGGCCCCACCCATGAAGAGGTCATGACCGACCTTCTGCGCGGCGAAGTGAAGTCCTACCGCCAGCTGCCCCTGAACCTGTATCAGATTCAGACCAAGTTCCGCGACGAGGTGCGCCCCCGCTTCGGCCTCATGCGCGGCCGCGAATTCCTCATGAAGGACGCCTATTCCTTCGACGTGAACGACGAAGGCGCCAACGCAAGCTATGCCTCCATGAAGGAGGCCTATCACAAAATCTTCAGCAGCATGGGCCTGGACTTCCGCCCCGTGGAAGCCGATTCCGGCGCCATCGGCGGCAACTTCTCCCATGAATTCATGGTGCTTGCCGAAACCGGCGAAGATTCCATCACCGCCTGCACCAACTGGCCGGACTGCACCTGGGCGGCCAACGTGGAACGCGCGCCCATCAATACCGTGTTCACGCAGGATGAAACGCCCTGCCCCGCCATGGAGGAAGTGGACACTCCCGCCCAGCACACCATTGAGGAACTGTGCGCCTTCCTCGGCGTCAGCGCGGACAGGCTCATCAAGACGCTTCTCTTCATGGCCGACGGAAAGCCCGTGGCCGTGCTTCTGCGCGGTGACCGCGAACTCAATGAAATCAAGCTCGCCCACCTCATCGACGCCGACGACATCCAGTTCGCCACGCCCGAACAGGTGAAGGAAATGACCGGCGCTCCCGTGGGCTTCGCCGGTCCCGCGGGCCTCAGAGGCGTGGAAAAGATCTATGCCGACAAGGAACTCATGGCCGCCAACGACTGGATAGCCGGCGCCAACAAGGCCGACACCCATGTGCGGCACCTGAGCCTCGTGCGCGACGTGACGCTGCCCATCGAATGGGCGGATCTGCGCAACGCCGTGGCCGGCGACCCCTGCCCCGTCTGCGGGCATCCGCTGGAAATCAAGCGCGGCATCGAGGTCGGCCACATCTTCAAGCTCGGCACCAAGTACAGCGAAGCGCTGCACGCCGTGTTCCTTGACGAAAACGGCAAGGAAAAGCTCATGATCATGGGCTGCTACGGCATCGGCGTTTCCCGCGTGGTGTCCGCCTGCATCGAACAGAACTTCGATGAGCACGGCATCATGTTCCCGCCCCAGCTCGCCCCCTTCGACGTGCACATCGTCTGCCTCGATCCGAAGAACGCCGACGTGGCCGGAAAGTGCGACGCCATCGACGCCTTCCTCGCCTCTCAGGGCCTGGAAACGCTGTACGACGACCGCGAAGAGCGCCCCGGCGTGAAGTTCAAGGATGCCGACCTCATCGGTCTGCCCGTGCAGGTGACGGTGGGCGGCAAGGGCCTTGCCCAGGGCGTGGTGGAAGTGAAGAACCGCCGCACCGGCGAAAAGTCCACCCTGCCTGCGGACGACTTTGAAAAGGCCTTCCCGGCCTGGTATCAGTCCGTGCTGGACAGCTGGAAGAGATAATCCGCAGGGAACGGAGCGTTCCGTTCCCGAAAAAACGCCCTGTGCGGCAGGGAGATCTTCTCCCCGCCGCCGGGCGCTTTCTTGAAAAGCTCCCTGCCTCCCGCGCCTGCGGCGAAACACGCCTTGTGCAGGCTGCGCGCCCCGCTACCGGGGCCGCCGGAGCTTTTCCTTTTTTAAACGCCGTGCACGGCCTGCCCGATGCAGAACAATCCGCCGTCACGGTCTTTTCCCGCAACTTCAGGCAAGATGGAACACGGCATGAGCGCCATCCTCAGCGTACGACAGATCACGGAACAGGTGCGGCAGGCGGTGGAAGGCCGCTTTCCGTATGTCTGGGTACGGGGCGAGGTGACCAACCTTTCCCGCCCCTCCTCCGGACATGTCTACTTTTCCCTGAAGGAAGGCGATGATCTTCTCAACTGCGTATGGTTCCGGGGACAGCAGCGGGACGAAGCCTTTGATCCGCTCACCGGCGAAGTATGGGAGGACGGTCCCCGTCCGAGCCTTGCCCGCAGCATGGAAAACGGACAGACCGTTGTGTGTGCAGGCAGGCTCACAGTGTACGGCGCCCGCGGGCAGTATCAGATGATCGTCGATCTCGGGCAGGCGGAAGGACTCGGCCTGTGGCATCAGGAATTTGAGGCGCTCAAGCGCAGACTGGCCGCCGAAGGTCTGTTCGATACCGCCCGCAAACGCCCCATCCCTCAGAATCCGCACAGGGTTGTGGTGATCACCGCCCCCCGGGGAGCCGCCGTGCGCGATTTCATCCGCATAAGCTCCACGCGGGGACTCGGTGCGGAAATACGCATTCTTCCCGTGCCCGTGCAGGGCGAGGAAGCGCCGCCCCGCATCGTGGAGGCTCTGGAGAGGGCCGGAAGGGAGGCCTGGGCCGAGGTGGTGGTGCTCATCCGCGGCGGCGGTTCCGTTCAGGACCTGTGGGCCTTCAACGACGAACGCGTGGCAAGGGCCGTGTACCGCTGCCCCATCCCCGTGCTTGCGGGCATAGGGCATGAAATCGACCACAGCATCACCGATTTCACGGCCGACTTTTCCGCCGCCACGCCCAGCCATACTGCCCAGCTTCTCTGGCAGGAACGCCATGTATTCGTCCAGCATGTGGACGGACTGGAAACCGCGCTGCAGCAGGCTTTTTCCCGCAGAACCGGCATGCTTGCCCTGCGCCTTGAACATGCCTCCCGCGCCCTTGCGCTGCTCTCCCCGCAGGAGCGGCTGCGCCGGCAGAGTGAAAGGCTGCATGAAGCCGTGCGCCGCATGGACGCGGCGGCCGGAGCCGCCCTTGTGCGGCGCTCCGGCCTTGTGGAGGGACTTGTTCTGCGTCTTACAGGGGCGGGAGAAGCGCGCCTTCAGCGTGCGGAACGGACGGCGGAACGCGCCGGGGAAAAACTCACGCCCCTGCGCCGTACCCTGGGCCTTGCCGAGGAACAGCGCCTTGCCCGCATGGAACTCCGTCTCCAGGCCCTTGATCCCTTTGAACCGCTCCGGCGCGGCTACGCCATGGCCTGCGACGAGCACGGCGCCATCCTGCGTTCCGTCTCGCAGACGGCTCCGGGGCGCGGCCTTGCCGTGCTCATGGCCGACGGCCGCATTCTCGGCACCGTGACGGGCGTGGAACCGGCGAGCCGCAACGACACACAAAACGACGCCTCCCAGGACTGACGTCCGCCTTGCCGCCTTTTGGAAGAATTTCAAGGAAGATATGCCATGAAACGCTTTCTTATCCTGCTTCTGACCGCCCTTCTTCTCCCCTCCCTTGCCGGGGCCGCCGAATTTTCCGTGCCCGACAAGGTGAGTCAGGGCCATGCCTTCCCCGCAGCCGTCACCGGCAGCGCCCCCTTCGAGGCTTCCTTCCTCTGGCGGGGTGAAACGCTCCGTGTCCGGGCCGAACAGGAAAAAACCTCCCCTCCGCTGTGGAAGGCGCAGGTGCTTCTTGCCATGCCCATCGACGCCAGGGGCGGACAAAGGGTCGTCATTGAGGCGGAAGGGGTGAAAAAGAACGTTCTCATTCAGGCCGTACCCGTGGCATGGCCGAAAAGCATCCTCAAGGTGGCGCCCAGGTACGTCGAACCTCCGCGCGAAGTGCGGGAACAGATAGCCTATGATGCGGCGCGCAGCAAGAAGGCCCTTGCCTCCCGCACGGAAAAGTCGTGGACGCTTCCCCTGAGCCGCCCCGTGCCCGGCGGCATCACCAGCCCCTTCGGCGGGCGGCGTGTGTTCAACGGGCAGAGCCGCGCCCCGCACAAGGGCACGGACATGCGCAGTCCCGAAGGCGCGCAGGTGAAGGCCGCCGCAGACGGTGTGGTCCTTCTGGCGGAAAAGCAGTATTTCGGCGGCAACAGCATCTACATCGACCACGGGCAGGGCGTCGTCAGCACCTACGCGCACCTTTCCGCCTTCGACGTGAAGGAAGGGGACATGGTGAAAAAGGGGCAGGTCATCGGCCGTTCCGGCTCCACGGGCCGGGTCACGGGACCGCATCTGCATTTCGGCCTGCTCGTGCAGGGGGTGGCCGTGGACGCCATGCCCCTGCTTCAGGATCCTCCGCAGATCGTGGGGGGACCTTCCCGCAGTATTTTCGACCAACAGCAGAAGGCCGCAAAGGCCCGGAGCGCACGATGAAAAAGAAAGAACCCACCTTTGAGGAACGCCTTGCACGGCTTCAGGACATCGTGGCCACGCTGGAAAAAGGCGAAAGCCCTCTGGAAGAAAGCGTGACCCTGTACAAGGAAGGCCTGGCCCATGCCGCGGCCTGCCGCCGCCAGCTGGAAAAGGCCCGCCACGACATACGGCTCTGCACCGAAGAAGGCACGGAACCTTTTTCACCGGCCGAAGGGGAAGAAGAGTAACGCAATATCCCTCTGATATCGCTCAGAGGGAGAAGCCCTGCGCGGAAAAAAGTCTCTGCACGGGCTTCCCTGACTTGCGCGAAAGAGCGCTCTTGCGTATCTTCCGGATTGATATTCGTAAAAAAGCACCCTTCCTTCGCGCAGGGCGGTGCACGGGGCGCACGCCCTTTGCGCCCCACACGCATCCCGGCTTCTCAGCCTCCCTTCCGGGGAGGCCTTACAGGGGGATATATGCCCGCAGATCTTCGCAGCAGAATAGAACAGTATCTTTCCTCCGCCTTTCTTGCCGAGGATATCCCGCACCGCCTTTCCGACGCCATGCGCTACAGCCTGCTGGCCGGGGGCAAACGCCTGCGCCCCGTGCTCTGCCTCTCCGTGGCGCGGGCCTGCGCACCGGACAGGGCGGAAGAGCTTACGGAAAAGCTCCTTCCCTTTGCGGCCGGGCTGGAGATGATCCACACCTATTCGCTCATCCACGACGATCTGCCCGCCATGGATGACGACGATCTGCGCCGCGGCTGCCCCACCTGCCACAAGGCCTTCGACGAAGCCACCGCCATTCTCGCGGGCGACGCCCTGCTCACCAACGCCTTCAGCCACATGGCCCGGGCCGATGTTCCGGCGCCGCTTCTTCTGGAAGCGCTGCGCCTCACGGCCGACGCCGCCGGGGCCGCAGGCATGGCGGGCGGCCAGATGCTGGACCTGCTCGGCGAAGGCAGACGGCTTTCCCTGGAGGAACTTTGCGTTCTCAACGAAAAAAAGACCGGCGCGCTTTTATTCAATGCCTGTGAATGCGGCGCGGTTCTTGCGGACGCCTCGGAAGAAAAACGCGCCGCGGCGCGCCGTTACGGCAGTGAATTGGGCATTGCGTTTCAGATAACCGATGATATACTCGACGTAGTGGGAGATGAAGCCACGGTAGGCAAACAGGTGCGGCACGATGAAAAAAGCGCCAAGGCCACCTGGCCTTCCCTCCTCGGGCTGGAAGGCGCGAGAGAAAAGGCGAAAGAGCACTGCGCCGCCGCCGAAGCGGCCATAACGGGCGTTTTTTCCGGTCCCGACGCCGATTTTCTCCGCGAAACCTCCCAAAAGCTTGTCAACCGCACCCATTAGCCCGCGAAGAATTCCCATGACCGATACGCCCCTGCTCTCCAGCCTGCACCTTCCCGAGGACATCCCCGGGCTCTCCCTCCCGCTCAAGCTGGCGCTGGCGCAGGAACTGCGCGACACCATCATCCGCGTGGTCACGAAAAACGGCGGACATCTGGCCCCCTCCCTCGGCGTGGTGGAACTGACCATAGCGCTGCTTTCCTGCTTCGACCCGGCCCGCGACCCCATCGTGTGGGACGTGGGGCATCAGAGCTACCCGTGGAAGCTGCTCACCGGGCGCGCGGAACGCTTCGACACGCTGCGCCGCTACGGCGGCATTTCCGGTTTCCCCAACCGCAACGAAAGCCCCTACGACTATTTCGGCGTGGGCCACGCCTCCACCTCCATTTCCGCCGCCCTCGGCATGGCCACGGCGCGCGATCTCAGGGGCGGGAAGGAACATGTGGTGGCCGTCATCGGCGACGGCGCCCTTTCCGGCGGCATGGCGCTGGAAGCGCTGAATCAGGCGGGCGGCATGGGCAAACGGCTCATCGTCATCCTGAACGACAACAAGATGTCCATTTCCGAGAATACGGGCGCGCTTTCCCGCTTTCTCAGCCGCAACCTCTCCCACAGCACGGTCATGCACATCAAGCAGCATGTGGCGCGCGTGCTCTCCCGCCTGCCCAAGGGGGAAACCATCGTGGACATCATCCGCAAGGGCGAGGTCAGCTTCAAGTCGTTCTTCACTCCGGGCGTTCTGTTCGAGGCCTTCCAGTTCAACTACATAGGCCCCATCAACGGGCACGACATTCTTCAGCTGGAAAAGCATCTTCAGGCCGCCAAGGAACTGGACATGCCCGTGCTGCTGCACATCCGCACGCGCAAGGGCAAGGGCTACTCCCCGGCAGAACACGATCCGGCCCATTTCCACGGCATTTCCGCCTCCGTGCCCGACGAAATAAGCACGCCTCCCCAGCCCAGCGGCTGGAAGCCCTCCGGTCCCGGCTTCAGCCGGGCCTTCGGCGACGAAATGTGCGCCCTTGCGGAAAAGAACCCGCATCTTTTCGCCATCACCGCCGCCATGCCCGACGGCACGGGTCTGCAGGGCTTTCACGAACGCTTCCCGGAACGCTTTGCCGACGTGGGCATCTGCGAGGAACACGCCGTCACCTTTGCCGCCGGCCTCGCCTCCCGCGGCTATCACCCCGTGGTGGCCATCTATTCCACCTTCATGCAGCGCGCCTACGACCAGATCATCCACGACGTATGCCTGCAGAACCTGCCCGTGACCCTCTGCCTGGACCGGGCCGGTCTCGTGGGCGAAGACGGTCCCACCCATCACGGTGCCTTCGACCTTTCGTGGCTGAGAAGCGTGCCCAATCTTTCCCTGGCCGCCCCGCGCGATGAAGACGCCCTGCGTCAGGCCCTTGCCCTTGCCGTTTCCATGCCCCGCCCCGTGGCCCTGCGCTACCCGCGCGGTTCGGGCCGCAGGCTCGATCCTTCGCGCTACCGCATGGCGGACAGGCTGGAAAAGACTGCGCCGGGCTATCCCGCCCCGGGCAGGGGAGAACTTCTTCTGCGCGGCAACACGCGCGTGTGCATTCTCGCCGCAGGGCAGAGAGCCGTTCCCTGTGCGGAGGCGGCCCTGCTCGCCGCAGAACACACGGGAAATCTCGCCTCCGTGTTCGATGCCTGCTGGGTGAAGCCTCTGCCTGAGGAGCAGATTCTTGCCCTGGCGGAAGAAAACGACGCCCTGCTCATTGTGGAGGAAAACACCCTCATGGGCGGATTCTCCTCCGCCGTGCTGGAACTTCTGGCCGATCACGACGCCCTCGGCGGTCTTAAAATACGCCGCCTGGGCCTGCCGGACCGCTTCCTTCCTCACGGTCCGCTGCGCCGTCTGCGCGCCGACGTGGGCCTCAACGTTCTCGGCATTCTCGCTGCTCTGGAAGAACTGCTGCCCCCCGCTCCCGACTCCGCGTCATGAAAAAACGCAGAAAGTTCTTCCCCCGCAGGCGCAAAGGTTCCGGCTTCTACAGTCTGGAACTCGCGATTCTCTGCGTGCTTCTCATGACGGCGGCCTATGTGGGAACCGTGAACCGGCCCTCGGGCACCGCCCATGTCCCCTCCGCTCCCGGAAAGGAGGCTCCCGCATCCTCTCCGCGTGCGGAGACGAAAAAAGGCGCTGCCCCAGCTTCCGGAAACGCCGTGGTCGATGCGCGCCTCTACCGCCTTGCCCGCATGACCGACGGCGACTGCTTCGAGCTCAGGGATGAAAAGAACCGCCTTCTGCGCGTGCGGCTTTACGGCATCGACGCCCCGGAAGGCAGTCAGCGCTTCGGCAGAGAATCGCGCGAGCATCTTCAGAGCCTCATGGCGGGCCGGAAGATGCGCATAAAAACCATGTATGAAGACAATCACAAACGCGCCGTGGCCCTTGTCTACCTCAGCGACGGCGACGGCATCGACGAGCGTTCCGTGAATCAGCGCCAGATACAGGCGGGCATGGCCTGGGTGTACGACTATTTCTGCACCGAAGGCTTCTGCAATACCTGGAAGCTGGAAGAGGCCATGGCCCAGAAGCAGCAGCTCGGCCTGTGGAAGGACGCCTCCCCCACGCCGCCCTGGCAGTGGCGGCGTTCCCACTCCGGGCGCTGATCCGGCGTGAACGGCCGCATGAGGGAAAAACGGCAGGGCGTTCTCACCTGCGCCGTCTTTTACATCTTTGAATACGTCCTGAGAGCCAAACAGCGCTTGACGCTTCTTGCCCTTCCCGTCTATCCTTTTCACATTTCCCACGATTACGCCTCGCGCGCCGCTTCCGGCACGGGGCGGCAACCCTCTTTGTATCGAGGCGACCGTGAACCATATTGTCATTTCTGTCATCGGACGCGACTGCCCGGGCGTGGTCTACGCCATCTCCAGCGCCCTGTCCAAGGAAAAGTGCAACATTGAAGAACTGAGCCAGACCATTCTGAAGGGCCAGTTCGCCTCCATCTTCATCGTTTCCGCGCCCGAAGGCGTGACCGAGGAAGACATACAGCGCGTGGTGAGCCTCAACCTTGAGTCCCGCAACATGGAACTCACCGTTTCCGCCCGCACCTTTGAAACCGACACCTTCTCCAGCACCGAGGAAACGGAACCCTTCGTGGTCACGGTCAACGGCTCCGACCAGCCGGAAATCATCGCCATGATCTCCGGCATCTTCGCCGAACAGAAGGTGAACATCGAAAACCTCAAGGCCATCCGCGTGAGCGAAGACACCAACGAATGCGTGCTGGTCTTTGAAGTGGCGCTGCCGATGTCCATCAACCGCAACGCGTTCCGCCAGATGCTCCAGGCCAAGGCCCGCAACGTGGGGCTGTCCAT
The DNA here is from genome assembly GCF_944324615.1 of uncultured Mailhella sp. GTDB lineage: Bacteria > Desulfobacterota > Desulfovibrionia > Desulfovibrionales > Desulfovibrionaceae > Mailhella. The sequence goes on from NZ_CALUWY010000002.1 coordinate 73,557, forward strand.
CAGCATCCAGCATCAGGACATTTTCGAAGCCATCCACCGCGTACCCATCGTCTAACCCGCATCACAGGTCTGCCCCATGCTTACTGAACGCGAAGTGCTCAGCACTATCAACATGCTCCGCAACGAACATCTCGATGTTCGTACCGTCACCCTCGGCATCAGCCTTTTCGACTGCGTCAGCCACGACTTCGACGTGTTCTCCTACAAGGTCCGTGCCAAAATCGCCAAATATGCCGCCCATCTGGTGGAAACCTGCAACGAAGTGGGCGCGCGCTACGGCATCCCCGTGGTGAACAAGCGCATCAGCATCAGCCCCATGGCCGTGGTGGGCGCGGGCTTCAACACCGAACAGATGGTGCGTGCCTGCCAGATGCTCGATGAAGCGGCCAAGGAAGCCGGCGTCGACTTTCTCGGCGGCTTCGGCGCGCTGGTGGAAAAAGGCATGACCCCGGGCGACCGCGCCCTCATCGACGCCCTGCCCGAAGCCCTCGCCACCACCGACCGCGTGTGCTCCTCCATCAACGTGGCCTCCTCCAAGGCGGGCATCAACATGGACGCCGTGGCCCTCATGGGCCGCCAGATCCTCAAGGTGGCCGACGCCACGAAGGAACGCGACGGCATAGGCTGCGCCAAGCTCGTGGTCTTTGCCAACATTCCGCAGGACGTGCCCTTCATGGCCGGCGCCTATCTCGGCATAGGCGAACCCGACGTGGTCATCAACGTGGGCGTTTCCGGCCCCGGCGTGGTGAAAAAGGCCATCGACCGCGCCAAGGCCACCCACGAAAGCCTCACCCTGAGCGACGTGGCCGAAGTCATCAAATCCACAGCCTACAAGGTGACCCGCGTGGGCGAGCTCATCGGCAAGGAAGTGGCGGACCGCATGAATCTGCCCTTCGGCGTGGCCGACCTCTCCCTCGCCCCCACCCCCGCCGTGGGTGACTCCGTGGGCGAAATCTTCCAGAGCGTGGGTCTTTCCTCCATCGGCGCCCCCGGCTCCACCGCCGTGCTCGCCATGCTCAACGATGCCGTGAAGAAAGGCGGCGTGTTCGCCTCCTCCCATGTGGGCGGGCTCTCCGGCGCCTTCATCCCCGTTTCCGAAGACTCCAGCATCGAAGCCGCCGCCAATTCCGGCGCGCTCACCATGGAAAAGCTTGAGGCCATGACCAGCGTCTGCTCCGTGGGCCTCGACATGATCGCCATTCCCGGCGATACTCCCGCCACCACCATTTCCGGCCTCATTGCCGACGAAATGGCCATCGGCATGATCAATACCAAGACCACGGCCGTGCGCGTCATTCCCGTGCCCGGCAAGGACGTGGGCGAAACCGCCATCTTCGGCGGTCTGCTCGGTCAGGCCAAGATCATTCCCGTGAACAGGGGCGACGCCTCGGCCTTCATCAATCTCGGCGGCCGTATCCCCGCCCCCATCCACAGCCTGAAGAACTAGCCGTTCCGGCCGCTTCTTCACGCCCTCTGTGCAGAAAAAGGAGAGTTCCGCCGGGAACTCTCCTTTTTTCATGCCTCATGCAGGAAGGCAGGCGCGCCGTTCAGACCTTTTCCTTCAGATATGTTTTTATCTCAAAAAGATAACACAGGAAGGCAAGGAAGGCGAACACCTGAAGAAGCGCCATGGCGTACAGCAGTCCCTGCCCTCCGCCGCCCAGAACGTCGGAAAGAAATCCGGTGAGCAGAGGCCCCCACGCGCCGCCGAAAAGAAACATCATGGTGCCGAGCAGACCCGTCATGCCGCCGCGATACCTGTCTTCCACCACGTCCTGCGTGATGCTGAAGTAAAGAGGAATGGGCATCATGAGAATGACGCTGTCCAGCATTCCCAGAAGACAGATCGCCCAGAGAGATATCCTGCCCACGCAGATATAGAACACAAGTTTCGTGCATAAAATGAGCAGCATACACACAGCGGCGGCCTTCACTCTTCCGCCCGGAGAACGGGCTCCCCAGAAATCGGCGAACATGCCGCCGAGACAGGGACCGCACGCCCCGGCCAGCAGAAAGCAGGCGCTCAGAAGCGCCGCGGTGGAAGGTTCCACAAAATAGGTGCGCATGAGCAGCACCGGCAGCCAGGACTGCCAGGCATACTTGATGATGCAGAAAAAGCCCCCTGCACATGCCGTTATGACCAGCGTGCGCTTTTTCAGAAGAACGGGAATGCCCGAAAGATAGTCCCTGCCTGCGGGCCGCTGCTCATCGGGCAGGCGGTACACCACAAAGGCCAGAACAAGCGCCGGTATGATGAAGAGGAAAAAGCAGTACCGCCAGTTGCCCGTGAGCGAAAGCACCGCACCCCCGAGAAGGGTTCCCAGAGCCATGCCGAGCGGAGCCCCCATCTGAAACATGCCGAGTACGCGGGCACGCTTCGAGGCGGGATAATACTGCGAAAGCCAGGCCGTTCCGCCCGAGCCCGTACTGCCTTCATTGGCGCTGGCGAAGATGCGGGCGCAGCAGAGGGAGAGAAAGCTCCCGGCCATGGCCGTGCCCGCCATGGCCATGCTCCACACCGCGGCGCAGAGGGCGATGAACTTTCTTCTCTTCCAGACGTCGTTCATGACGGCGCCCGGAAAAATAACGAAAATGAGGGTGATGAGCAGAACGGAATGAAGAAGTCCGAGTTCCGCGTCGGAAAAACCCATGTCCGTCTTCATGGCTTCTCCGACGACGGCAAGCACGGAACGATCCATGAAGTTGAGACTGTACAGGGCCAGAAGCGCCGGAAGAATCCATTTGGGAGGAAGTGTTCGCATGATCGCATCCTGTGCCGGGGGGCGGAAATATTCCCGCAGAGAGGGAGAGACTGTCCGTCGACTTCCGTCTTACAAGGCAGGAAGGAGGAAATGAAACGTCCTCAGGCGGCGCGCCGCCTGAGGACGAAGATCACCACGGCGTCATCACACCAGCATGGTGATGGGGAATTCTATGGCTATGGCGCCCGTGGGGCAGCCTATGCGGCAACAGGCGCAATGCCAGCATTCCTCGGGATAACGGACGAACGGCCCGTCCTCGTTTCTTTCCAGAATATAGTTGGGGCAGCGCTCCACGCACGCCCCGCAGTCGATGCAGTGCCCGCAGTGCATACAGCGGGAGGCCTCGGCCTGTGCCTGCTCGGCCGTAAGGCCGAGATCGATTTCCTCGAAGGGCAGAAGATGCGCGGCGGCGTACCGCCCCGTCGCCTGACGGGGAGCGTGTTCATGATAGGAGGGGTTCTCTATTTCCTCAAACAGAACCACATGCTGCTGCTCCTTGAGGGCGGGGCCACCCACCGCAAGGCGGAGCGTACCGTCTTCCTTTTCCTCGAAGGAAATTTCGGGCATCTGTCGAAGTCCCGCAAGGCGGCAGTGCACGCCTATGGCCGCATTCCTTCCGCTGCCGATGGCCGAAGCCACGGTGGAAGGCCCGGTGACGATGTCGCCCGCCGCAAACAGGCCCGCAACGGAGGTTTCCTGAAAATCGTTCACCACCAGGTGGCCGCGCGCATTCTTTTCCGGCGCCAGCTCCGCCAGAAAATCCGTACCGGGCAGCAGGCCGCTTGCACAGATCACCACGTCGGCATTCAGGGCAAGCTCGTCCCCTTCCCGGTACTCGGCAAGAAGCTCGCCGCTTTCGCTGAAGGAAAAGCTCTCAAGCCCCTTTGCTCTGACGGTGCCGCCTTCCGCGCTCTGCGCCAGATAGGAGGAATGCAGGGCAATGCCTTCCTCTCCCGCCTGGGCTACTTCTTCCTCCGGGGCCTTGATGGCGTCGCTCTTTTCCGGGAACACGAGGCTGACGGAGGCGGCACGAAGGCGTTTTGCCGTGAAGGCGCAGTCGAAGGCCACGCCGCCGCCGCCGAGAACCACCACGTCCCTGCCTTCCAGGCTCTGCCGCGCAAGATTGCTCGCGGCAAGGAAGCTCACTGCGGGAACGAGATTCTCCCTGCCGGGAATATTGAGCAGTCTTTCCCCGCGGTTGCCCACGGCCACCACTGCGGCGTCATGGGTCTTCATGATGTCCGCCATGCTCACGTCACGGCCCACATCCACATTGGTATGGGCGGCTATTCCGAGGGAAAGGACATGCCCCGTTTCTCTGTCCACCACGTTCTTGGGCAGGCGGAAATCGGGTACGGACATGCGCGGCGCGCCGCCCAGCACGGCGGCGGCCTCGAACACCGTCACGTCATGACCGAGAAGACGGAGAAAATAGGCGCAGGTCATGCCGGCGGGGCCGGAACCGATGACGGCCACCTTTCTGCCGGTATCGGCAAGGGGCGTCAGACGGGAAATCATGGGAGTATCGGCGGCAAAACGTTCCAGCGCACGAATGGAAACGCCTTCATCATATTTGCGGCGGTTGCACTTGAGTTCGCAGGGATGCGTGCATACGCGGCCGGTGACGCCGGGGAAGGGATTGCGGCTCAGAAGCACGGCATGAGCCTGTTCCGGTCTGCCGTCCTTGAGCAGGGTTTCCACGGCCTGAATTCTGTTTCCCGCCGGGCAGTACGCCTCGCAGGGCGACGTTCTGCCCTGACGCTTCTGATATCCTGAGACAACCAGCTTTTTCAGTTCCTTACTATATCTTGGCGGCATGTTGTCATCCTCTGAGGTTAGAGCGTTTTTGCTGCAGGCGGCTCTCCGGGCAAACCCCGCCCCCGCCTTTCCGCCAAAAGAGCGGAAAGGCTGCGGGACCGGCGGCAGAAACCGGATGCGCGCTTGCGGAAGGGGAAGAGATTACGGCGTCACTGCCAGAATATGCGGGGCTTTCCATCCACCTTTTCCGTCACCATGAGTCTGTTCAGCGCAGGATCGGGGTCGGGATAGTCCGAACGCATGTAGATGGTGCTGGGAGAAGTTTCCCGGTGTTCTATGCTGGCCAGCGTGGCAAGCTTGCACATTTCAAGAAGCGTGAGCGCCTCATGGGTACGCATGAGCTCATGCCAGTTGTCCGCGACGAGATCTCCCTTGAGGGCCTCGATGCGGGCCAGGCTGTCCATGGCCTGAAGCATACCGCGTTCGTTGCGCACATACCCCATGTAGTAATCCATCACCTGGCGGATGGCGCTTTCAAACTGCTGATAGTGAGTTCCGCCGTCGGAATGGAGGGGAGAAAGCACACGGACGCGCTCTTCTTCGGCCTCGCTTTCCTCCACCTGCGGAAGGGCGGAAACTGCCTCCGCTTTTTCTGCGGCATGGCGGCCTGCGGCATAACCGCCGCACATGGCACCGGAGAAGGCGTGGAAGCCGGTGCCGACGAACAGGCCGGGAATGCTGCTCTCGAAGTTCTCATCACGCATGACCATGCCTTCCAGCGCCAGGTCGCCGATTTCCACTTCCATGAGCTTGTTGTAAAGGTCCACCCCCTTCTGTTCGGAATACTCCTTCCAGGTTGCCTTGTCGCCGGGCATGAGTTCTTCCGAAAGCACTCTCTGGCTTTCATGGCAGAGAGAACGCGTATCCATATAGAAAGGCGGGCCGTAACCGGCGATCTGCTCTCTGACGAGGCCCTGCACGAAAAGGTGACGCGGCGCCTGCTCGCGCATGGGGTGGTACTTGCCCATAAAGCGTTCGTCCTTGTAGTTCAGGGCCGCGCCGCCTTCGCCGGTAAGGCCGTTCATGCCGGGACAGCCGAAGCTCTTGGGAAGCACGGTGGCCGTCTGCCGGGTATCCAGGCAGGCGATGCGCGCCCCTGCCTCGTAGGCGAGAATATAGTGGGAACCGGTGTTGTGGCTGGGGAACTGCGCGTTGAAGGGATTCCGCGTGGAATTGGTGGAGACCCGCGTCGCCCGCGGGCCGAGGGCGAGTACCGTCGAGGCGGCGCGGAACACATGAAATTCCCCGTCGAGCACATTGTAGCCCATGGCGCCGACCATGCGGCCTTCCTTGACGATGAGCCGCGTGATCATGACGTTGTCCACCACGTCCACGCCCATCTCGCGGATCTTCTTCGCGATGAGGGGCTTCATGAACTGCCCGTCGCGGATGAGTATCCACCACCTGCCGGGCTGGCCGAAGCCCTGCGTGCGCAGGTAGCCGCCGTCTTCCTTCCTGCGGAACTGTACGCCCACGTCCGTAAGCCATTCTATCATGTGGGGCATGGCTTCGCCCCACTGACGCACGGTTTCGGGCAGCAGGCCGTTGGTGGGGCTGCTGTAGAACTTCACCATGTCGTCGACGGTGTCGAAAGGCGCATCCGTGTTCAGAACGCCCATGAAGTGGTCGTTGCCGCCGCCGATGCAGCCGCAGCTTTCCAGCTTTCCCTTGTCAACCATCAACGTACGTTTGCCGGCTTCCCGCGCCGCTATGGCCGCACCGCAGCCGCTGGCGCCTCCACCGAGAACCAGTACGTCGGTCTCGTGGAAATGAATGGGGGTTTTCAATGCAGACATAATCTCTCCTGGTATTGAAGGTCAGACCGCAGTACGGGAGTCCGCGGAGGAAAGTGACTTGTACGCCATGAACTGATGGATGAAGAACGCCACGCTGAGCCCCAGGGCCGGAAGAAGCAGCCAGAGGGAACGGAAGAAGGCGCACGCCACCATAAGAATGCCGATGCCGAAGGTGACGAACCTTGCGGGCATACTGATGGGCATGAACGTGAAGCCGCAGATGCTCATGCTGAGCATGAGTACGGCCACGAGCACCCACAGGAAGGCGATGATGCTCACGAAGATGCCGGCATCGGTCTGGCCCAGCATGATCTCGGGGGCGAACACGCAGAAGAAGGGAATGATGAAGGCCACGAATCCCACCTTGAACGCTTCAAACGCCGTGACCATGTAGGGCGCTTCCGCTATGCCTGCCGCCGGTATGGCCGCCGTGGCCACGGGAGGCGTAATGCTGGAGAAGACCGCAAAGATGAACACATACATGTGTGCGGCAAGAACCGGCACGCCGAGGTTGACCAGCGCGGGCACCCCCACCATGGCCACCATGAGGTATGCGGCGAGCGTAGGCACGCCCATGCCGAGGAGAATGCACACCAGAGCCGTGATGATGAGCGCGATGAGCACGTTGCCGTCGCAGAGCAGATTGATGATGGAAGGAATGCGTATGCCCAGGGAAGTCTTGGTCATGACGGCCACGATGGGACCGAGAACGGCGCATGTCACGGCGATCTTGGAACCGGTCACGGCGCCGTCGCGCAGCTCGGGAATAAGGGCAGGCAGCGCTTCCTTGATTCTGCCTTCACGCAGCAGGGCCAAGGCGTTGATGCCGAGAAGCGCCACCACGGCCCAGAATACCGTGAACATGGGTGAAAATCCGAGGAACAGAAGCAGCATGATGATGCCGAGAGGACCGAGGAAAAGGGGTGCTTCCCGGAAAAACTGCTTTCTGGTGTACACATCGGTAAACAGAGACGAGGAGTCGATGCGGAGCTTCTTGGCCTGAAGCTGCGCGTAGATTCCTATGGACAGGAAGTACAGAAGTGCGGGGAAGAAGGCCGCAGTCATGACTTCCACATAGGGAGTGCTGGCCATTTCCGCCAGAACAAAGGCCGTCGCTCCCATGACGGGAGGCATGATCTGTCCCCCGGTGGAGGCCGCCGCCTCAATGGCACCTGCCTGATGGGGCTTGTAACCGGCCTTCTTCATGAGGGGGATGGTAAAGGTTCCCGTAGTGACCACGTTGGCCAGCGAGCTGCCGGTGATGGAGCCCACAAGAGCGCTGGAAATAACCGCGGAAATGGCGGGACCTCCGGCCAGTTTCCTGCCGGCCGCCGCACCCACGCGATTGAAGAACTGGCTTGCACCCGTTGCGGAAAGAAGCGAACCGAACACCACGAACAGGAAGATATAGTTGGCACTTACGCTGAGAGTGCTTCCGTAAAGTCCGCCGGAAAGCCCCATGACGAAGGTGGTGATCATTTCCGTATAGCTGATTTCCGGGGCGGCGATGGTGCCGGGGAGCATATGCCCGAAATAACAGTACAGGATGAACAAGATGGCCACCAGCGGAAAAGCCAGACCGAACGCACGCCGGGATGCTTCGATGCAGAGTACCACAAGCAGGGTGCCGACGATCACATCCTGATCAGTGAGCATGCCTATGGGGCCGCGAATTTCCTGAAGATTACTGTACTCAATAAAAATATAGGATGTTGAATATATGGACAGAACAAGCAGGCAGAGAGCAATTATTTTCTGCAAAGCATTCTTTGCCTTGCTGAAGGACATGAGATACACAAGAGAAAGCGCAAACATGATGTGGAGATTCTGGTGCTGCGTAGGCTCCAGAAGCACGGACTGGGTATATACCATATGATAGAGAATCATGATGGAACCCAGTATCGTCATGATGGCGACAAGGTACTTATCAAGCAATTTCATAACAGCGCTCCTTCTTCTTACTGAGGAATCGGCAGGGAAGGCCTCCTTCCCCGCCTTCGGCCTTAACGGAGACCCTTTTCCTTGTAGTAACGGAGAGCACCGGGATGAATGTCCTCATCCTTGAAAAATTCCCTGGAAGGAACCGTCACATTGACGGACATGGCCTTCCCCACGGGGGTGTACTTGCTGAACTCGTCCTGCTGCTCGCACAGCAGCTTGGCGATGGTATACGCCAGCTCGTCGGGAGTTTCGTCAAAGCCGCCGATGCCGAGGCGTTCTTCCCATGTCATGATGTCCTGTTCGGGAACATTTTCCGCAATGCTGCCCTTGGGCATGAGCACGGGGATGTAGAGCATCTTTTCCGCCTCAGTGGCTTCCTTCATGAACTTTTCATCCACACTGATGAAATGCGGAGCGCCGCGGGAGGCAACAATTTCCGCATAGGCGGGAATGGGCATCCACGGACCGTCGGCACAGGTGGTGATGCCCAGGGCGCCCACATCGGCCGTACCGTCCAGAAGGCCGTTCTGTACCGCCGTCCAGTTGGCATAGGTGGGCTTCATCTTGTCACTGCCGGGAATGGCACGCTTCAGAATGTTCCAGAAATGCCGGCCGCTGGAAGACATGATGCTGGTGGTGATGAAGCGCTTGCCGCTTATGTCGGCCACGGTCCTGATATCGTCCTCATAGGTGATGAGCGTCTGGACGTTCTGCGTCACGAAGCCGATGAGCTTGACGTTCTTGACCGCCCTGGGATAGGGGCTGTTGCCCTGAACGGCGTCCACGAACGAGGTGGTGCTCGTGGCGAACACGGTCTTTGCAGGCTTCTGGGAAGCCTTGATGAGACTGGCAGGAGATCCCGTTGTTTCCACGGGCAGCAGTTCAAACTGCGGAGCCTGCTGCTTTATGATTTCCGAAAGGGCAAAACTGTACTGGTACTGCGTCCCTCCAAAAATGCCCGCCGTAATTTCAAAACGTTCGGCGGCCTGTGCGCTCAGCGTACCGCAGGCGATGATTCCGAGAGTGGCGACGATGTGCTTCAACATGGGCAGTCTCCGTGGTGGGGTGGATGAAAATTTGACCATGGTGAAGTATTAGCGCCGTACGCTTGTGAAAATCAAAACAAATATTTTTATAGTAGCATGAATTAATTTGATAGGCCTGCTATCCGCCGCGCTTAATTCAGTTGACTATTATCACTGGATATATCAACATATTGATTTGATTGTAAAAGATTTTCAAAGTCGGAGTATGGGGCATGATACCGGAAATCACAGGGGACTTTCTGCAGCAGCTGAGAGGTTTTTACTACGTCGCCACGAGCGGCAGCGTTTCCGACGCCGCAAGTCAGATGAACCGGACGCAAAGCGCCGTAACGTATCAGATACAGCTTCTGGAAAAAGAACTCGGCATCGTGCTTTTCCTCCGCCTGAAGAATAAAATGATCCTTACGGAGGAAGGAAAGCATCTTCTTACATGGGCTCTGCGCATATTCGATACCATTTCCGGCATGCAGGAAGAGCTGCAGGGAAAGAAGCAGACAGGCTGCCTCTGCATTGCCGGAAGCCGGCCGATGTTCAATTCCCGGGAGTTCACACAATCGCTGCTGGAATTTCACAGGGAATGGCCCAATATCCATGTTTCCCTGAACAGCGCCCATCCTTCATTCATTTACTCGGGGATAAAAAACGGACAGAACGACTTCGGTCTCATCGGCATGTCCAACACGTTTGAAGATCTCGACTTCATTCCCCTCTTCCGCTCCCCCTTCCTGCTTGCCATAGGAAAGAATGAAGCCGCAGCCCTGCCCTCCGTCATCACGCCCGACGTGCTGAAGAGTCTTCCCTATATTTCCTTCTCCATCAACCTGAGGGAACACATATTGAAATACCACTTTGTTCCTGAACAGATACAGGAATATATGAGCAACAATTCCGTGCTTTCATGCAGCAATTATTTCATTATCATGAACTATGTGGCCATGGGGCTGGGCTGCACCATCATCGACACTTTTTCCTTCAAGAGCTTCAATATTCCGGATAAAATTCACGTCATCGACATCAGTTCCATGGTGGAACCGCTTCAGTACGGCATTCTTCTCAGAAAAAAGAGCAATATTTCACAATTCAAGAAAAACTTCATCGACATGCTTGAGCACAGGCTGAAAAACATCAGCTTTGAAGAAAATATCCCCCACTTTCTTGCCTGACGGCGTACCGGAAACACGTCTCCCGGGAAAAACCGTTCCGGCAACACACCTTCCGGACGTGCCTTCCCGTATGAAAAGCCGTTCCGCAGTCTCCGCCCGGAACAGACGCCGTCCGCAAAAGTCCGCGTGCACCGTGTTTTCCCCGCCTGAACCGGCAGTCGTTCACTCCTCAGAAAGCACCTTTCCGCATGCTCTGAGCACGTCTTCCACCTGTATCTGCTCAAGGGAACGGCAATACGCATGCCCCTTCAGGCATGTCTGCTGCCATGTCTGCATGATGCCCTCACAGCCGTTCGGGCATTCCGTTCCGGAAAGCGCGATGTTCTCCGGGTAGCCCAGCATCCGGGCGCAGGACGGGCCGAAGAGCACCACGGAGCTGCCTGCACGAAGGAAATGACGCAGATGAGGGATAAGCCCTTCGCCGCCGATGTGCAGGCTCGCCTCCTTCACCATGACCATGAGTTCCTCGAAGGAGGTTTTTCCCCGCAGATCCTTCACGCAGGCATCGCCTGCAAGATCCACGCTTCCGTCCGAACCGATGAGAACCAGATCATACGCGGGAAAACGTGTCTCCATGGCATGCAGAAGCTCCCGGTATTTTTCCGCCGACCAGAGCTTCAGCGAATCTGCGCATGACCCGGCTTCCCGCTGAAGGGTCACAAAGGGGCGCGCAAGGCCGAATTTCTCCCGGACCTTCGGGATATCGACGCATGTCAGGGTGAAATCGCTGTCCTTCAGATGCAGGGAACCGTCGAAATCCGGCTGACGTCTCCGGCCTCCGCCCATCACGTCCGCATAATGAATACCCATGGCCTGGTTTTCATCGAGATAAAACGACGCATGGGCCGCCTGAAAACGCAGAAGCCTCTGCGCATAATCGTAAAGGGCGGAAGACATCTTTTCGAGGCGCTCCCAGCACACCGCCTTGAGCTGAGGATTCTGCATGACGTCGAACACGGCGTCGTAGCGCTCGAAGGGAACATGCTCCTTCAGGCTCCGTATCTCCGCCACACAGGGCATGTTCCGGCACAGGGCGCGCATGACGTCCTTCGGTGTGTTCGTATAGATATCCACCGCCCGGCCGGAGCCCGGCAGAGCGGTCAGCGCATCCAGCCAGGAAAGATTGATGATGATGTCGCCTATGCCGCCGCGAAGAAGAAACGCAAGACGGGAATCTCCCTTCCTGCGGGAAGGAGGGATGAGTGTCACTTCCCCGATGACATGGCCGGAAACGGCCCTGCCCAGTGCCCATGCCGCCAGCCTGAGGGCTGCAAGGCGCGGATGAGAAGGAAAGGCGGAACGAAGTTTTTCCACCTGATGGCTGGCCTTGTCGAAAAAAGGAAGGAAAGAAGGCATGATCAAACTCCCTGAAACCGGGGAAGACGGGAAAGCAGCATGGCCGCACTTTCCTTCCAGGAAAGGGGCCGTATCCCTGCCGGGGATATGGTCCGGCCTTCGGCGTCGCGCAAAAGCCATGCTTCCAGACATGAGGCCAGATCTTCCGGCTCGCGTCCGGTGAAATAGGCGGCATGTTCGCCCGCAGTTTCCCGAAACACAGGCATATCCCGCAGAATGAGGGGCCTGCCGTGCTTCGCCCCCTCCGCCACGGCAAGTCCGAAGCCCTCCGCTTCCGAAGGAAACAGCACGCAGCCTGCCGCATCGTACAGCCTGCCGAGGTATGCATCGCCGATACCACTGAGCCAGAACAGACGTCTGCCGTTTTCGGGATGTCGCTCCAGACGCGCCGCAAGCTCGTCGACGCCCCAGCCGCGGCGGCCCACCATGACAAAATTCACATCGACGCCCTTTGACCAGAGTATTTCCATGGCGGCCAGCGCCTGCCCGTAGCCCTTTCTTTTCTCCACCGTGCTCACGGTGAGAAAGCTCGGGCGCCTCTTCATGGCGGAGAATACGGCACAGGCGCTCTCCGGCAAGGTCTCCCCCGCAGCGGCATGGTCCATGTCGCCGCCGAGGTGGAACCAGTCCACGAAGAACGGTCCGTTCCATCCGTTTTCCCTGCGCCAGGCCCGATAATCCTCAGCCACGTCTGCAGAAACCGTGATGACCCCGTCGAACTGGGAAATCAGAGGAAGCCAGCGGACAAAGTCGTCCCGGAACGCCGCGGGACAGAATTCGGGATGACGAAGAGGAATAAGATCGTGCACCAGAAAAATAATTCTCACTCCCTTTTGCTGCAATGCCTTCAACACCTGAAAATGACTCTCCACTTCCCGGGTATCGGGAACAGGGCTGAGAAGAATATCCCCTTTCCGGAAGATGACCGGCATATCCGGAGCCTCTCCGGGCCGCTCACTGTTCCGTGTGAAGCTGCGGGCATGAACATACCCCGAACAGTATCCCGTTGTATATACGGGATACACCGCATAGTCGCCGGAAGTATCCTCCGTCAGGGCATGAAGCAGACTGCGGGTCACGCGCGCAACCCCCGATGTCTCCTCTCTGAAGGCCAGAGGACCGATGTTCCAGAAAAGTCTGCGCCTGCCTTCTTCCAGAAAGAGCGGCCCGGCAGAGGGGCCTGTCGGCGTGCCTCGTCTTCTCAGCTTGAAAAGTTCCAGTCCGCCCAGGCGGCAGCATGTCTTATAGGGGAAGCGCTCCACACGCAGAAGCGGCAGGCCGCCGATCTCCACACAGGTCACAAAACCCCGTCTGCGCAGTCTGACGACCCTCAGCCCCGCCACATACACATCCTGCACAGACTCCCGGAGCAACCTGTCCTCCCCGTCGCACACCGTATTTCCGCGCATTCTCTCTTCAGAATCACGCCTTGTCCGCTTCCAGAATGGATACATGCACTACGCTCCACGCAAACACACTTTTCCGCAGCCATGTAAACGAAAGTTTACTTTCCGCCGTATGAGGGCAGATTCTGCCCCGAACCCTGTGCCGTTCCATAGTCCCGCTGTTTCCACGCAGGCCCACAGGCAGCACAATGTGCGCATCACACGGACTCTGCCCAGATCAGACTGCCGTCGATGAAATGATTGAAGAATGCCCGCTTCGCACAGGGAAGCACGTTGTCGGGCTGCCCGTCGATCAGCTTCTTCAGGCCGTGCATGAGTTCCAGCGCGCATTCCCTGTATGTGGAGGCGGAAAGGGGAATCTCCCGCAGCCAGCGGCAGAAGTCCGGCGTGTATTTCGTCCCTGCCTCTTCGGCATGGGCATCCACCCACAGGTCATGCTCATTGCGGTTCTGCCTGACGAGCGGTTCCCCGAAACTGATGAAGTCTCCCATGTGCCAGGCGATGCGCTCGACCACATAGGAGGCCCATATATCGTCGAAACGCCCTATGCCGGGGCAGAGAAAATAGCCCGGAACAATATCCCTGTGTATGGCCGTGTTCTGGGAATTGAAGGGACTGTACACCCCTTTCTGCAGGGCAAAATTTCCGCTGCGCGCATATTCCGTCACATCTATGGGCGCGGCGAGGCGGGTCACGGCATCAATATCAGGATCCCCCAGCCAGAAGCCGCCGTTGGCCACGCAGCGCACCTTTTCCCGCCCCACGGTACAGGGGGCGTCGTGCACGCGCTCCGGCCAGGAATAGCCCCGGGGGAAGAACGGCCTCCCCTGCCTGTCCTTCAGCCACGAACAGATATTATGCCAGCCCGTGGGGGAAGAAACCACATCCATATCCGTCACGCCGCCCAGATGAGCATGCCCGCCCACATAATCCTCGCAGGCGAGATAGTTGTCGTCGTCGATGAGAACAATGATGTCCGCGCCTTCATCATAAGCCTTCAGAATGGCCACGTTCCTGCGCTGAAGGCAGTTCCACGGCAGAAAACCGTTGAGACGTGGACGGGAGGCCATGAAGCCTTCCTGCGCCTCCACATCCATGAAGAGCACGGAAATGCCGTAGCGCTCTTCCAGCATGCGGCAGTACTCTGCGGCCTCCGGCGGCGTTTTTCTGTCGCCGGTGATGACGATATCCACGTCGTCCTGCCTGCCGTGTTTCAGAACATCTCTGACATAGTCCTCTATCAGATACGGCACATGAATCGTCGTCGTGGTGATGGTGGTCTTCATACACTCTTCTCACTGCATTAAAATGTTACCTTGAACAGGGGAATACATCCGAACAGATAATATTTCCTTCTTGATGACGTATATTTGATTTTCATAATCAACAGAAAATGGAATAAGTATATTTTTTCCTTTTTCACATCATCCATGCAGTTTACGGAAGAGAGCATATTAACATAATCGATAAATTTATTATAATCGAAGTTTTTCAGATCAAGACCGACCATGAAGTTGATGAGCTTCTGCAGAAAATGCCTGGGATATACCGCCGATGTCTTTTCTCCGAAATGGTAGATGTCGAGGCAGTCCTCAAGTTCCATGTCCTTGTAAAACAGGCTGTAGAACTTCAGCATGATGGAGGCGAGAATGCACAGCGTCTTCTGGTGACTCTGCTTGTCCTTCATCTGGGACGATATGCCCCCGAGCCTGTAGTAGGATATCTTTTCATCCATATACACGCCCTTGTAATCCCGGAGGATAAGCCGTATCGCCAGATCATAATCCCCCCCTATGCCGAACGAGGCGTCATAGTTGCCTTCTTTTTCCAGCACATCCCTGCGGATGAAAAAAGCCTGATGAGAATAGGGCATGTCGCGCCAGAAGTTTTCCATGCGCGGGACAAAGGTTCCCACCACCTTCCGCTTTTCATCAATGATGTCCGCCTTGCCGTAGAGGTAATCCGCCTTCTTCTCCTCCATGAGCGCCACACAGCGTTCCACGACGGTATCGTCATGAAAATAATCGTCGGAATTCAGAAACATGACATACTTGCCGTGGGCATGCTTCATGGCGTTGTTGTACGCTTCGTCGATGCCGCCGTCCGGTTCGGAAAACACCTGAAGGCCCGTATAGCAGGAGAGCAGCTCCAGCGTTCCGTCGCAGGATTCTCCGTCCTGAATGATATATTCCATGTTCGGATACGACTGAGAGCGCACGCTTTCCACGCACTTGTCCAGATATTCCTTCCGGTCGTTGTCGATAATGTTCAGCGTAACCGTTATTATGGAAACAAGAGGCCTGTCATCCATCAATATATCTCCTTCCATATCGTTATCTTATTAAATAATCTGTATTTTATGCTTCCACTTCCTCTTATGACATAGACAGGAATGATTTTAAAAAACAGTATCTTTTTTACGGTATGGTGATAAGCGTTGCCTATGGCTTCGCTGGTGATGAACATGTACTTTGCCAGCATTCCTTCATAATACGGCGTCATTTTTGCAAAGAACCAGAACAGGGAAAAATTACGGCACTCTCCTCCCCTGTCGTTTCTCAGAAATTTCCACATCTTTGTCGGTGTGATGTGCTGAATCACCGCATGAAGCCACTCGTTTCTGACATATTCATCGGTAATGAACGGCGCATTCACATGCTGAATACAGTTTATTCTGTCGGACATGCAGAATCTGAGATCCAGCCTTTTGTAACGATTGCCGTTGAAATACATGCAGAAAAGTTCTTCGATGATGATGTTCAGGAAGTCCTTTTTTTCCATGGCCAGACGGAGAAGCCTGCTCCCTATGTCGTCTCTTCTCCATGCGTCGCAGTCCACCACCACAACGCCCGCATTGGCGAAGACATGCTGCTTCGAGACGTTCAGGTTTCTGACGCAGTTGTCAAAAATGGTCGCGTCGCAGCCGAGATCCGGCGCGGCGGCAATGGCGAAGCCTTCCAGATCCACGTCATAAAGCTCACGGATATCCCCCAGAGCCATCACGTCGCTGTCCAGGTATATGGCCTTGTGTATGTCCGGCCTGAGTCCGGGAAAAAGCAGGCGCGCGTAGCAGTCCAGAAACTTTCCGGCGCTTCCCCAGCCCTTCAGTCCCGCAAAACGGCTCAGATCCACGGGAACATAGGTGAGGGAAACGTTATGGAAACGCTGTTTCAGCGTATCCAGCAGTCTTTTATGCACATCGCTCACGCCGCAATCGAGAATGAAAACATCCACAAAGGATGTCGTCTGGCAGCAGATGCTGCATATCGACGTTGCCAGTATCTCGATGAGGTCATCCTGCCCCTCGTAAAACACAACGACATGTTCTTCTTCCTTCTGCATGTCAGATGAACCTCATGGTTATGCTGTCCAGATGGAGCAGTCTTTTGGCAAGGCTGTTGTCGAGAATGGTTTCCGAGGCCCGTTTTTCCCGGAACACAGGGGAATCCTTCATGGCGACGGGAACAATCAGGCTTTCATCCATGCCCTGCGCCCTGATGATGCGCCGGGCGGTCTCGTACTTGGAAAGAGGTTCGTCCCCGGCAATATTCACCACCCTGTACCTGCGCGCCGTGCCGCATTCCATCAGCCTTACGGTCAGCTCCGCCGCCGTGCCGAAATCCAGCATGGAACGCCTCTGGTCGCAGAACATCTCCATGCGCTTCCCGCCTGCCACGGAATCCACGATTTCGTCATAAAAATGCTTCCGCCCGGCAACCAGACTCGGCCCCATGAGCACGGGGTAGCGGACCACGTTGTACCCTGCCGTGATGACCATGTTCTCGGCCAGCGCCTTCAGCTCGCCGTAACGGCTCACGGGACAAAGCGGCGCCGACTCGTCCACGGGCAGGCCGCCGGTTTCGCCGTACACCACCTCCGTGGAGGCGTAGTACAGGGCCTCCACGGAACCGAAGACGCCCAGAAAATCCGCCAGCGCCGTAATGTCCGTATTCCATGCCTGAAGAGGAAAACTTCTGATCTCGTCGGGGTGATGCATGGCGGCAAGGTAAAGCACCTTTACCTTTTCCCTCCCTGCTCTGTCCTGCAGGGCAAGAATATCTCCGTGCCTTGTCACGTCGCAGCTCATCCACGACAGACGCGTGTTCCTTTCCCCGTCGTGCACGCTTCTCGCCACGGCAAGGACATGATCATCCGTCTTTTCCAGAATGGCCCGTATCAGATAGCTTCCGAGAAATCCGCTTGCGCCCACAACCACATACATGCCAGACTCCTAGAGGGAATACATGTCCTTGGTTCCGTCTTCGTTTTCCACGCCGGAATCATACAGGGCCACGGTCACGGTAGGCTCGGGGTAGAAGAAGGAATGGACGACGAAAGGCTCGATGACGAAGAAATCGCCCTTTTCCGCCGTACATTCCCGCACCTCACCCTCGCGCTCCAGATGCATGTCCATGCGGCCTTCCACCACGAAAAAGGCCTCGCGGTTTTTCCTGTGGTAGTGCCCGCCGCGCCGGGTGCCCGCGCACGAGCCGCTCACATTGACCTGCTTCCAGCCTTCGCGGCAAAGCTGCACCAGAAAACCGCGCTCATCGGAAAAAGAAAAATCCGGCCGGAGGAACGTGATCATCGCCATCCCCCCTCCCGCGCCACCAGCGCCATGTCATGGCGCACCATGCGCCGGACCAGCTCTTCAAAAGAGGTTTTCGTGGGATTCCAGCCGAGCTTTGTCTTTGCCTTGGTGGGGTTGCCCCACAGGTTCACCACATCCGTCGGGCGGTAGAACTTGGGCGAGACTTCCACGAGTACGCGGCCGGTGGCCTTGTCGATGCCCTGTTCGGCCTCTCCTTCCCCCCGGAATTCCAGCTCCATGCCCGCTTCACGGAAGGCAAGGGTGCAGAACTCACGCACGGAATGCTGCTCGCCCGTGGCGATGACGAAATCCTCAGGTTCATCCTGCTGAAGGATGAGCCACATACATTCCACATAATCTCCGGCATATCCCCAGTCGCGCAGGGCGGAGAGATTGCCGAGACAGAGCCTGTCCTGTTTTCCCTGGGCGATACGGGCGGCAGCCAGGGTGATCTTGCGGGTGACGAAGGTTTCGCCGCGCCTTTCGGATTCATGGTTGAACAGAATGCCGGAGCAGGCGAACATGCCGTAGGCTTCGCGGTATTCTTTGGTGATCCAGAAGCCGTACTGCTTGGCCACGGCATAGGGGGAATAGGGATGGAAGGGCGTGGTCTCGCTCTGCGGGCACTCCTCCACCTTGCCGTAGAGTTCGGACGTGGAGGCCTGATAGATGCGGCAGGTCTTTTCCATGCCGCAGAGACGCACGGCCTCAAGCACGCGCAGCACCCCCGTGCCCGCCACGTCGGCCGTGTATTCCGGCACCTCGAAGCTCACCTGCACATGGCTCTGTGCCGCGAGATTGTAGAGCTCGTCGGGCTTCACCAGCCCCACGATGCGCACAAGACTCAGCGAATCGGACAGATCGCCGTAGTGCAGGAAAAAGTGTTCCTTTTCTTCCAGGTGTGCAATGCGTTCGCGTTTCTCCGTGGCGGAACGGCGCACCATGCCGTGCACCTCATAACCCTTTTCCAGCAGAAATTCGGCGAGATAGGAACCGTCCTGCCCGGTGACGCCGGTAATCAACGCTTTTTTCATGAGCTTTCTCCGTTACTGGCGGATGATGGCCAGCAGTTCTTCCGTTTTTCTCTGCATGAGCTGCTCATCGCCGCGGCTTTCCACGTTGAGGCGCAGCACAGGTTCCGTCTGGGAGGAACGCAGGTTGAAGCGCCACCGGGGAAAGGCCACGGAAAGGCCGTCGATGCGGGAGACCTCCGCACCCGGAAGCGCCGCATATCTTTCTTCCACACGTCTGATGATTTCCCCGGCGTCTTCCACGCGGGCATTGATTTCTCCGCTGCAGGGAAAGGCCTTCATGCGTTCGTTCACGCACTGTTCCAGCGTCATTCCCGTATCGCTGAGGAACTGAGCGACCAGAAGCCAGGCAATCATGCCGGAATCGCAGTAGGCAAAGCGCCGGAAGTAGTGATGGGCGCTCATTTCCCCGCCGTACAGGGCGTTGTCCGCACGCATTCTTTCCTTGATGAAGGCATGCCCGGTTCTGGACTCCACGGCCACTCCCCCGGCCTCGGCCACCAGTTCCTGCGTGTTCCACACAAGACGCGGGTCATGGATGATTCTCTCTCCCGGGTGCATGCGCAGAAGGGCCCCGGCAATCATGCCCACAAGATAGTAGCCTTCGATGAAACGGCCCGAGGCGTCGTAGAAAAAGCAGCGGTCGAAGTCGCCGTCCCATGCCACGCCGAAATCCGCCCCGTATTCCCGCACCGCCCGGGACGCGGCGGAACGGTTCTCCGGCAGAAGAGGATTCGGCACGCCGTAAGGAAAGGTTCCGTCCGGTTCTTCACGGATCAGCGTGATATGAAAGGGCAGATGCTCCGCCAGAGCCCTGACCACAGGCCCGGCGCAGCCGTTGCCCGGGTCGGCCACGATGCGGAACGGGCGCAGCCGCTCCGGCCGGACATAGCTTAAAAGATGCGCCACATAGTCATTGCGGAAACTTCGTTCGGCAAAGCTCCCCCGCAAGGTCGAAGGCACGTTCTGCTCCTCCGCCACGCGCCCGCGCACGGCAGGAAGCCCGGAATCCCCGCTCACGGGCACGGCCCCGCCGAGTACCAGCTTGAAACCGTTCTCATCCGCCGGGTTATGGCTGCCCGTGACCATGACGCCGCCATCGAAGCCTTCGGCAAAGGAGGCAAAGTAGATTTCCTCCGTGCCGCACAGCCCCGTGCCCGTCACATCCGCACCTGCGGCGCGCAGACCTTCGGCAAGGGCGCCGTACAGCGCCGGGCCGGAAAGCCGTGCGTCGTGCCCGATGACCACGTTGCCGAGACGAAACTCCCGCGCAAAGGCATAGCCGATGCGCCGCGCCAGATCCTCATTCAGCTCATCCGGGTAACGACCCCGGATATCGTAGGCCTTGAAGCAGGAAAGGTTCATGGCCGTGCCTCCGTTCCGGCGCGGCCGTAATCGTCCTGAAGCCGGACGATGTCGTCTTCCCCCAGGTACGCGCCGGACTGCACCTCGATGAAGACCAGCGGAATGGTGCCGGGATTCCTGATCCTGTGCCGTGCGCCCAGAGGAATGTAGAGAGACTCGTTTTCCGTAAGCAGGTGAACGCTCTCCCCAATGGTGGCCTCGGCCGTGCCGCTCACCACGATCCAGTGTTCCGCCCGGTGATAGTGCAGCTGAAGGGAATTCTCCTCCCCCGGGTTCACCACGATGCGCTTGACCTGGAACCTTTCGGAAAGCACCAGCGTTTCATAACTGCCCCAGGGGCGGTATACCTTGAGATGGATGTCCGATTCCGGGCGCTTTTCCAGCTTCAGCTTTTCCACCACCTGCCGCACGTCCTGCGACCGGCGCCGGTCGGTCACCAGAATGGCGTCCCGCGTTTCCACCACGGCAAGGTCGTGCACATCCAGTGCGGCAATGAGGCGGCCGGAACTGCGCAGGTAGCAGTTGCGGGCGTTTTCCGTGATCACGTCGCCTTCGCAGGCGTTGCCGAACTGATCTTTCTTCGTAATTTCATAAAAAGCCTGCCAGGAGCCGAGATCGCTCCAGCCGCAGTCCACCGGAACCACGGCCGCCTTTGCGGTATGCTCCATCACGGCATAGTCGATGGAGCGGGCCGGAGAGAGGCAGAACGACGATCCGGGACGGAGGAAGGAAAGGTCCTTCTTCCTCTCCTCCCACGCGGCGCGGGCAGCACGCCAGATATCCGGGGCAAAACGCTTCAGCTCATCCAGATACACGGAGGCCTTGAAAAAGAAGATGCCCGAATTCCAGTAGCAGTTTCCCTCGTCGATGAGCGCCTGCGCCCTGTCGCGTTCCGGCTTTTCCAGAAATCCCGCCACATGGAAGACGCCCTCTTCAGACATGGACTCCCCTCTGCGGATGTAGCCGTAGCCGGTTTCCGGCGACAGGGGCCGGATGCCGAAGGTGACGAGAAAGCCCTTTTCCGCCGCCTGCCGCGCCTTGTCCACCGCACGACAGAACGCCTCGGGATTCTCGAACCTGTGATCCGAGGGCAGCACCAGCAGCAGGCTCTCGCCCTCTTCCAGCGCGGCAAAGGCGGCCAGCGCTATGGCAGGGGCCGTGTTCCGACTCTGCGGCTCAAGAATGACCGTTCCTTCCATGCCTTCTTCCGTCAATGCGGAGCTGACAAAAAAACGGCACGCGTCGTTGCTCACAATGATGGGACTGCCGGTTCCTTCCAGGCATTCCGTACGCCGGAGCGTTTCGGCGAAAAGCGTATCGCCGTTGCCGAGCAGCATGAACTGCTTGGGGTACCTGGCGCGCGAAGCGGGCCACAACCGCGTTCCTGAGCCGCCGCAAAGTATGACAGGCTGAATCTTGAACATAGGAACTTCACCATCAAAGAACCGCAGGGTTCCCGGTTGAATCATCATGAAACGCTCACGGCCGGATGAGAAACAGCAAAAACAAGGGAAAGGAGGCCGCAGACACCGCATTTCCGAAAAACAGCCCGGACTCTTCCCGTCAGCATGCATGAAGCCCCGACTCTCCGGGAAAGCCCGCTTCCATGGCCTCTTTCCTGCTGCACGCGCCCGCCTTTTCAAAGCAGGGAACACGCATCAGACCGCGCCATATTCGACGTTATTTTCGTTGCATGAAGAGATAGCAGAAGCAATTTTACCGCTCAATGATAATATAGATGATAATCATGATATCATCATGAATCATACACCGGTGAACAATAACACTTCATCACCTTGCAAAATGATATCATGACATTGATGATATTCCATGAAAAAGACATTTACTATCATTTTATAAAACTTTTCTTCCTTTTAAGAAACAAAGCTCCCGGACAGGGTGCCTCTTCCATGATGAGAGGAACGACGCCGGGAAGACACGACGCATCTTCCGCTCCGCCATGCCTTCGGATGGAGCTCTCTCAGGCGTCACGCACATGCAGCAGCCATGGAGGGCGCCCTCTGCCGGCTTTTCCCCGCATGCGCTTTCTGCTATGCTGGCAACCGCAGGTTCCGCCTGCTCTTTATGGAGGTTTTTCTATGAAAATCGCGGTACTCGGCGCCGGCGCCATGGGCTGCCTGTACGGCTGCTATCTTTCCCGGAAGCACGACGTCATTCTCATCGATTCCTACGCGCCTCAGGTGGAGGCCATCAATGACAAAGGCGTCACCATCACGGAAACGGACGGAACGGAACATCATTATGCCATGAAGGCCGCCCTTTCCGGCAGCCGGACCGAACCCGTCGATCTTCTGGTG
The DNA here is from genome assembly GCF_944324615.1 of uncultured Mailhella sp. Lineage (GTDB taxonomy): Bacteria > Desulfobacterota > Desulfovibrionia > Desulfovibrionales > Desulfovibrionaceae > Mailhella. Next base: position 96,150 of record NZ_CALUWY010000002.1, read on the forward strand.
GTGTTCGTCAAATCCACCGCCACCTATGCCGCCATTGAGACGAATCAGGGCCTCATCGGGCCCGACACGCTGGTCATGACGCTCCAGAACGGCGCAGGCAACGACCGCGACATCGCCCACTTCGTGCCCAGGGAAAACATCGTGATCGGCACGAGCAAGCACAACAGCGTGGGAACGGGCCCCGGCGCCTGCCGCCATACCGGCAGCGGGGAAACCACCCTGGGCACCATGGTCAAGGACAGCGACAAGGACAAGAAGGTCGCGGAGATTCTTGAAGAATGCGGGCTTGAGGTCGTGGTGAGCGACGATATCCAGCGCATCATCTGGAGCAAGCTCTTTGTGAACATGTCCATCAACACGCTCTCCGCCCTGCTGGAATGCCGCATAGGGTACATGATCGAGAACAAGTACGCCTGGGACTTTGCAAAGCGCATCATTTATGAAGGCGTCATGGTGGCGGAGGCCGACGGCACCTATTTCGACCGCCGCGAAGCCCTGGAAAGCGTCCGCAAGGTGTGCGAAGCCGTGCCCAACGGCTATGCCAGCATGTATCAGGACCGCAAAAACCGCCGCAAAACCGAAATCGACAAGATCAACGGTGCGGTGGTGGAACAGGCCAAGCTCTACGGCGTGCCCACGCCCTACAATTCTCTGGTGGTGGACCTCATCCACGCCGTGGAAGGCACCTACGACGACAAGCCGGAATAAACCGGCCTCCGCGCGGAACATGCGCAAGGCTCCCCTGCCGCGCCTTGCGGCGCATGGGAGCCTTTCCTCATAAAAAAGAGCCTTCCCGTCTCTTTCTGGCGCATCCTGCACGTTTTCCCCAACATGAGCACCCGCCCGGAGAGCCTCCTTCTGCAGAACACACAGAGAAAAAACAGCCCGAAGCATACCAGAAGGCCTCATGCTCCCTATCGGGGAACATGAGGCCTTCAGACATCACCTTAAGGTAACCTCTTTCCAGAAAATACGGCATCAGCCGACAAAACATGTATGTCTATTGCCGGCCATAGCCTCCCCTGCTTCAAAGGGCGGCTTTTCCAGCAGGCATATTTTTGTCTCGTGGTAATGTAAGCATTGAAATAATATATTATCCCATCATTAACTTATAAAATACAATCCAAGGAGCAACGCATCCGATAACTATTCCTACAGATTGAGGCCCTATTTTCCAAAAAATTTTCATTTTAACTAATTTAATAAAATCCTTTGCAATTAAATGAGAAGGCATAACCCATTGACGCAATACGTCACCAACTATGAATCCGACATATCCGAGAATAAAAGAAATAACTATGGGAGCTGATTCTTTCCAAAGGGGAATATTTAAAGCGGTGTATGAAGTATATAATCTTGTCAAAAAAAATATAATACCTACAAAAACTGCGGATAATATTGCTACTCCATAGCGAATAAATCTGACTTCGATGACATTTTTCTGTCTTTGCGGGGTAATCTGTGACATAATATTCTCACCTTGTAAAAAATTAGTATTTTTAGCACGTTGAATTAAAAACACAAGCCAGACAGGGACGCATCAGAAAGCGTCTCCGGCTCTTATGAAATGATCTGACCACCAAGGGTGGGTAATAACTGTTACCCATGATGACAACCATGACCATTTGTCAAGAAAAAATACTGCATCCTGACAACATGAGAGACGAAATGAAAATTTATCAAAACATTTCGGAAGGTTTAGAAAAAGGGTTCTGACCTGAACCTTTCCAGACACCAACTTTCCACATCAACCGGAATTTCGCCTGGTGATATTCGTGAAGTTCTTCGTGGAGACCGAAAAACATCTGTGTTTATTCTTCTCGCATTGTGTGACGCCATGGAGATAGCGTTATCTGCATTATGCTCTTTTCTTGAAAAAAATAAAAAACTCTCATCATATATCTAACAATATAAAAAAACTGCTGACAGACTTCTGCATATCCATGAAAAACATTATTGCTCAACGGATCATAGAAAAATGGTGATTTCCATATCACCCATAAGCAGAAGAAACAAAACATTGAATAAAATGATTTTACTCCTGTATCGGATTTGTCTTCTGTGGCTGATGAAAACATACTTTCTTTTCAGCCGCCGTATGCGGCGATCAATCTTGTCGGGATGGGCATGCTACAATAACGGCTCTGCGCTGAAGGTATATTTCCATGCTCCATAGTTCCGACAAAAAGTCGGAGCCGCTTGAAAAAAATCGGCGCAGGTGGAGCAGTACAAGCGTAAAATATGGGCGGATTTTCTGAAATCATCCTTCATTAACAAAAAAGACCATGTAAAAACATGGCCTTGCTTCAGAAATCACTGTTGTGGTACGGTGCGGTACTACAATTCAAAAAGCAATATTTTGTTTTTACTAGATATTTTCAGATAATTTTTTCTTCGATACCAAGAAATATACCAAGATTTTTCATTGGTACCCCTCTTTTTTGCCCCATTTCGTCATTTTTCGGCCTTTTGGGGGAGAAGTCAACACGGCCGGAAAACTTTCTTCCCCGGAGGCATGAGAACGGCACCGCCACGGCGGCACCTTCCGGCAGGGCAAGGGCACAGGCCCACGGCCTCACAGTCTGCCCGCGCCGAGGTCGATTTCCGCCCATTCCGCATGGCACAGTTCCGAGTTTCGCGTAAACAGCATGGGCATAAGCTGCAAGGCATAGTACAGAGAGGCGCTTTCCGTCGTGTATCGGTACAGGGCCTTTATCAGCTCCTGATATCGGCCTTCTTCCAAGATTGCCGCCCTGTGGGTAACTTTCGGCCTCATAAAGCAGCCGCCGAGAAAGGCGGACGGGTCATCGTCCCGGATTTCGTTCTGAACGGCGAACCGGCACACCGCCTGAATCATCCGCACCATGCGTTTCACCGTCTCCAAGTGCCCCGCCTGTTCGTGCTCTTTGAGTATGGGCAACGTCCTCAGCATGGAACGATTCAAGGAGGAAAACGCAAGGGAACCAAGCGCCGGAATAAGGTAATGCTCAAGGATATACCGCTTGCGCTTTTCCGTGACGGCCTTTACTTCCCCCGTCCGGTTACTCTGTTCCAGCCATTCCCGCGCCACGCTTTCAAAGGTTCTGGCTCCGGCGGCTTCCTGCCTTGCCTCTTCCTTGCGGCGCTTTTTCTCCTCTCCGGGGTCAACGCCGAGGGCAAGCAGTTTCTTTGCCTCCGCCCGCCGCTCCCGCGCCATCTGCAAGGAAACATCAGGGTACACGCCGAAGGCAAGCGTCTTCTGCTTTCCGTCGAACGTGTACGCCATGCGCCAATATCGCCAGTCCTGAATATAAAGGCCCCCGCCGTCCGACTTGCGGCCCTTGGTACCTTTCCGGGCACCTGCCCGGATTTCGGCGTCGCTCAGCGGCATATCGTTTCCCTCTTTGGTATTTTTCTTTCATATATCATGCTGTTTTTATTGTGATATATGAAATTTTCCTTCTTTTTCTGCATGAATTTTGCCCCTTTTCAGGGCAAAACTTGGTACCAGATAAGCGCCTTATCTTGGCACCTGAAAACCGTACCAAGGAATATACCAAGTTTTTTGCACGACACAAGGCTGCTTCCGACTACTACCCGCGACAATCAGATTTTAAAAAAGTGTTGGCGTATCAGGCTTTTTCCTACCTCATACGCCAACATCCTACTTATTATTTGGTACCCGGTGCGGGGGTTGAACCCGCAAGCCCTCGCGGGCGAGGGATTTTAAGTCCCTTGCGTATACCAGTTTCGCCACCCGGGCACGCTTCTTTCGTACCAGTACAGCAGAAAGAAGACAAGGAAAACCTTGGCCTTCCCTCCTGCAAAAAAAACACGCTTCCGCGGCCCTTCCGCATCCTCTTGCCAAGAGGGGCGGGAGCTTCTATCCTGAAGCAAACTTCGGTCTTTCAGGAGCAGTCATGACTTTTTTCGATAAAGCGGTTCTGCATTTCTCCCGTCTCGGCCCGGCCGGACTTTCTCCCCGGGCTCCCGGCACGGCGGGTTCCTTTCTTGCCGTGCTCATTGCCCCCTTCGTGTATCTTCCCCTTTCCCTGCCGTGGCGTCTTGCGGTACTGGCGGTGCTTTTCGTGGTGGGCGCCCTTGCGGCCTCGCGTGCGGAAGTGCTGCTGAACAGGCAGGACCCGGGCTGTGTGGTCATCGACGAGCTGGTGGGGCAGTGGCTCAGCATGCTTCTGCTGGGCAATCTCTCCGCCTCTTCCACCACGGCCGACGTGGCCTTTCTCCTCGTGCCCTTTGTCTTCTTCCGCTTTTTCGACATCCTGAAGCCGTGGCCCGTGCATGCTTCGGAAAGCTGGCTTCCCGCGGGCTGGGGCATCATGATCGACGACGTACTGGCCGGAATATGGGCGCTTTTGTGCGTGAGCGTCGTCATGGCGTTCATCCACCTTGTCTTCCCCGGCGCTCTGACGCTGTAGCACCATGAAATATCTCGCCATTGATTACGGGCTCAAGCGCGTGGGCATTGCCGTTTCCGACATGGACGGGAACTTCGCCTTTCCCCGCTGCACCCTGAAGAGGGAAACCAGGGCGGCCTTCTTTGCCGAACTTCTGGCCCTTCTGGAAGAAGAAAAGGCCGAGGCCATCGTGGTGGGACTGCCCCTTTACACCGACGGCACGGAATGCCTCACCACGGTGCAGGTGCGCCATTTTGTGGAATCGCTGAAACGCCGCACCAGTCTGCCCGTGTACTGGATGAACGAAGTGCTGAGCAGCGCGGCGGCGGAACATGAACTTTACGACTTCGGCATGGCCTATCGTGAAGTGAAGAAGGTGGTGGACCAGCAGGCCGCCGTACTCATTCTTGAAAGCTTTCTCGACCAGCCGGAGGAAAGGAGATTGCGGGCATGAGCCAGATGCAGCCCACCCCCACGCCTGAGGAACCAAAAGACGGCGGCCGGCCGGAGCCTGAACAGCCGCGCAGGGACGAGGAAACAACGTCCCCGGCACCCGGAAAGAAACGGCACACCCTGCGCAACATCCTTGTTCTTCTCTTTCTGGTCGTGCTCTGCGCCGGGCTTTATGTGTGGAACGACGCGCGCACCTTCCTCAGCACCGCGCCGGAAACGCCGGGCAGAAGCCTCATCGTGGACATAGAGCCGGGCATGAACCTCACGCAGGTGGCGGACATGCTGAAGAAGGAAGGCGTCATCACCGATTCCCTGCGCTTCCAGCTTCTGACAAGGTACAAGGAAAAAAGCCGCAGTCTTCAGGCCGGGCGCTTTCTGGTACATACCGGATGGCTCCCGGAAAAGGTGCTGGACATGCTGGTTTCCGGCAAGGCCATGCTCTACCGGCTGACCATACGCGAAGGCCTGCCCTGGTGGGATGTGGCGACGCTGGTGGAAAAGGAAGGGTTCTGCAAGGCGGCGGACTTCACCTCCGTCATCCACGACCCGGACTTTCTCCGTCACTGGGGCATTCCCTTTGATTCCGCCGAAGGCTTCCTCTTCCCGGAAACCTACCTTCTGCCCCGTCCGCGCGAAATGAACAAGGATGCGGCCCGCGCCGTGGCCAACCGCCTGGTGGAAATGTTCTGGCAGAGGGCCGACAAGCTCTGGCCGGATGAGAAGCGCCCCTCTTCCGCGGAACTCAGAAGAATCGTCATCCTCGCATCCATTGTGGAAAAGGAAACCAGCGTTCCCGCAGAGCGCGCCCGCGTGGCCGGGGTGTACACCAACCGGCTGGAACGGGGCATGCTCCTGCAGGCCGACCCCACCGTCATCTACGGCCTGGGCCGCAGCTTCGACGGACCTCTGCTGCGCCGACACCTGGAAAACGAGCACAACCGGTACAATACCTATCAGAACCCGGGCCTGCCTCCGGGGCCCATCTGCTCCTTCGGCACTTCGGCGCTCAAGGCCGCCATTCACCCGGAAAAACACGACTATCTCTACTTTGTGGCCACAGGACGCGACAAGGGGCATACCTTTTCCCGAACCCTTGCCGAACACAACCGCGCCGTGCGCGAGTACCGGGCGGCCATCAGACAAAAATAGCACACCGTCATACAGAGGCTCCGGCGGATTTTCCGTCGGAGCCTCTGCGACAGAACAGCATGCCGGGCCTTTCCGTTCCCCTTGAACGCATGGGCCCGCTTTCCGGAGCACCATGAAGCTTTTCTCCAGCCTTGTTCTCACCCTTGTCTGCCTTCTCATGACCGGGTTCTGCCTGGTGATCCTGAAGGTTCTGGGTTTCTTCGCTCTGTAAGGGCTCCGGTCACCCTTTCCGCAGGGCTTCCATGCCGGTGCACGGAGAAGGCGCCTTTTTGCGTTAAAAAGAAAGGGCGGAGCCGGAAGCTCCGCCCTTTCTTCTCACAGGAAAAACGCTACATCCCGGCCATGAAGGCGGGAATCTGGGAAACCAGCGCAAATTCCAGAATGTACAGCGGCAGAAGCGCCAGCACGGTACGCACCCACGAAAGGCGCAGGGCGAACTTGCAGCCGATGAAGGCCGCGGCCACGAACCAGATGGAGGCAATGAGGCTGCCCACCATGGGTACGATGCACAGAACAAGCGGCGCAGCGCTGTAGCAGACCACGCGCAGCGTGGTGGCAAAATCAGCCCTGTCGGGCTGCACCATGCGGATCATCAGATGATAAAGCCCCGCCAGAATCACGGCCTGGAAAATGGAAAAGAACGGCGTGACCAGCAGCATGAGGGGCATATTCATGCTCTGCATGAGGGTTTCGGCCATGGCCAGTACCTGCGGATCCGTGGCGGTGGTGGTCAGTTCCTTGAGGAACTTCATGGACCACAGCCGGGAGGCCAGCATCTGGAAAAGGCTCAGCAGCACATAGAAGAGTATGGGGCGGATAACGGAGAAATTGCAGCGCACATGCCGGAAAAAGTCCGGCGCATGGAAGAGCACGCCGAGGAGCGTGCGCGAGAAACTGCCCCAGAAGCCGTAATATTCCGGGCTTTCCCAGGGAGCGCCGTCGGGACGGCCGTCGGAACGGGAGGAGGATTCCTCCTGCCCCTCGTCATAGGCGCGCACATGTTCCCGTATGCTCCGCCAGTGTTCCCAGAAGCCGGAAGGCTTGTGCCGGGCGGGCTTTTCCTCGGGCTTCTCCTCCTTGCGTTCAACAGGCTTTTCCTTGTCGAACTCGGGAATCTGCGCCCCGGGAGGAAGGGGATCGTCGCCTTCCTGTTCTGTGGAAAGGTGCGGAACCGGAGGCTTTCCCCCGGCAGAGGGTTCTTCCCTCACAGGCGCGGCCGGAGCCTCCTCACGGGCAGGAGGAGGTGTGCTTTCCACACTCCGGTCGGCGGGCGGAAGCTCTTCCTCCTCCGGCAGGGAAAAATGAAACACGCTGGAACAGCGCGGACACGTCACCTTATATTTTTTGCCGGGCCGGATGGAGGCATCGGGCACATCGCGCCGGAACCGGCAGGAAGGACATTCAATAATCATGGCAACCTCACAGCGTCTTCACTTTTTCCACTATAGGCCCCCCGCCGCGCAAGGGCAAGGAGCAGAACGCCCCTTTCCTCACCTGAGCAGCATCGCCTCATCCGTCATGCCCAGAGAACGCAGATGCAGATAGATCCGCGCCGCGGCCATGGCATCGGAGGCGGCGTTATGATGGTCGAGCTCCAGCCCGAGATAGTCACATACGTCGTTCAGCCTGTTGTGCGGCAGCCCGAGTCCGCGGCGCGCGCCCTTCACCGTGCAGGCAAAGGGAGCGGAAGGGGGAAGAAGGCCGGAGGCCCGGCAGCAGCCGTAGAGCACGCGCCTGTCGAAGGTGGCGTTGTGCGCCACCAGAAGTTCCGCCCCCTGCATAAAGGCGGATATCTCCGGCCACAGTTCGGCAAAGCTCCTCTCCCCTTTCAGCATGTCCCAGGTCAGCCCGTGTATCTCGGTAAAATACACGCGGGAACGGGGCGGCCGGATGAGGCGGTACCAGCTCGACACCACACGAAGATTCTCCATGCGGACCATGCCGAGAGCGCAGGCGCTGTCGGCATACTTGTCGGACGTTTCAAAATCCAGAGCCACCACTGCCGCCATATCACGCGCTCCTGCCGCGCAGCACTCTCTTGTCGCCCACGCGCATGGTGAGCTGCTCCTTGTCGAAATGCTCAAGCAGGGCAATGCCGTTTTTCCTGGAAATACCCGAAATATCGCGGAAATCTCCGGGCGTTATCTCGGCGTGGGAAGCAAGGAAATCCCGCACCTTCTGCCTGAGTTCCTCCATGACGGAAGAGAGGTAATACAGATCTTCCTTGATTTTCACGAGAGCGCCCTCGCCCACCAGAATCTTGAATATGGGCTGCGCCTGCCGTGCGCTGATGCCGAGTTCTGCAAAAAGCTCGGTATGGTTGGGCGGCATGAGGGGCGTGGCCAGATGCGCCTTGAGAAGCGCCTCCTTCAGCGCCTGCTGATCGTCCGCCAGAGAAACCTTGTGTTCCGGCAGGCGGAGCAGCTCGCCCTCGGCCATGAGTCTGCCCGAACGGAGAAGCCGTTCCAGAACATAGTGGGCAAGCTTGGGCGGAACGCCGGCGCCCATGCCCGCAAGAATCACGCCCTTGGCCATGCCGTGTTCCAGCGGGTTCTTCCTGTGGAAGGCCTCTGTGGCGGCAAGGGCGCGCTCCATGAGTCTTTCCAGCCACACGGGGGAAATCCAGCACTTTGCGTCCTTGTCCCAGCAGAAGGCGCCGCCCTTGCCCGACATGGCCTGTATCTGCTTTTCCAGCTGCCTGCCGCCGAGGTCGGTAAGGATGGAAAGATCGGAAAGCGTTGCGCCGAAGCGCCCGGCAAGCTCAAGCTGCACGGCAATGCGCGTTTCCGCGTCGGCGTCGGGCAGGGAAAGCAGCCTCTTCTGCATGGCCTCGTCGATATGACTGCGGCGCGGGGCCGTATCCAGAGGGTACAGAATGGAGCCGCCCGCCACGGTACGCAGGGGAGAAAAGGCCCGCACGATGCAGCGGTCGGCAAAGACGCCGGCCACAGGTTCGGAAAAATGCACTTCCACCAGCGCCGTATCTCCGGGCTCCAGACGGTCGCGGTCATAAAAATACAGCCGGGCCGCAAGTTCCCTCGCGCTGTGATGGAAATGAATCTCGCCTCTGTGGCGAAGTCCGCGGGGGGAGGAGGCAAGGCATGTCAGCTCCACGATCCAGCGCCGGGAATTCTTCATGGTTCCCACATGGGTGACCACGTCGCCGCGGCTGATGTCCTCCACGGAAAGACCGTGCAGGTTCAGAGAAATGCGGTGTCCGGCCTCGGCCTTTTCCTGACCCTCGCCATGGCTCTGTATGCTGCGGATATGGGAACGCCTGCCGCTCGGCAGAAGCTCCACCTCGTCGCCGCAGGCGGCGGAACCGGAAACCAGGGTGCCCGTGACCACGGTGCCGTGGCCCTTGAGGGAAAAGACGCGGTCCACCGGAAGCCGGAACAGATCGGAACGGCGCCGCGGCTGACGGCGGCTCTGTTCGGCTATGGCGGCGCGCAGCGCATCGAGCCCTTCCCCGGTCACGGACGACACGGGAAAGATGGGCGCGCCTTCCAGGAACGTGCCCTTCAGAAACTCGCGCACATCCTCCGTGGCGAGTTCCAGCATGTCGGCATCCACCATGTCGATCTTGGTGAGCGCCACAATGCCGTGCCGCACGCCCAGCAGCGTGCAGATTTCAAGGTGTTCGCGCGTCTGCGGCATGACGCCTTCGTCGGCGGAAATGACGAGCATCACGAAATCGATGCCGGAGGCACCGGCCACCATGGTCCGCACGAAGCGCTCATGGCCGGGCATGTCCACGATGCCCATGCGCTCCCCGCCCGGAAGATCGACATAGGCAAAGCCCAGTTCAATGGTGATGCCGCGGCGCTTTTCTTCTCCGAGGCGGTCGCAATCTATACCCGTAAGCGCCCTGATGAGCGAGGTCTTGCCGTGGTCGATGTGCCCGGCGGTTCCCATGATAACAGACATGACGGCTCCTGAAAAACGTGTTTTCTGGGAAAGGCATACGATACCCGCCCCCGCCGCCGAGGGCAAGAGGCAAGAGCGTGCCGGAGCACGCCTGACGCCGCTTTGCCCAAGTTAAACTTGACTTGCCGGAAAAAGTTGCGTAACGGTTCTTAGTTCCAAGTCATAAGAACAGGAAAGACGATGTTTGAAAGCCTGACAGACCGACTCTCCGGCGTGTTCCGCAACCTCAGCGGCCGCGCTCAGCTCACGGAATCCAACATCCAGGACGCTCTGCGTGAAGTACGTCTCGCGCTTCTTGAAGCCGACGTGAACTTCAAGATCGTCAAGGAGTTCGTGGATCGCGTGCGCGAAGCCGCGCTCGGCGTGCAGGTCATGAAGGGCGTCACTCCCGCGCAGCAGGTCATACAGGTCGTACACGACGAACTGGTCAAGCTGCTCGGCGGCGAAGACACCGGCCTGAAGCTTCAGGGCGCACAGCCTGCCGTCATCCTCATGACCGGCCTTCAGGGTTCCGGTAAAACCACCTCTTCGGGCAAGCTGGCCCTTCTGCTGCGCAAGCAGAAGATGCGCCCCTATCTCGTGCCCGCCGACGTGTACCGCCCCGCCGCCATCGACCAGCTGCGCACCCTGGCAAAGCAGCTCGACATTCCCTGCTTCGATTCCACCGTGGACATGAACCCGGTGGACATCGCCCGTGCCGCCGTGGAGGACGCCAGGGCAAAGCAGTGCACCGTGGTCATCATCGACACGGCAGGCCGCCTTCATGTGGATGAGCCCCTCATGCAGGAGCTTGTAGCCATCAAGGGGGCCGTGCATCCGCAGGAAATCCTGTTCGTGGCCGACGCCATGACCGGTCAGGACGCCGTCACCGTGGCCGAGTCGTTCAACGACCATCTCGGCATCACGGGCGTTGTTCTCACCAAGATGGACGGCGACGCCAGAGGCGGCGCCGCGCTCTCCATCAAGTCGGTCACGGGAGCGCCGGTAAAATTTGTCGGTATGGGCGAAAAGCTTTCCGAAATGGAAGTGTTCCATCCCGACCGTGTTGCGGGCCGCATCCTCGGCATGGGCGACGTGCTCACCCTGCTGGAAAAGGCGCAGAGCGAAATGGAGGCCGAAGAGGCCGAGGCTCTCGCCAGGAAGATGCAGAAGGCCAAATTCGACCTGGAAGACTTCCGCACCCAGATGCGCCACATGCGCAAGCTGGGCTCTCTGGAATCGCTCGTGAAGATGATTCCCGGCCTCGGCGGCCTCGCCGGAAAGCTCGGGGACATGAGCGGGCATGAAAAAGAGCTGAACAAGACGGAAGCCATCCTGAACTCCATGACCAGTCAGGAACGCCGCAACCCCGATATCATCAACGGCAGCCGCAGAGCCCGCATCGCCAGAGGCTCGGGCACCCAGGTGCAGGATGTGAACATGCTCCTGCGCCAGTTTGAGCAGATGAAAAAAATGATGCAGTCCATGATGCAGCCCGGCAGGCGCATGCCCCGTATTCCCCAGGGCATGATGAACCGTCTGGGCGGCATGGGCGGCATGCCGGGCTTGGGTGGTCTGCCCGGCATGGGCGGACTGCCTGGAATGGGCGGAATGCCGGGTCTTCCCGGCGGCGTGCCCGGAATACCTGGCAGCGGAAAATCCGCTACCAAGAAGAAACGCGACAAGCAGAAACGCAAAAACAAAAAAAGGTAGCCCCGCTGCCTATCCCTATCAGGAGTGAGATATGTCTGTTAAAGTGAGAATGACCCGCTCTGGTTCCAAGAAGCGCCCCTTCTACCGCATCGTGGCCATCAACAGCGACAGCCGCCGCGACGGCCGTCCGCTGGAATTCCTGGGCTACTACAACCCCAACACCAACCCCGGCACCCTGAGCATCGACAATGACAAGCTCCAGGCCTGGGTCGGCAAGGGTGCCGAACTGTCCGACACCGTGCGCACCCTTCTCAAGAAGCTGGGCAAGTAAGGTTTCTTCGACAAAGGCTCGATCCCGTCTCCCGTTTCGGCGGCTGACGGGTTTTCGAGTTTAAACATCGGGAAGCTTTTTCCCGGGAAAGCCCCGCCCGCCGGCCTTTTCCGGCAAAGGGCACGCCCGTGCCGCATCCGGAGCGCCATGCCCGGAAAAGCGCCACGGCACCTTCCGCCGCTTCCGCGAAGCGGCACATGTTTCCGGGCCTTCAGGCCCCGTCCGCATGCGGCGCGCCCCCGCGCTTTTTGCATGCGCCAACCATTGACCTGAAAAAGGGATGAGGTTCGAAACAGGGAGGCCGGCCGATGCCGAGCTGCGCCTCTCTTCCCCGCAAGACCTCCTCTCCCCCAGGGAGGAGCATCATGTTCAGGCATTTCAGCGGGCAGGAGGCCCGCACCCTCGCCTTCCTCGCCGTTCCCGTCTTTCTCGGCCAGATAGCACAGATCGCCATGTCGTTCGTGGATACGGTGGTGGCCGGACGCGCAAGCTCCGTGGACATGGCCGCCGTGGCCGTGGCCACCTCGTTCTGGATTCCGGGCATCATGTTCGGCCAGGGGCTCATCATGGCCATCACGCCCCTTGTGGCTCAGGCCCTCGGCGCGGGCAACAGAATAAAAAGCAGGCATTTTCTGCGTCAGGGCCTGTGGCTGGCCCTTGTCATCTCCGTCCTGCTCATGGGCATTTTCCTTGCCATAAGCTCCACCATCACCATCTGGGGCGATATGGACCCGCTTCTGGCAAAGAAGACCTCGGAATACCTTTTCGCCGTGCTCTTCGGCGTGCCCGCGCTCATGTTCTTCGTCGTGCAGCGCTGCTTTCTGGAGGGACACGGAAGAACACGTCCCGCCATGGTGGCGGGCTTCATCGGCCTTGCGCTCAACGTGCCGCTCAACATCATCTTCGTGTTCGGCAAGTTCGGCATGCCCGCCATGGGGGCCGCAGGCTGCGGCCTGGCCACGGCCGTTCTGTTCTGGTTCATGGCCGCTTCCATGATGTTCTTCGTGCGGCATACCGACAGGGCCGCCCTTGCTCTGGAAAAGCCCTCAGGCGTCATCCTGAAGCGCATGGTACGCATAGGTCTTCCGGGAGCCTTTGCCATGCTCAACGAAACGGCGGCCTTTGCGCTCATCGCCCTCATCGTCTCGCCCCTCGGCGTCACTTCCGTGGGCGGGCATCAGATCGCCATCAACGTGAGCGCCTTTGTCTGGATGTGCCCCTTCTCCATAGGTGCGGCCTCCACCATACGCGTGGGTTCTCTCCTCGGAGCGGGCGACATGGCCGGGGCAAAGCGCGCCCGCCTCACCGCGCTCACCATCACACTGGCCATGGCCTGTGTGCTGGCCCTTCTCATCTATCTCGTGCGCTACCCCGTGGCTCAGCTCTATACCCGGGATACGGCCGTCATCGAGATGGCAAGCCTGCTTCTCATCTGCGAAGTGTTCTATCAGTTCCCCGACGGCGTGCAGACCAACACGCTCTGCGCCCTGCGCGGCTGGAACGATACGCGGGCCATCTTCTGCATTTCCTTCATCGCCTACTGGGTGGTGAGTCTGCCCCTGGGCTGGGCATTGTGCATGACGAGTCTTTTCACGCCCGAACCTCTGGGCGTGCTGGGCTTCTGGATATCCCTCATCATGGGTCTCAGCGTGGCCGCGGTGCTCTACCTTCTGCGCATCCATAAGCTGGAGCATCTTTCCGTGGAAGCCATGAAAAGAAAAATAGGGCGCTGAGCGCCGCCTGCGCAACAGAAGCATGAGGCGCTGCTCCGCCCCTCTGATTCCACGGCCCCCGTCTCCTGTGAGGCGGGGGCTTTTTTCATCCCTTTTCCGCCAAAGGGCGGAAGAGGCTCCGGAAAAAACACATGCCCTGCCGCATGTACCGAAGGCCGACGCGCCTTTCCCGGCATGGCGATGCCCGCGTGTGGTGCGGAAAACGCTTTCTGCCGCCGCAGGAAGGCCCGCGGCTCATCTTCCGCCTACTGCGGGACGGGAAACGGGAGAAGACATGCCCTTCTGAGACCGCAGGAGGAATTTTCCGGGCATAAGAGAGCGCCGCCTTCCCCAGGGCATGAAACACGGCAAAAAACACGCCTGAGCGCGGCAGAACGCTCTGCCGCACGGGTGCCGGGCAGAGGTGCTTCCGAACGCTTCCCTCAGCACCCTCCGCAGTCGGAAAAACGCCCCGGCAGCCTCCCGCGCTTCCGTTCTTAAACGAGCAGGCCGCCCGCAATATGCGGACGGCCTGTTCCACAAGCGCCACAGGGCGCAGTTTACTTGATGGCATCCTTAAGAGCCTTACCGGGAAGGAACTTCACAACGGAGCAGGCGGGGATTTCAATCTTCTCGTTGGTGCGAGGGTTACGGCCGGTGCGAGGTGCGCGCTTGACAACCTTGAAACTGCCAAAGCCCATCAAGGTGATGGAATCACCAGAAGCAAGACACTCGGAGATCGCGGAAATCACAGCATCCAGCGCTGCTTCGGATTTGACTTTCGTCTCAAGGCCGCTCTTGGCGTAGATCTTCTCGACCAGTTCAGCTTTCGTCATGGTTTCACTCTCCCAAAAATTTTTTGACTCTTTCACTGAGTCACTTTTCAGTAGAATGAGAATCACCGTATGTCAAGCTTAGCTATGCTAACCTGAGAAGATTTTTATGAAAAAGCCTTTCGACTCGTTCTTTTTCCTGCATGGCCGGAGGCCGAAAACACAAGCGCCGCAAGCCTTGGGAAACTACCTGACGCCTTCACGCCATTCCTTCAAATTCACCCACGTCAGTTCGTGTTTATTGCACGAAAGATGCACGACGCGCGAGCCCGGAATGTCGCGGAAGGCCTGCACCACAACGTGATCGGTCGCTCCCTGCAGCTTGATGGTGCACACGAAGTTCCCTGCCGCATCCGCATCCAGCCACTGTTTCACCGTGCCGAGAAGCCGTTCCGGGTAACAGGCCATGTCGGAAAAAAGCCAGTCCACCCGGCCCGCCGTATGCGGTTCCAGACCGAAGCCGCTGCCCAGGCAGTGATCCACGCCCTTCATGGCCGCCACGCGCCTGTCGATGGGCGATTTGTCGATGCTGAACACTCTGGCCCCGAGGCTGGCAAGAACCCACGTCCAGCCGCCGGGGGCGGAACCGAGATCCACGCAGAGTTCCCCCTGCTGCGGGAAACGGTCAAAGAGCGTGAAGGTTTCCCAGAGCTTGAGGTAGGCGCGGCTCGGCGGATTCTCCCTGTCCTCCACAAAGCGCACCTCTCCATCGGGAAAGGCGGAAGAGCACTTTGCCGACACAAGGAGCGTATCGTGATCCCACAGTGTCCACGATCCCAGGGGGGAGGAAGGAGCGCTCTGCCCGAAGGTGAGCGGGCGGGCCTTCACCGGGGGAAGCTGCGCCTCGATGAGCGCGGCCCTGCGGTGAAAATCCACGGCATGCAGCTTCCAGTTCCGCTGTATGGACTTGAGGGTACGCACGGCCTCGCCCACGGAGGCTATGGGCTGGAAGAAAGGCTCCAGCCAGATATTCTGCGCCCAGGCGGAAAAAAACAGGCCTTCGGCAAGCACAAGGCCGCCCTTCACCTCGCGCACATGCACGTTGTGAAGGGCCAGCTCGTCCAGAAGGTCCTGTTCAAAGCCCTTCGCCGCCACATAGGCGATAAGCGGCCTACTTGACATTGGGGAAGAGCTCCGCGGCCATTTCGCGCAGCTTGTACTTCTGCACCTTGCCGTTGGCCGTTTTGGGGAAGTCGTCCACCACGGCGACATAACGCGGAATCTTGTGCCAGGCCACGCGCCCGCGGCAGAAATCGCGCACGTCCTCGGGCTTTACCGAAGCGCCTTCGCGGGGAATGAGAAAGGCCGCCACGTCCTCGCCGTAACGGCGGGAGGGAATGCCGAGCACCTGCACGTCGCGCACGGAATCCATTTCCAGCAGAAATTCCTCGATTTCCCGGGGATAGATGTTTTCGCCGCCGCGCACGATCATATCCTTGATGCGGCCGGTGATGCGCAGATACCCTTCCTCATCCATCACACCGAGGTCGCCGGTATGCAGCCAGCCGTTCTCATCCACGGTTTCCGCCGTGGCCTCGGGCATGTTGAAGTAGCCCTTCATCACGTTGTAGCCCCGGCAGCAGATTTCGCCCTGCACGCCGCGGGGAACGGGCTTCTTCGTCACCGGATCGCGCAGCTCCACCTCCATGCCTTCCAGCACGCTCCCCACGGAGCGGCAGCGGTGCTCGTCGCTTTCCGTGATGCCCGTCATGGTGATGACGGGAGAGCATTCGGTAAGACCGTAGGGAATGACCACGGCCTTCAGGTTCATGGCTTCCATGACCTGCCGGATGAGCGGTTCCGGACAGACGGAACCGGACATGAGGCCGAAGCGCAGGCTCGAAAAATCGTACTGGCTGAAGCGGCGGTGCCCCAGCATGGAAATGTAGGTGGAAGGCACGCCGTACACGCCGGTGCACTTCTCATCCTGAATGGCGGCCATGACGCGTTCGGGAGAGAAGGTTTCCGTGATGACCATGGTTGCGCCGTGGCTTACGCAGGCAAGAACGCCCACCACGCAGCCCAGACAGTGGAAAAGCGGCAGGGGAATGATGACGCGGTCCTTCTCCGTGAGTTCTTCGCGTTCGCCCACGCACCAGCCGTTGTTGCCTATGCCCACATGCGTGAGCATGACGCCCTTGGGAAAGCCGGTGGTGCCCGAGGTGTACTGCATGTTCACCACGTCGTGGGGCTTCACCTGCGCCTTGCGCGCCTCGTATTCCTCGTCGGACACCTCTCCGGCCCTGTCCAGAATGGCCGAAAGGGGCAGTATGCCCGGATGCGGGATGTCCTTCAGGCTCATCACGCGGCGCAGATGGGGAAACTTCTCACAGTGCAGCTCGCCTTCGGGCTGATCCTTGAGATTGGGAATGACCCGGTACAGGGCCGAGACATAGTCATAATCGAGAAAGCCGTCGATGCAGAAGAAATTCTCGCATTCGGACTGGCGGATAAGGTACTCAAGCTCGCTGTCGCGGTAGTTGGTGTTCACCGCAAGGAGCGTGGCTCCTATGCGGGACGCCGCAAACATGAGAGATACCCAGTTCGGAACATTGGTGGCCCAGAGGGCTATTTTTTCACCGGGCTGCACGCCCAGCGCCATCAGGCCCCGCCCCAGCCTGTCCACGGTGTCGGCAAACTCGCTCCAGGTCTGCCGGTAATCGTGCCCCACATACACAAGGGCCTCACGATCAGGGAAACGCCTGACGGTTTCGTCCAGCATCTGGCCGAGGGTGCGTTCCTGCAACATAAATTCTGACATATTCCGTTCCTTTACACGCGGAAATTCCGGGGCCGCAGGCCGGGCGGCAGGGCCGCCGCCATGGGAGCAAACTTCGGTATGGAAGTTCCCCGGCGGAATCCGCCGCCCGCCTTCTGCGGAACATCCTCTCTCGGCAGATTCCAGAGGCATGATCCTATGTTATTGCGGAAGCATTCTCAAGGGAAAAAGCGGCCCCGTGCCCGGCCGGGAGGGCGCGGCGCTTTCCTTCGGCGACAACGGAGGATATACTCCCGCACGGAGGAAGCATGACGGCAAGGCATATCTACATTCTCACCGGACAGGTTCAGGGCGTGGGCTTCCGGCCCTTCATCTACAGAGAAGCCGCGCGGCTCCATCTCACGGGCTTCGTGGGCAACACGCCGGAAGGCGTACGCATCGAAGTGCAGGGGGAAGAGGAAGCCCTCGCCAGCTTCGCCCGCTTTCCCGAACATCTCCCCCCCCTTGCGCGCATCGCCTCCCTGACGCGGAGCGAACACTCCCCCCTGCCGGAAGAGGATGCCTTCCGCATTGAAAAAAGCACGGCCGGAGAACACCGCGGGCACAGCGTTCTCGTCAGCCCCGACGTGGCCCCCTGCGAGGAATGCCTCGCCGACATGGCGGACCCGGAAAACCGGCGCTTCGGCTATGCCTTCACCAACTGCACCAACTGCGGGCCGCGCTACACCATCACGCGTTCCATTCCCTACGACAGGCCGGTGACGAGCATGGCCTGCTTCCCCCTGTGCCAGCCCTGTGCGGAGGAATATCACAATCCTCTGAACAGGCGCTTCCATGCCCAACCCAACGCCTGCCCGGACTGCGGGCCCGTGCTCTGGCTGGAGGCGAAAGAGGACGTCCTGCCTCCGTCTCATCGAGAGCCCCTTTCCCCCGTCTGTGCGGAAAGAAAGGCGCGCTACAATCTTGCGGACAACACCATCATGGGAAGGCAGGCCGTTCCCGCCCTCCTCGCCGCGCTGAAACAGGGATACATCGCGGCCGTCAAGGGACTCGGCGGCTTCCACCTCTGCTGCGATGCGCACAATGAAAAGGCCGTTGCCGAGCTTCGCCGCCGCAAGGCACGGCCGCACAAGGCCCTCGCCGTCATGGTGGCGGATGAGAAAAGCGCCGCGCGCTTCGCCCGCATAAGTCAGGACGCACGCGCTCTGCTCTGCTCCCCCGCGCGGCCCATCGTCATCTGCCCGCGCAGAAAGGCCTCTCCCGGCACAGACGATGCGGATATGCTGCCCGACATCCTTGCCCCCGACACCGCAAGCATAGGCCTCATGCTCCCTTCCACACCGCTGCACCATCTGCTCTTCCACCCGGAATGGACGGGCGGAAAAAAGGAAGACGCCCTGAGCGCCCTGGTCATGACCTCGGGCAATCCCCACGGCGCGCCCCTGTGCCTCGGCAACCGCGAAGCCGGAAAACGCCTTGCCGACATGGCCGATCTCTTTCTTCTGCACGACCGCGACATTCTCGTGCGCGTGGACGACTCCGTCGTTTTTCCCGCCGGAGACGGCGCTCCCCGGCTCATGGTGCGCCGGGCGCGCGGTTTCGTGCCCTCTCCGCAGAAGCTTCCCCCGCGTCCTTCCCGCAGCGCCGGAGACTGCGTCTTTGCCGCAGGCGCGGAACTCAAGCACACCTTCTGCCTCACCCGGGGAGACGAGGCCTTTTCCAGCCAGCATATCGGCGATGTGAGCCGGGCGGAGAACCTCGCCTTCTTTGAAGAGACGCTGCATCACATGCTGGGGCTTCTGGAAGTGGAACCCCGCCTTGTGGTGCGCGACCTGCACCCCGATTATCTCTCAAGCCGCCTTGCGGACGATTTTGCACGGCAGCGCGGCCTGCAGGAACTTCCCCTCCAGCATCACGTCGCCCATGTCTGCGCCGTCATGGCGGAACACGGCCTGACCGAACCCGTCCTCGGCCTTGCGCTGGACGGTTCCGGTCTCGGGGATGACGACACCATCTGGGGCGGGGAACTTCTGCTCGTCCGGCCCGGAGCATGGCAGAGGCTGGGGCGTTTCTCCCCCTTCCCCCTGCCGGGCGGAGAGGCCGCCATACGCTCGCCCTGGCGCACGGCGGAAGCGCTGTGGCGCGCCGCAGATCTTCCCGATGTTCCGCGCCCGTGGCTTGAAGACTCGCCGGAACGCGCCCGCCTCGCCCCCATGCTGAGGGAAATGATCGTACAGGGCATACGCTGCCCGGAAACCTCAAGCTGCGGCCGCCTGTTCGACGCTGTTTCCGCCCTCTGCGGGCTCTGCTTCGACATCACCTTCGAGGGACAGGCTGCCATACGCCTGGAGGAAGCCCAGAATACCGCTGAACAGGGCGCCTATGAACTGCCCGTTCTGGAACGCGACGGCCTTCTGGTGGCGGATGTGGTGACGCTGTTTCGTGAGGCGGCGGAGGATCTCCGTGATCCCGGGCGCCTCGCCCGGCGCTTCCACACGGGCCTTGCCCGGGGGCTCGCCCGCTGGGCCCGCCTTGCCGCCGACCAATGCGGCATCACCCGCGTGGCTCTCTGCGGCGGAGTGTTCAACAACCGCACGCTCCTTGCCTCCCTGCCCGAAGAACTGCGCCGCCTCGGCCTCACCCCCCTTACCCCCCTGCGCTTTCCCGCAGGGGACGGTTCCATCTCCCTGGGACAGGCCCTCTGGGGCGACTGGTTCCTCGGAGCATGACAGCCTGCGGAAGCTGAACGCAGGGGGCAGGCTTTTCCCCTGCGGCAGCCTTCTCTGCGCCCTTCTGCCGGAGAGGCGGCAGGCCAAACTTCTTGACTATATGCAGATAAGCGGATATATTACATCGAAAAATCTTGATATTTGTAACATTACAGTAAGTTATGAAAGCCCTCCGCTATCTCAAAGCCCTTTCGGATGAAACGCGCCTGCGCCTTGCGCTGGTGCTTTTTCATTACGAACTTTCCGTCAACGAACTGGTCTCGCTTTTAAACATGGGGCAGTCGCGCATTTCGCGTCACCTCAAGATTCTTACGGAAGCGGGGCTTCTTCAGTCGCGGCGCGACGGCCTGTGGGTGTTCTATTCCGCGGCCACGGAAGGGGAGGGGCACGAATTTCTGAGCAGCGTCATTTCCTTCATGCAGGAGGACGATTCCTGCCGCACCGACCTCGACATGGCCTCCCGCATCATTGAGGAACGCGCCCTGAAGACAAGGCAGTTCTTCAACGAAATAGCCGACGACTGGGACGAAATGAACCGCGAAA
Organism: uncultured Mailhella sp.; assembly: GCF_944324615.1. Classification (GTDB taxonomy): domain Bacteria; phylum Desulfobacterota; class Desulfovibrionia; order Desulfovibrionales; family Desulfovibrionaceae; genus Mailhella. Next base: position 116,572 of record NZ_CALUWY010000002.1, read on the forward strand.
TTCTGGGGGATTTTTCCCTGCCCGACGTGATCCTGCGCGCCGTGCCCGAGAACTGCGGCGTGGCCGCCGACCTCGGCTGCGGCACGGGCGAAGTGCTGGAACATCTGCGCGGAGCCTGCCGGGAGCTCATCGGCGTGGACGATTCCCCCCGCATGCTGGAACTGGCGCGCCGCCGTTTCGGCGACAACATGAACGGCATTTCCCTGCGCATAGGCGAACTCGACTACCTGCCCCTGCGCGACGGAGAAGCCGACTTCATCTGCATCAATCTCGTGCTGCATCATCTTTCCCGGCCGTCCACATCGCTGGGAGAAATAGCGCGGGTTCTGCACCCCGGGGGCCTTGTGCTGGTCACGGACTTCGACCAGCATTCCCAGGAATCCATGCGCACCATGTACGGCGACCGCTGGCTCGGCTTTTCGCTGGACGAGCTTTCCGCCGCGCTTGTCAAAACCGGGCTGACCATTGTGGACTACCGCCGCCAGCCCGTGAAAAAGGATCTGGCACTGCACCTTATTCTGGCCCGCAAGAACGCCTCGAAGGCTTCTTCCGGGCTGTGATTTTCAACCCTTTTTTTCAACCCTTCAGGGAGCCATCATGTCCGCCAAGAATCTCGACCTGTCTTTAAACTACAAAATAGCCGACATCAGCCTTGCCGACTTCGGCAAGAAGGAAATCCAGCTTTCCGAACGCGAAATGCCGGGCCTCATGGAACTCATCCGCCGCTACGGCGACAAGAAGCCCCTCAAGGGCATGAAGATCAGCGGTTCCCTGCACATGACCATTCAGACGGCCATGCTCATCCGCACGCTGTATGCACTCGGCGCCGACATCCGCTGGGCCTCCTGCAACATCTTCTCCACGCAGGATCATGCCGCCGCAGCCATTGCGGAACAGGGCATGGCCAAGGTCTTCGCCTGGAAGGGTGAATCTCTGGAAGATTACTGGTGGTGCACGGAAATGGCCCTCACCTGGCCCGACGGTTCCGGCCCCGACCTCATCGTGGACGACGGCGGCGACGCCACGCTTCTCATCCACAAGGGCGTGGAAGCGGAAAACGATCCTTCCGTGCTCGACCGTGCTCCTTCCTGCAAGGAAGAGGGCATCATCATGGAACGCATCGCCCTCTCGCTGAAGAACGATCCCACCCGCTGGCACCGCGTGGCCGAAAAGGTGCGCGGCGTTTCCGAAGAAACCACCACCGGCGTGCATCGCCTGTATCAGATGGAAAAGGAAGGCAGGCTGCTCTTCCCCGCCATCAACGTGAACGACTCCGTCACCAAGTCCAAGTTCGACAACCTGTACGGCTGCCGTGAATCCCTGGCCGACGGCATCAAGCGCGCCACCGACATCATGGTGGCCGGCAAGGTGGTGGTCGTGTGCGGTTACGGCGACGTGGGCAAGGGCTGCGCCGCCTCCATGCGCGGCTTCGGCGCCCGCGTGCTCGTCACGGAAATCGACCCCATCTGCGCCCTTCAGGCCGCCATGGAAGGTTATCAGGTGGTCACCATGGAAGATGCCCTGCCCTACGGCGACATTTACGTCACCTGCACCGGCAACTGCGACGTCATCACCGGCGAACACATGATGGGCATGAAGGATGAAGCCATCGTGTGCAACATCGGCCACTTCGACAGCGAAATCCAGATGTCCTGGCTGGAAGCCAACCCCGAATGCCGCAAGATGGAAATCAAGCCGCAGGTGGACAAGTGGTTCCTGCCCTCCGGCCGCTCCATCATCGTGCTGGCCGAAGGCCGCCTGGTGAATCTCGGCTGCGCCACGGGTCACGCAAGCTTCGTCATGTCCAATTCCTTCACCAACCAGGTGCTGGCTCAGATGGACCTTGCCGCGAACAAGCACGAAACGCGCGTGTACACCCTGCCCAAGAAGCTCGATGAGGAAGTGGCACGGCTCCACCTTGCCCGCCTCGGCGCGAAGCTCTCCACCCTCACCCAGAAGCAGGCCGACTACATCGGCGTTCCCGTGGACGGCCCCTTCAAGAACGACATGTACCGCTACTGATACCCGGCTTTTCCCCGTATTCCAACAGGGGAAATGTTTCCAAAGGCAGGGCCATGAATGCAGGCGATGAAGAGTTGCCCGCATTCATGGCCCTGCTGCATGGAAGACTTCTTCTTTACCATGTCCTCTTTTTACTTTTAACCATACCTTCCGAGCAGGTCCGTCTCACCAAAACGCAAGGGGACACCAGCAATTGTGTCCGCCATGCCCTGTCCGTCAGAAAACCGGCGCAGGATGGACTGACTCTTTGTTGAAGATACCGCTCAGAAAAAGCGTTGTGGGCATTCCGCCCCCTTTTTCAAAGAGCGGCCCCGCACCGGGTATTTTCCCTGCCGCCACAGTCGGCAGCCGCCGCATACCCGTTATTTTTCGTCCTCACTTATGATTATTCTGGAAGACATATCAAAATACAGCATCGGAACAACCGCCCAAAAAGACACTATCGCCATAATGATGTAAACCATGTTGATATTCCATATTGAAGCGATAAATCCGAACAACAACGGCGTGAAAATATTTATCATACCTCATACAAATGAATTTATGGAAAAAATTTTGTCGTACTTTCCTATATCCTGAAAAGGAACGGTGATAATGGCCTGAATGACGGGAACAGTGCCTTTCGTTAACAGCCCGATGAAGAATGCAAAAAACATGATAACGGGCAGAGATGTTGAATAGACAATTAAAAATAAAAGTATGGCCACCATACTCTCTGTAACGATAAATACGGTTTTTGGACCATACATATCCAGCAATCTCCCACAGGCCATCTTTCCCACAAAAGAACCGACCGTAAACCCAACGGCAAATGTTCCTACTATTTCGGGGGAAAATCCTTTGAAAAGTATGAGCATCGGTAAAAACGTAAATATTTTTTCATTCCCGAAGGTATTGAGAATACTTGCCGCCATGGAAAGAATAACGGACTTGTCCTATAATATTTTTAAAGAAGGTATGTCTGATCTGGCATGTACAAATCTGTCTTCGACAGTATCATCCTTTGAATACACGAACAAAAAAACGGCAGAAATAATTCCTATGATTCCGAATAAAAAACTGACAAATTTCCATCCCGAAACATTAAAAAAGGTAAAGGCGGACATATATCCGGCAAGTGCTATGAAAGGTATTCTTCCTATATCTCCTATGGCGGTAAAGTCACTCAATATTCTTCCCAACTTTTTTCTTTCCGTATGTACGGTCAGATAGGAAAAGCATATATTATGAAATAAGCTGTATCCGAACATGACGACCGTAAAGTTTACTCCTACAAAAAGAAAATCCGAATAGAAAAATACGGCTACGAAACCGACTCCGCCTACGCCAATCAGCAGGGAGATGGTTCTCAAAGGGCTTAAATAACGAGACAGAAATATGGTTGCCAGGCCCGCAACGGTTCCCAGGGCGGTTCCGAAGGAAACTACCATACCTATTTCCTTTTCACCCAATCCATACGCCAGTGCTACGAACGTCAGAAGCACTGGTACGGCATCGAAAAAACCATCGTTCATGCTATGATATATATTCAGAAGAGCATATTTCTTTTTAGGTAGCATAAGTCCGCCTTGGATTAACTTTCCTGCATAAACAAAAATGAAAAAGCCTGCGGACAAACATCCGCAGGCTTCGACATCCTACTTCAACGGCACAGGGCCTAGGCTTTTTCAGGCAGCCCCAGCACCGCACGGCAGAGGGCGGTTTCCACTTCATCCAGCGAATCGACAAGCTGCAGCCCTTCCACATACGGAGGCCTGCACAGGCCGAACACTCTTTTGCCGAACTGCAGGGAAAGGGCTATTTCGGAAATGGTGCCGAGTCCGCCGCCCACGGCCACCACGGCCACGGCGGCGCGGGCGATGAGCGCGTTGCGCGCTATGCCTATGCCCGTGGACACGGGCACGGTGACGTAGGCATTGCCCTTTCTCCAGTCATCTTCCGGCAGAAGACCCACGGAAATGCCGTGACCTTCCTTTACGCCGAGGCACACGGATTCCATGACGCCCTGGCGGCCGCCGCAGAGCACCGTCAGGCCGAGACCGGCAAGTCTGCGCCCCAGCTCACGGGCCGTGGCCCGTTCCTCATCGGAAGCCTCTCTCGGCCCGATGACGGCGACAGGCGGACGCAGAGGCGTCCCGGATTCCTTCTGAAGCCAGCGCACGGCTTCCACTTCCGAAATTTCCCGACCCTCCACCAGGGAATCGTCGGGAACCCAGGTCATGGTTTCGGCATCCAGACGGTTCCTCCCGTCATGGAGCACACGCTCCGTCAAATACAACATAATGGCTCCTTATGCTCTCTTCAGGCGCTGTTCCCTGCGCATGGCAATGACTTCCGCAACGCCCATGATCATGCTGCATGCTCCGAGCAGCACCAGCGAAATGGCGGCGGCCTGTGAAAAATTGGTGCCGGTATCGGAAATGCTGCTGTAGAGAAGCAGCGGCAGGATGTTCACCTGGGAACCCACCAGCGCAAGGGCCGTGCCGTAGGCGCCGAAGGCCACGGCGGCCACAAGGCAGAACGACACGCCTATGGTGGGCATGAGTTCCGGCAGAAGCACGTCGAAAAAGGCTCTCAGTCTGGTTGCGCCCATGGAATTGGCCGCCACGAGAAGACTGCGGTCGAAGTTGGTCAGCGCAGGAAGAAGGAGCAGCACGACGCGGGGAATGAGGTAGTAGCAGTAGGCAAGGGCCAGGCCCACGGGGCTGTACACAAGGCCCGCCACCCAGTCGGGAGAAACGCCCACCTCGGCAAGCAGCAGCGTGATGAAGCCCGCTCTGCCGAAGCAGAGGATGAAGCCGTACGCAACGATGAGGCCGGAAAACGTCAGAGGCAGGGAAATACAGAACATGGCGAAGAGCCGGGCCTTTTCCTTCATGGTGGAAAGGCGCAGCGCCACAGGCACCCCCACGAGCACGGAAAGCGCGCCTGCGGTCAGCGCAAGCAGGGTGCTCCCCTTGAGCCCCTTGAGGAACAGCGGGTCGCTCCACAGGCTGAAGAATGCTTCCCCTTTGTCGAGAAAGGGTTCCACCAGCACGCTGCCGAGAGGCACCAGAAAGAACATGACCAGCACGGCGAAGGCAGGCAGAGCCAGCAGCAATATCTTGATCGTCTTATTCATAATTCACCTGCCCGGACCCGCCCCGGGATTTCCCGGAGCGGGCGGAGGGTTATGGACTCTTGTTATTTGCCGAGAATGAGCTTGGTCCAGTTCTCGTCGATGAAGCTCTTCTGCGCCGAGGCCTTCACGATATCCAGAGGCTGCACCTGAGGAGCGTCGGGCATGTAGGCGCGCATCTTTTCAGGAATCTTCACGGTGGGCACGGAAGGACGGACGAAACCGTCCACGAACACGGCCTGTCCGGCGTCGGACATGACCCAGTTCAGCCAGAGCTTGCCGGCGTTGGGGTTGGGGCCGTTCTTGACGAGGCTCATGGCGTAGGGAGCGGCCACGCTGGCTTCCCTGGGAATGACCACCACGCAGTCGTCGCCCATGCCGTCGATGAGCTTGGCCTTCAGGCCGTCGCCTTCATAGGCGATCCAGATGGGGATTTCGCCCTTGATGAACTTGGCATAGGGCGTGGTGCCTTCGGTACGCAGCACGTTGCCGTTCTTGTGCAGCTTGGCGAGGTATTCGATGCCGGGAAGCACGTTGTCCACGCTGCCGCCGTTGCCGTAGGCCGCGCCGAAGGTGAGCACCTGGCCCTGACCGGTGGAACGCGGGTCAAGGTAGACGATGCTGTTCTTGTATTCGGGCTTGAGCAGATCTTCCCACGACTGGGGAACGTTCTCCACCAGCTTCTTGTTTACGAGAAAAGCCACCACGAGCTGATGCACGATGAACCATTCGCCGTTGGCGTCACGATAGGCTTCGGGAAGCTTGTCGAAATTGACGGGCTTGTAGCCTTCCAGCACCTTCTTGGCCTTGGCGTCGATGGCGGAGGCGGCGAAATAGTAGGCCGTGTCGGCCTGAGGACGACGGCGCGTCTTGTCGAGGGCAACGACGGTGGCGCCGGAACCGATGTCGTTGTACACAAGTTCCACGCCCTTGTAACGTTCCTGGAACGCCTTGAACTCATTGGCCCAGTTGGCCCACGTCGGCCCGGTATCGAAGGAGACCACCATGCCTTCCTTCAGCGCTTCCTCATAAAGCTGGCGCTCGCCGGGGTACAGCTCGGGGCCTTCAAAGGCCGCCGCCACGGAAGGAACGGTCAGAGCGGCGGCTATAACCATACCTTTAAGAAAACCGGACATCTGTTTCATCATGCTCTCCTCTATGGGAAGTGCCGCATAAACGGCGTTTTCAGGCTTCTTCAAAGGGCAGAAGCTGCACGGCCTCGGGAGCTATGCCCACTCTGGTGAAAGAGCGCCTCCGCGCCGTTTCGCCCTGAATGCCGCTGTCGCCCACGGAAAAGATGTAGCGGCGCACGGCGCCCAGGAAGGAATCGTTGGAAATGACGCCGTCGAAGACGTTGACCGTCTGCTCGGGGTCGGGCATCACCCTTTCGGGACGCACGAGCACCGTCACCTTGTCGCCGCTCTTGTAGGGCGCGCAGGTGCAGCGCAGTTCCCCGAAGGGCACGCGCACGGTATCGGCATCCACCACCACGCCGTCCCAGAGGTTGGCGTGTCCCACGAAGGCCGCCACACGGCGGTTCACCGGGGCGTCGTAAAGCTGCTGCGGCGTGGCGATCTGAATAAGCCGCCCCTGATGCATGAGGGCGACCTTGTCCGCCATGGAAAGGGCTTCTTCCTGGTCGTGGGTCACATGCAGGGCGGTAATGCCCTGTTCCTTCTGAAGGCGGCGTATTTCCCGGCGCAGTTCCACGCGCAGACTGGCGTCGAGCGCGGAAAGAGGTTCGTCGAGCAGAAGCACGTCGGGGTTGAAGCCCAGTGCGCGGGCCAGAGCCACGCGCTGCTGCTGCCCGCCCGACATGGAACTCGGAAGCCTGTCGGCAAAAGCCGCAAGCCCCACGCGCTCCAGCATGTCCAGCGCCTTGCGCCTGCGTTCCGCAGGCGGCACCTTGCGGATCTTCAGAGGATAGGCCACGTTTTCCGCGCACGTCATGAGAGGAAAGAGCGCATAGGACTGGAACACCATGCCCACATTGCGCAGTCTTGCCGGAACCCCGCAGACATCCCGTCCGTTGATGAGTATCCTGCCGCTGTTCGCCTGCTCGAACCCCGCCACCAGCTTGAGCATGGTGGTCTTGCCGGAGCCGCTGGAGCCGATGACGGCCACAAGCTCCCCGTCCTCGGCGGAAATGTTGACATCATGAACGCCGATTCCCGACGACGGATACACAAAGGAGCAATTTTCAATCACGATGCTCATAAGCTTTCTGCGTGCCTCTTAGTGTTTCTTGGATTTGGAGGCCGAACGGGCCGTCAGCGCGCTTCCGGCCGCACTGGCGCATGCCAGAAGCAGCAGGACCATGGTGGTGGAGCAGGCGAAGCCGGTGGCTCCATAGAAGGACTGCAACAGCACCACGGGGTAGGTGCGGTTCAAAAATCCGGCGATGAGATTGGTGATCTGGAATTCCCCGATGGAAATGGCCGAAACCACCACCAGGCCGGAAAATATGCTGTGCTGAAGTGAGGGAAGGATGATATGGAAGAATCTCTGGCCGAAGGAAGCGCCCAGAGATTCCGCCGCAAGTTCAAGCCTGTCCAGATGCAGGTGTCGTATGTCCGCCACCAGCGTCTGGAACATGTAGGGCAGCGTGGAGACCACATGCGCCGCAATGATGAGCCAGGTGGCCCCCAGGAAGGGCATGGCGTCCGTGGAGAAGATGAGGATGTAGCCGAAGGCGAGCACGGCCGGGGGGGCGGCAATGGGCATGATGGCCAGAAAACGTCCCGTAAGTCCGGCAATCTTCCCCATGCTGCGGGTGAGGGCATAGGCCAGCGGCACGGCCAGGGCCGTGACGATGACGCAGGTGGATACGGCCACTTCCAGGCTGACGACGAAGGCCCGCCGGAAGCTCGGGTCGTTCCATACATCCAGATACCAGCGCAGGGTGAAACCGGTGGGCAGAAACGTGTTCGTCCAGGTTTCACCGAACGAGCCTATCAGCAGCAGGGCGATAGGCAGAAAAATGTACACAAGATAAGCGATGACGAGCATGGTTCCTCTTTGTCGGAATCATTTCTTCCGGCAGTCTGTACTCCTACGGGCTATGAAGCAATCAACCTAACCTGCCTTTATGACGGTTAGATTACGCAGGGATGCCGCTTTTAATCAACCTAAAAAAATAATGGTCGTACCTGTTTTTGCGTGCCACCCTGCCGGAAAAAACAGGACAAAAAAAGGCAAGAAAGCAGTTTTTTCCTTTTCTGTCAACAAGTTGAAACATTTCTGAACCATCCTGCCCCTCTTCGGAAGGCCCGGATTCCGCGGCTTTTTCAGACAAAAAATTTTTTGCCCGAAAGTACGCGTTAGCAGAGAGGCAGCCCGTTCCGCCGGGCATGGCGGCACGCCGCCTCAGGCAGAGCGCCGCCCCGGATCCTGCCCTCCGCCCCCTTCCTTAAAAAAGCATGCTGCAGAAGGCCGGGCGGCGGACAGGCGCAGAAAAGGCGCTCAGAACTCCGTGTAGCTTCCGCCGGTGAAGGGCATGCGCAGCGAGGGAAGCGTGCGCTCCAGCAGCACGCCGTCGCGGTGCGGGGTATCGTAGCCGTAGGTGGCCTGTATGCCGAGATAAACGAAATGCACGGCCCGGTCCACGGCCACGGGCAGGGAATCGCCCTGCAGCAGGCTCCCGGTGAGCACGCTTGCAAACGCATCGCCCGTGCCGGGATAGAAGGCGTTCATGTGCGGCACCTCCACCTGCCAGAAACGGCGGCCGTCATAGGCCACGGTGGCCGTATTCCCGGGGCGGGCGGCGGGAGCGCTCGTGATGACCACGGCCGAAGGCCCCATGGCCGCAAGGGCCCGGAGCTGATCGCGCAGTCCCTCGCGGCTGATGTCGGGCCGGTACGTTTCCCCCAGAAGGAAGGCCGCTTCCGTGAGATTGGGGGTGATGATGTCGGCCTGCCCCACAAGACGGCTCATGGCCTCCACCATTTCCGGCGTCTGCGTCGGATCCAGCGTGCCGTTGTCGCCGAGCACGGGATCCACCACGGCTATGCCTCCCGGCGCGCGGAATTCCCGGATGCAGCGGCCCGCAAGCCACGACTGGTCGGGGCTGCCCAGAAAACCGGAATAGACCGCGTCGAACATGAGGCCCATGCGCGCCCAGTGGTCCATGATGGGGCCCATCTGCGCGGTGAGGTCGAGAAAGGTGAAATCGTCCACGCCCGAAGTCTGGGAGGACAGCACCGCCGTGGGCAGGGGGCAGACCTGTATGCCCATGGTGGCGAGAATGGGAATGGCTACGGTGAGAGAGGCACGGCCGAACCCCGAAAGGTCGTGTATGGCCGCAACGCGAAGTACGGGAACGCCCTGCATGACTTTGCTCCTTCGCCGCGCATGCGGCTGACAATACGGCGCATAGTATGCACAAAGCCCTCATTTGTCACGCAGGGCGGCCCCTGTGCGGAAAACGGAAAAAACAGGAACCATTCTGCGAAAAAGCGCATTTTAATGCTTGCCCGCGGCCTTCTCCCGGCATACACATAGGCATCGCCCCGGCCCGGGCAACTTTCCGGCGCGCCGCCCCGCTTCCGACTTGACGGACAAGGCAAGGCGCGCTATATCTGCATGTTCCAATCTCAGTAAGGAGACCGCGCGTCATGAAAAGAACGTATCAGCCCAGCAAAATCAGCAGAAAGCGTACCCACGGCTTCCGCGCCCGCATGAGCACCCCCAACGGCCGCGCCATCATCAGCCGTCGCCGCGCCAAGGGCCGCAAGAGCCTGTCTGCCTAACCCACAGGTGCGCTTCCCGGTCCCTCTCCGGAGGAAACCGGGCAGAGTATGCAAATGTTTCGGGCGCGGCGTTTCGCCACGCCCACATTTTGCGTTTAAATTCTGTCCGAGCGCAGCATGGATGATTCCATGTCCCTGACCTGGCCCAGAGAACGGCGCATCACCCGCCGGGCGGAATACACCGCCTGCTACAGCGGGGGAGAACGCCGCTTCACGAAATACTTCGTCGTGTTCGCCCTGAGTTCCGGCATGGCCGGAACGGGGCGTCTTGGGCTTGCTGTCACCAAAAAATGCGGCAATGCCGTTGCACGGAACCGCATCAAGCGCGTCCTGCGCTCCTTCTTCCGCCTGCATCAGCATGAAATGCCCCCCATGGACATTGTCGTCACGCCCAAAAAGCATCTGCGTGCCGACAAGTTCGACCTCAGCCTTGCGGAAAACGAACTTCTGCCCCTGCTCGCCGAGCTTTCTGAAGCACCAGGGGCGGAAAACGCCGCACCCACCCCTTCAGGAGACGCGGCATGAACCTCGCCCAGCGGCTTCTCATCCTGCCCATCAGGTTCTATAAGCGCTGCATTTCGCCGCTTTACCCTCCCTGCTGCCGCTTCTATCCCTCCTGTTCCACCTATGCCATAGAAGCCATTGAGCGGCACGGTCCGCTTAAAGGACTCTGGCTGGCCATCCGGCGCATTCTGCGCTGCCACCCCGGAAATCCGGGCGGTTTCGACCCTGTGCCCCCCCTTTCAAACGATCATCCCTCTGCGCCCGGCGCAGACTCTCAGGAACGTCATGGATAACCGTCGCCTCATCCTTTCCGTCGTCATCTGCATTGTCCTGCTCTTCGGCTGGCAGGCCTTTTCCGAATACATGGGCTGGCTGCCCGAACAGCCCCAGCCCGCAGCCACCGAACAGCAGGCCCAGCCTGAAGCCGTTGCTCCCGTTCCCGCAGCCCCCGTCGTTCCCGTGGCCAAGTTCGTGCCTTCCGAAGGCCGCGAAGTGCGCGTGAGCACGCCTCTGTACGAAGCCGTGTTCCATTCCGGCGGCGGTGTGCTTCAGTCCTTCCAGCTGAAGAACTACAAGGCTTCCATCCTGCCCGACTCCCCGCAGTTCAACATGGTGTCTCCCGCTGCCGCCACCGTGGCGCCCATGGGCCTTCTGGTGAACGGCCAGCCTACCTGGAACATGGGTCAGTGGAGCTTCGACGGTTCCGACATCAGCCTGGAAACGGGCGAGGCCACCCTCACCTTCACCGGTGAAATGAACGGGATACGCATAAACCGCGTCATCACCTTCCATGCCGACACCTACCTCATGGATGAAAAGGTCACCCTGACGGCCGCCACCGCCACCCCCGCCGCGCGCGTGTCCTACAGCCTCGGCGCCACCAACTTCAGCGGCAAGAGCAACTACGACGCCATGAGCATGGCCTGGAACCTCAAGGGTTCCCTGGAACGCGACGTGGACGTGGAAGACCTCACCAAGGAAGGCGTGATGAGCTCCGGCGATATTGCCTGGGCCGGCCTCATGAGCAACTATTTCCTTTCCGCCGTTCTTCCCGAAGCCGGCCAGAACAGCGTGTTCAAGGGCCGCATCACCGAAGGCGGCGTGTGGCGCGCGGCCGTGGAACTTCAGGATGTCGCCCTCAACGCCGGACAGCCCGTCGAACTGAAGGCCTCCTGGTGGCTCGGCCCCAAGAGCCGCGACCTGCTCGACGCCGCCCCCAACGACCTGAAGTCCTCCGTGGACATGGGCATCTTCACCTTCCTTGCCGTGCCGCTGCTCAAGCTCCTCACCTGGTTTGAAGGCTTCCTCGGCAACTGGGGCCTCGCCATCATCCTGCTGACCATCCTCATCAAGATCGTCTTCTGGCCGCTGTCCCGCAAGAGCTTCAAGTCCATGGAACAGATGAAGAAGCTCCAGCCCCGCATGAAGCAGCTGCAGGAAAAGTACAAGAACGACAAGGAAGCCCTCAGCCGTGAGATGATGCAGCTCTACAAGACCTACGGCGTGAACCCCATGGGCGGCTGCCTGCCCATCCTCATTCAGCTTCCCGTGTTCGTGGCCCTGTATCAGGCGCTTCTCAACTGCATTGAACTGCGCCATGCCTCCTTCATCACCTACCTGCCCGGCACCGACCTGCTCTGGCTGGCCGACCTTTCCGTGAAGGACCCCTTCTACATCACGCCGCTCGTCATGGGCGCCACCATGTTCCTGCAGCAGTGGCTCAGCCCCGCCATGGGCGATCCGCAGCAGCGCAAGATCATGATGATCATGCCCGTGGTGTTCACGGTCATGTTCATCAACTTCCCCTCCGGCCTGGTGCTGTACTGGCTGTGCAACAACATCCTGTCCATCATTCAGCAGTCCTGGACCCTGCATAAAACCAAGTAGCAGGGGAAAGACATGAGCGAATCCAAAGAGTTTCTGGGGAAAACCCTGGATGCCGCCATCGCGGAGGCCTGCACCTACTACGATGTCCCCAGGGAAAAGCTGGAAATAGAAATCATTGAAGATGCGAAGACGGGCATCTTCGGCATCGTGGGAGCGCGCAAGGCCAGAATCCGGGCACGCCTCGCCACGCTGCCCGACTTCATGCAGAACCCCGCGGCGCTTCAGGAAAAGCCTGAAAAGCCCGAGGGCCGCCGTCGCCGCAATGACCGCCGCAAGGAAAAGGCCGAAAACGCCGAAGCGCCGAAGGAAGAGAACAGGGAAAACCGCCGGGAATCCCGGCAGGAAGCGGAAAAAGAAGCCGCGCCCGCGGCCTCTTCCCTGCCCGTGCCGCGTCCCTCAGCCGTGCCCGCGCTCAGCCCCGAGCCTTCCGCTGCCAGGGAAAGCAGCGAAGAAAAGGACGCCAGGCCTGAAGAAGGCGCCGACGCCCCCCGTGCCCGTCAGCCCCGCCAGCCCAGGCAGAACAAGGGAAACAACCGCAAGGAAGCCGCTCCCAAAAGCGAAGACGCCGACGCGCTGGAAAGCACCCTGCCCCGCGTGCCGCTGGCGGAACTCGACCAGGAAAAACTTGCGGAAACCACGAAAACCATCATCAGCAAGCTGGTGGCTCCTGTTCTGGACATCGAACCTGAAGCCGTGGATCTTTCCCTGGAAATCGGTGAAGACCGCCTCCAGGTCTCGGTGAAAAGCGAAGACACCGGCCTTCTCATCGGGCGCGACGGACAGAACCTCGCCGCGGTACAGTACCTCGCCTCGCGCATGGTCACCCGCGCCATGGGCGCGCAGGTGCGCCTGCAGGTGGATGCCGGCGACTATCACGTCCGGCAGGATTCCCGCCTGCAGGAACTGGCCCTTTCCCTTGCGGAAAAGGTGAAGGCCACAGGCAAGGTGCAGACCACAAGGCCGCTCAGCGCCTACCAGAGAAGAGTCATCCATCTGGCGCTGCAGGACGACCCCGAGGTGCAGACGCGCAGTTCCGGCGAAGGCGCGCTCAAGCATGTTGTCATCCTGCGCCGCAAGGATTAACATTCTCTCGCCCGGCAGACATGGTTTGCCGGGCGATTTCATCTCACCGGGCCGCATCCCGGTTCTTTTCCCCACGGCACGGGCAGCCCTGCGCGAGGCAGCCGACGCTCCGGCATGCCGCGGCCGCACCCTCCTCCCGCAGGAGGGGGACACCCCACCACAAAGGAGTTTTTGATGAACAAGCCCGGTATCGGTCTCGCCCCCGAAGGTGCTCCCATCATCGGTCTGCTTACCGTCGTTTCCCTCTGTTTCGCCATCCTGGACTGGTGGCCCGCCACCCTCGTCGCCCTTGTGGGCCTGTGGTTCTCCGTGCATTTCTTCCGCGACCCGGAACGCGTCGTGCCCCAGGAAGCGGGCCTTGCCGTCAGCCCGGCCGACGGACGCATCATCCGTATGGAAAAGCGCACCGATCCCATGAGCGGGGAAGAGCGGATGTGCATTTCCATCTTCATGAACATCTTCAGCGTTCATGTGAACCGCGCTCCGGTGAGCGGCACGGTATGCGGCATACGCTACCTGCCCGGCAAGTTCTTCAACGCCGCCTGGGACAAGGCCTCCACCGACAACGAACAGTGCCTCTGGCAGATGAAGGATGAGGAAGGCGACACCTGGACCTTCGTGCAGATCGCCGGACTCGTCGCCCGCCGCATCGTGCCCCATGCCGAACAGGGCGATACGCTCAAGCGCGGCCAGAGATTCGGCATGATACGTTTCGGTTCCCGCGTTGACGTCTATCTGCCCGCCGACTATACTTCTGCGGTTCGTATCGGTGAAGATGTGTTTGCCGGTCAGACGGTTCTTGCCAAGAAGTCCGCTTCAGTAGAAGCGTAAGAGAGGCTCACCATGCGCGATCCCAACAAGCCCGTGCCCCGCGGCGTGTACATTCTGCCGAATCTTTTCACCACCGCCAGCCTCTTTGCCGGATTCTTCAGCATCATTCTTGCCTTCAATCACCAGTTCGACTACGCGGCCTGGGCCATTCTCGTCGGCGCGGCCATGGACGGACTGGACGGAAAGGTGGCCCGCCTCACCGGCACGGCAAGCCAGTTCGGCATAGAATACGATTCTCTGGCCGACGACGTGACCTTCGGCGTGGCCCCGGGCATGCTGGCGTATGCCTGGCAGCTGCATGAATTCGGCCGTCTCGGCCTTGCCGTGGCCTTCCTCTTCTGCGGCTGCGCGGCCCTGCGCCTGGCACGCTTCAACGTGGGCGTGTCCACCACCTCCAAGCGCTTCTTTGTGGGCCTGCCCAGCCCTGCCTGCGCCTGCGTGCTGGCAACCTTCGTGCTGTTCATGCCCTATTATCCCGATTTCCTCATGCCCATCCTGCCCGTGCTCACGCTGCTCATGTCCATCATCGTGCCGCTGCTCATGGTCAGTCGTGTGCGGTACTTCTCCTTCAAGGAATTCGGCTTCATCAAGGCTCATCCCTTCCAGACCATGGTGGCCACGCTCATCGTGCTCAGCATGGTATTCTCCCTGCCCCGCCTGTTCTGCTTCCTCATTCTCATAAGCTACGTCATCTCCGGCCCGGCCTACACCTTCATTCTGCGCCGCAGAGGAAAGACCCTCGACCCGGAAGCCGCCGATGCCGCAAAGGCCGCTCAGAACGCCGCCAAAGCGCAGGAAGCCGCCAGAACGCAGGAAACCGCACCTGAAGAAAAGAAGGCGGAATAAATTCTCCCTTCATCCGTCAAAGGCCGTCCCGAAAGGGGCGGCCTTTTCTGGTTAAACACCTCTTCTCCGACCGGGGAGGATCACTGACCAGCACAGGGCTGCGGCAGGCGCGCCCTGCGACGCACAAAAGGCCGTCGGCTCTTCCGGGCGCGCTTCCATACCCGCTTCCGGCAGATACGAAACAAAGACCGCGTCCTCCCTCTGCGCGCTTTTTCGCCAGAACAGCCGAAAGTCCCCCTGCAAAAGCCCGGGCCTCCTGCGCCCCGCGCAGCGCACAGGTACCGCATACCGTGCCGGACTCCGCAGGCTTCCCAACAGGACAAGAAGCAGACAAAGAACGATGGCAAAACGCAGACGCACGGACGGGCATGAAGATCATGAAGGACGTGCTCAAGGACAGAAATTACACAAAGCGCAGGCGCGCGGGGCATAACGCATGGAAATGCCTGCCCCCTGTCCACCACAGCCTGCCGCCCAAAGGGACGGCGTATCCCGTACAGGTGCAGGGAATGCTGAGACAGCGCCTCCTGCCTGCCGCACTCCCGCAGGAGAAATCCCGTTGCTTGGGCCTGCGGTCGATACCGCGCCGCCGTATACAGAACCCTGAGGCCTCTGCCTGAAAGGGACACGGGAAGCGCCACGCTTTTTATTTCCGGCATGCCTGCTTCCATGATCCTGACCGATGCGCGGGAAACGCCACGCCTTCCCCCTTTTTCCTCTCCGCCGGGAACAGGCTATGCGCTGCCGACAGGCGCGCCCTGCGACGCACAAAAGGCCGTCGGCTCTTCCGGGCGCGCTTCCATACCCGCTTCCGGCAGATACGAAACAAAGACCGCGTCCTCCCTCTGCGCGCTTTTTCGCCAGAACAGCCGAAAGTCCCCCTGCAAAAGCCCGGGCCTCCTGCGCCCCGCGCAGCGCACAGGTACCGCATACCGTGCCGGACTCCGCAGGCTTCCCGGCGGAACAAGAGGCAGACAGGAAACGATGACAGAGCGCGGGAGGGCATAACGCATGGAAATGCCTGCCCCTGTCCACCACAGCCTGCCGCCCAAAGGGACGGCGTATCCCGTACAGGCGCAGGGAATGCTGACGCCAGCGCCTCCGGCCTGCCGCACTCCCATTGCAGTAACCGTTCCGCGCCTCAGACAATGGCCTGTCTCTTTTCTGAAAAAGGCTTATCTGCCCTTTCTGCGGCCCCCGGCAGGGCATATCCGGCCCTTTTCTGCATGCATAGAGGAAGAGCCGGATACGCCGCTTCCGTTCGTCTCAGGCCCCGCAGGGGCCGGAATCAGGCTGACTCCAGGCAGAGGCATGGAAAAAAAGCGACAGAGCCGGCCTTAAAAGAAAAGCCCCCGGGGAATGATTCCCCGGGGGCTCATGTTCAGGAAGAAATCCGATTACTTGGCCTTGGCTTCCTCATCAAGGCCGGAAGGCAGGCATTCCTTTTCCACAAAGTTGCAGAGCATGTAGTGCCCGTCCTTCTTGACGATCTTCAGCCATGCCACAGTCAGCAGCATGGTGGGCAGAGCCATGAGTGCGCCGGAGAAGTTGCCGAAGATCTTGGCCACGCCGAGGCCGCCGATGGAGAGAAGACCGAGAGCCAGCAGGGCCTGCACGAAAGCCCAGAAGGAGCGGTGCCAGCGGGCCGGGTCGTCGTTGACGCCCATGCGGGTGGTGGCCACGGAAGAGATGACGTAGCAGCCGGAGTCCACGGAGGTGGCGAGGAAGATGGTGGAGAAGGCGCAGTACACCAGCATGACGGCCTTGCCGAAGGGCAGGGTGTCGAGCACGGCCATCATGGCGGCGGGGCCGCCGGAGTTCTTGAGGATGCTCACCGCATCAAGAATGCCGTGGTACTGGATGTACAGGGTGTAGGAAGCGAACACGCCATGGATGAGATAGCCGCCGGCGCAGGTGCCCACGAGGCCCCAGGCGATGACTTCACGCACGGTGCGGCCGCGGGAAATACGGGCGATGAACAGGCCCATGAAGGGACCGTAACCGGCCCAGAACAGAGCGTAGAAAATGGTCCAGTCGCGGGGGAAGGTGCTGTCGCTGAAGGGCGAGGTCCAGAAGTTCATGTTCCAGAAGTTGCCCACGAACTTGCCGAACGCGTTGGTGAAGATGTCGAACAGGGAGGCGGTGGGGCCGCAGAGGGCGCCGTAGGCCACCATGCCGAGGGCGATGATCACGTTGATGTCGGAGAGCACCTTGATGCCCTTGTTCAGGCCGGACCACACGGACCAGGCAGCCACACCGGCGCTCACGATGAGCACCACGATTTCCACGGTGAAGGAAGGCTTGATGCCGAAGACCTGCTCAAGGGCGGCTTCCACGGTGGGCAGGGAAATGCACATGGTCACGGCCGTGCAGAAGAGCAGGCCGAGGATGAAGAACACATCGCAGGCGCGGCCGAGGATGCCGTTGGTCTGTTTGCCGAGCACCACTTCCGAGGCCGCGGAGATACGCAGCACGGGCTTGCGGCGGATATGGAACAGGTAGGCGATGGGCAGAGCGGTGATGAAGTAGGTGCACCAGGCATTGGGGCCCCAGTGCAGGAGCATGTAGGTGAGGGCCCAGTCAAAGGCTTCCGTGCTCATGGGTTCCGCATACTGAGGCGGAGTGATGAGGTCCCACAGAGGTTCCACGATGGACCAGAACATGACCGCGCCGGCCACACCGGAACAGAAGATCATGGCAACCCAGGAAGGCAGGGAATACTGAGGCTTTTCGCCGGGATCA
This sequence comes from uncultured Mailhella sp., assembly GCF_944324615.1. Classification (GTDB taxonomy): domain Bacteria; phylum Desulfobacterota; class Desulfovibrionia; order Desulfovibrionales; family Desulfovibrionaceae; genus Mailhella. The sequence goes on from NZ_CALUWY010000002.1 coordinate 134,353, forward strand.
CCGAACTTGATGTCGCCGTAGCGGCTGCAGGCGAAGTAGACGCACAGAATGATGAGCCCCACGGTGATCCACAGATACAGCGAACCGAACTTGATGCTGAACGGCGTGTAGATGGCGCCGATGATTTCCTCAGAAGCCTTGGGGAAAAACAGCATGGGCAGGGCGATCAGCAGTACGCCGATCATGGCAGGCCAGAATATGCCCTTTTCCGGCCTGAGGTCGTTTTCCTGCTCGTGAGTGGTGTTGTTTGTTGCCATGACACTCTCCTCTCTCTCAAAGGTTTTCAGCAAAAGCTGCATGTAGGCTGCGCTTAGTTAAGCAAGGATTGTGCCAAAAAGCTCTTTTCGTCATAACCTGGTAATATTGTTATTTTTATCATCACACCTCCCCTTCTCCTACATCTTTTGCGACATTTTTTTCGCAAAACACGACAAATATGTCGCTATCAGGCAACTTGCCGAAAATAATAATGATTAATATTTTTTTCGGCATATTGTGACAGATTTGTCCGATTTTTTCGGCGCCTGGCGGCCCCCCTTGTGACGATCCTGGCGGAAACGCCCCCGGACACTTTTCATAACGGCCTGCAAACTACCTTATTTCTTTGGGAAAATTTTTATTTTCCGGCCTTGCACCCAGGCGTCATGCCCCTTTGGCACGCTTTTTGAATCATGCAGAAGCGGGAACGATGTTCCCCCCTCACGATAAGTACTCATACTTTGCAAGGAGTTTTACATGTCGCCCAAAGCCAAAAGAGCCGCACTCATCGGTTACGACTGCCTTATTCCCAAACGTCTTGAAGCGATGCTCGCCCAGGGCGGCCTGGACAACTTCCGCAAGTTCATGGCGGAAGGCAGCTTCATTCCCGAAGGCTACAACCTGCCCACCGTTACGCCTCCCTCCTGGGCCACCATCTGCACGGGCGCCTATCCCCGCACCCACGGCGTGGAAGACTACTACTATTATCACGAAGGCCGCAGCCTCGACTACAAGGAAACCTCTCAGGCCTTCGGTTCCGACATTCTGACCGCCCAGACCATCTGGGACGCCTGGGACAAGGAAGGCAAGAAGTGCATCGTGGTGAACTACCCCATGTCCTGGCCTTCCCACATGAAGAACGGCATCCTGGTCATGGGTCAGGGCCTCTCCCCCGCTGAAACCCGCTGGCCTCTGCACGGCAACGAACACAAGGAATTCCTCGCCTCGGAAAGCGTGATCTCCACCGATTACTATCCCATGGGCGTTCAGGGCCGCTTCGACGACGCCAAGGGCTGGAAGAACCTGCCCGACTGCGACGAACCCCTGGAAATGGAAGTGAAGATGCACTTCAAGGAATCCATCGAACCCCTGCAGGATCAGGTGTGGTACGGCCTCACCTGGGAAAGCGGCGACGACGGCTTCGACACCTTCGCCCTCTGCCCTGAAAAGGACTACTCCAAGGCCTTCTTCACCATCAAGGTGGGCCAGTGGAGCGAACCTGTGCAGCATGACTTCACCATTGCCGCCGACGGCCGCACCGAAAAGGGCGTGTTCCGCTGCAAGCTGATGCAGCTTTCCGACGACGCCGAAGAATTCAAGCTCTATGTTTCCGGCATTGCCGGCCGCATCGGCTTCATCTCTCCCGCCTCCGCCGCCGACCAGATCGACCTTTCCCGCCAGATCACGGCCAACGACATCGGTCTTGTGGCCTACCTGCACGGCATCATCGACACCGACACCGTGTGCGAACTGGTGGAATTCCACAGCGCCTGGCTCTGGAACGCCGTGAAGTGCCTGCTCACCGCCAACCCCGACTGGGATCTGTTCTACATGCACTCCCATCCCATCGACTGGTTCTACCATGGCTGGCTGAGCGAACTCGACAGCAAGGATCCTGAAGTGCGCGCCCGCGCCGAAAAGATGGAACGCCACATCTACACCGTGGAAGACCGCCTGCTCGGCAACCTCATGGAACTCATGGGCGACGAAACCCTCATGTGCGTGTGCTCCGACCACGGCGCCACCCCCATGGGCCCCATCCTCAACACCGCCCACGCCCTGAAGGAAGCCGGCCTGTGCTCCTATGAGCCCAAGAAGTCGGAAAACTACTGGGATATCTACGAAGAGACCGAAGGCTTCAACTACGTTCTCGACGTGACCAAGTCCCAGGCCGTGCCTCAGCGCTACATGTTCGTGTATGTGAACCTGAAGGGCAAGTACCCCGGCGGCATCGTGGAACCTGAAGATTACGAAAAGGTGCGCGACCGCATCATCAACGCCCTGCTCGACTACAAGCATCCTGAAACCGGCGAACGTCCCGTGCTGCTCGCCGTGCGCAAGGAAGATGCCCAGGTCTTCGGCATGGGCGGTGCTCAGGCCGGCGACGTGGTCTATGTGCTCAAGCCCGAATACATGGCTGAACACGGCTACGGCCTGCCCACCGGTGAATCCGGCTGCGGCAGCCTGAAGAACCTGCTCATGTTCCGCGGCCCCAACATCAAGAAGGGCTACCGCTATCCTCGTCCCCGCTGGCTGGCCGACATCGTGCCCACCCTCTGCTACATCACCGGCAACCCCATTCCCGCCGATGCCGAAGGTGCGCCCATCTACCAGATCATGGAAGACCCGAACCTCGTCAAGTAACACATTCCCGGGGCTCTGCCCCGGGATCCCCCGAAGCATACGGGCCAAGGCCCGCAACCCATATATGAAGGAACATCGTCATGGCTGAAAAGAAAGCAATCCTCGTGCTCAATGCTTCCGCCGACTCTCTGAAGAAGGCCGCTCTTCTGCCCAACGCCGACTGCGCGGGCCTTGCCGAAGCCGCCGAAGCCCTCGGCGCGGTGAAGGCTGATGCCGAAGGCATCGCCGCCGCCCTTGAAACCTCTGCTGAAACCGTGCTCGTTCTGGCCGAAGGCGACGCCGCCCTTGCCGCCGCTCTCGAAGCCGCCGACCGCCGCACCCTCGTGGTGGTGGCCAATGCCTCCGGCGCGGCCTTCCAGGGCCTTGCCATCAACGGCAAGATCGGCAGCGTCGACCGTGCCGTCAACGCTCAGGACATCGCCGTCACCATCGCCACCATCGCCGACCTGCCCATTTCCGAAAGCTGCACCGGCGCCATCATCTACCAGGTGATGAAGAACCCCAACCTGAAGCTTGACGAAATCAAGAAGCTCAAGGAAGCCATTGCCCGCATGGAATCCGTGATCCAGCGCGACAACCGCGAACCCTGGGACAAGCACGACTGCGCCTAGACTGCCAATCCGCACCCTCTCTCTCCGGCGCCCGGAGCACGCGCCGCGTACTCTCCGGGCGCTTTTCTTTCATCTTCAGCCCATCACGCAAGGATACAAGCCATGCAGCTTACCGTCGCCTATCACAGAAACGGGGATGTTCACACCATTGAAACCGGTGGCGCCGCCCTCGGCAACATCGTTATCGACAACACCAACGTGCCCGCCGATCAGCGCGGCGGCACGGCAAAACAGCTCCTCGGCGCGGCCGCCCTGTACTGCTACGCCGCGGCCCTGAACGCCGCCATGGAAGCGCGCGGCCTCAAGTACAACAGCCTCGATCTCACGGCCCTCATGGATGTGGACGCCAACGAAAAGGGTCAGAGCCGCGTGCTGAAGATCACCATCACCGCCAACGTGGGCATCGACGAAGAAGACCTCGACACCTTCGACCGCGTGGCCCGCGTCATGAAGAACGGCTGCCTGGTCACCGGCTCCCTCCATGACGGCATCGCCATGGAATACAAGCTCAACCCCGTCTGCGAAGACGACTAGTCCGCGTCTTTCCGGAAAAGCCTCCGGGCTTTTCCTCCCGCCGCGCCCCTGTCGCCGCGCGCCGTGGTCAGCCGCTTTTTTCCAGCGGCGCGCGCATTGCCGGCTTCGCGCGGCAAAGCTGTAAGGAAAAGGTTTTCCCATGCGCATCACTGTCATAGGTGCAGGCCCCGGCGGTTATACCGCCGCCTTTGACGCCGCAAAGCGCGGCGCGGAAGTCACCCTCGTGGAATCCACCTGGCTCGGCGGCACATGCCTCAA